>JBFKGZ010000026.1:0-24985 GCA_041633075.1 Candidatus Deferrimicrobiaceae bacterium | reverse complement strand
TGAGGAGCATCGCCTTGTCGGGGGGGAAGCCCTCGATCCGGGCGCATTCCCCGCTAACCCACTCGGCGCCCATGTACAGGTGGCCGAGCAGGCGTCCCTCGTCCGTGTAGTCGAAGGCCCCTTCGTAGGAGAGCTCCCCCACCTTCCCGATGTCGTGGAGAAGCGCGCCGGCGGTCAGCATGTCCGCGTCCACCCCCTCGTAGTGCGACGACAGGAAGCGGCAGATCGCGGCGACCGACACGGTGTGTTCCAGGAGGCCGCCGATGTAATCGTGGTGCATGCTCTTACCCCCCGGGGCCTGCCGGAACCGGCGCGCCGTCTCCGTCTCCGGGGGATCCGGGAAGATTCTCGCGAGCAGCCGGGAGAGGTCCGGATCCTTCACTTCCCCGACCAGCGCCTGCAGCGTTTCCCAGAGAGGTTCGATCCCCTTTCCCGTCACGGGGAGAAAATCGCCCAGGTCCGTCTCCCCCTCCACCTTCCGGACATCGTGCACCTTGAGCTGGATGCGCCCCTGATACTGGATGGCGCTTCCGGTTGCTTCCACGATGTCGTCCCGGTCAAACCGCTTCGCGATCTCATCGGCGCGGTCCCACACGCGGCATTCCACCTGCCCCGTCCGGTCGCGCAGGCCGAGGCTGATGTATGCCTTCCCCGCGTTGCTCGAAAGCACCGCCTTGTTGCTGACCAGGAAGAGGTCCCGGATCTGCTCCCCTTCCTTGATATCCTTCACGAACTTTATCTTCTGCATCGTCTATTCCGTCCTTTGGCCGGTGAATTTCTCCAGAATGCGGAGCGCGGCGCGAATCCCGTCCACTGCGGAGGATACGATCCCGCCTGCATACCCCGCCCCTTCTCCCACAGGATACAGCCCTTTTACCGTAACCGATTCATAATTCTCCCGCTCGATGCGCACCGGGGAAGAAGTGCGGGACTCCACCCCGTAGAGGGTCGCCTCCTGGGAGAGGAACCCGCGCAAAGACTTCCCGAACGTTTCCAGCCCGTTACGGATGTCCCCCTCCACGCGGGGAGGAAGGATCCCGGCGAGGTTCGCCCGCACGACCCGGGGCGCCAGCGCCCGTCCCCGGGAGAGGTTCCGGTCCTTCCCCCGGAGGAAGGACATCAGGTTCATGGCGGGAAGGCCGAACCCGCCGCCGCCTTTCCGATACGCCCGCGCCTCGAGGGTCTTCTGGAAGGTAACGCCGGCCAGAACGTCGCCGGCCCCGAAATCGTCCGCCGTCACGGTGGCCACGATACCGCTGTTGGCGAACCCCGAATTCCTGGCGTGCGCGCTCATTCCATTCACCGGCATCTCGTCGGGACCGGTCGAGGCGGTCATGACCTCTCCTCCCGGGCACATGCAGAAGGTATAGACCCCGCGCCCGGAAGGCGAGCGCGCCGCCAGCCGGTAGTCCGCGGCGGGAAGACCGGGATGCCCCGCCATCTTCCCGTACTGGATCCTGTCGATCAGCTCCTGCGGATGCTCCACGCGAAACCCTACCGCAAACGGTTTCGCGGCCATCCGCACGCCCCGGCCAAGGAGCATCCGCACCGTGTCCCGCGCGGAGTGCCCGATCGCCAGCACCAGCACCTCGCAGGGAATTTCCTCCCCGGTGGACAGACGGACCGACCGGACTTCCCCCCCTTCCGTCCCGGTCTCTTCGAGCCGGGCGCCGAACCGGATATCCGCCCCAAGCGACGCAAGCTCCTCCCGCATCCGGACGCAGAACTTCCGGAGGCGGTCCGTCCCCGCGTGCGGTTTCGCCTCCCGGGGAAGCTCGGGAAGCCCGGAAAACTCCGCGAACAGCCGGATCACGTGCTCGACCAACGGGTCCCCGATCCTCGTGGTCAGCTTCCCGTCGGAAAACGTCCCCGCTCCGCCCTCCCCGAACGCCACGTTGCTTTCCGGGTCCAGCGCCCCTTCTTTCCAGAAGGCTGCGACCTGCCGGGAACGCTCCTCGACCGGCCGTCCCCTCTCCAGCAGAATCGGCGGTGCGCCGTACCGGGCGAGGGTGAGCGCGGCGAACAGCCCGGCGGGGCCTGCTCCCACGACGACCGGCCGGACGGGACGAGGAAGGACGGGAGCCCGGGGAAACGGGTCGGGAACGGGGAGGTGCGGGCGCGCCGAGGCGACCCGGGAGCACACCGTCTCCTCGAGGGAGGGGGAGCGGAGGGAAATATCCGCTGCGTAGATGCGCCGGACGGCCCCCTTGCGCCGCGCGTCTATCCCGCGGCGGGCTACGGAAAAGTGCTCCACCTCGTCCGGGGGAATCCCTATAATGAGAAGAACTTTCGAGAGGAGGTCCTTTTCGGGAAAGCCCACGGGAACCCGAATATCGGAGATGCGAACGGCCAAGTGGATCTACCTCCTCCTCCTTCTCCCCCTTGCGATTTCCCCGCTTTCCTGCAGAGGTACTGTCAAGAACGTCTTCCGGACGCCGAAGATCCGGTTGATCGATGTGGCGCTCCTTTCGAACCCGCTTGTCGATCCCGAGAAACCGTGGGACTGCCTCCTGAGCCTCGAGGTGGACAACCGCAACGACTATCCCATGGAAGTCTCCTATGTCGCCTATTCCGCGATCTTCGGGCGGGACACGGTCGCGGGTGGGGAGCACCGCGAAAACATGCGTCTCGGGGCATCGGGAATCACGGTGGTGAAGGTGCCCATCTCCCTTCGGCCTGAAGCGTTCCTCAACGCTGCAAAGGAGGCGCTCCTGAGCCGGTCCGTCACCTACGAGTTCAACGGGTCGGTCGGCATCCGGACCCCCGTCGTCGGCGTCGTGCGCATCCCCTTCTCCCGTACCGGCGGTTTCGATCCGACCGAGTTCCTGAGACGGAAAGGGTTCGGCTTCAATTGACCGGGCACGGGGGATCGTCCCCCGAAAGGACCGCCAGCAGGTTCTCGGTCGCCAGTTTCCCCATCCCCTCCCGGGCCTGCGTCGTGGCGCTTCCGATGTGGGGAAGGAGCACCGCGGACGGCACGCGAAGCAGTCTGGGGTGGACCTTCGGCTCCTTCTCGTAGACGTCCAGTCCCGCCGCGAAGATCCGTTCCTTCGCAAGCGCCTCCGCAAGCGCCGCCTCGTCGACGATCCCGCCGCGCGCGATGTTTACCAGGACCGCTTCCTTCTTCATCCATCCCAGCTGATCCCGGCCGATCATCCCCCGCGTTTCCGAAGAGAGCGGGACGGAGATCACGACGAAATCGCTGTCGGAGAGCAGTTCGTCAAGTCCGGCGGACCGGGCGCGCAGAGCGTCCTCCCGGTCCTTCGGGAGACGGTTGCGGTCGTGGTAGAGGACCCGCATCTCGAACCCCCTCGCCCGAGCGGCGATGGCGCTGCCGATCTTGCCCATCCCGACGATCCCCAGCGTCCTCCCGAACACCGGGACGCCCAAAAATCCCCAGGGGTCCCACGCGGTGAACTTCCCCGCCCGCAGGAACCGCTCCGCCTCCGAGAACCGCCGCGCGGCCGCCATCATGATCCCGAACCCGAGGTCCGCGGTCGCCTCGGTAAGGACGTCGGGCGTGTTGCATACGCGAATGCTCCTTCGCGTCGCCTCCGCCACGTCGATGTTGTTGACCCCGACGGCGAAGTTGGACACGACACGGAGCGAATCCCCCGCAGCGTCCATCAGGGCGGCGTCGATCCTTTCCTCCAGCGTGCAGAGGATCCCGACGGCCCCGCGGACCTTCCGGAGCAGCTCCCTGCGGGGCATCGGCCCGTCGCGGTCCGGATACAGCGCCAACGCCTTCTCCCCGATCTTCGCGAGGGAAACCCCGGGGAGCCTCCGCGTAATTACCACCTTCGGTTTATCGGCCATCCAGGCGTCTCCTTTTCCTCTTCCGGTGCGCCTCCATTATATATACAAATATGTCGGATCCCGCGCCCCGTTGGCATGACGCCAAGGGTCGGCTCGCCTCCGGGGTCCCCGGACGCCCGGGGCGCCATCGGCGGAGCAGCCGAAGGACGGGGGGTCCGAGCGGCGCTTTCCGGGAGAAAGGGCAAGCGCAGACTTGCGGGTGCATCGCAAGTCGAGCGACGAAGCGAGCGACCCCCCTCCGAGGATGCGGAAGCCGATCCACGCGCCCTGTTGGCGTGGTGCCGGAAATCGGTTTGCGTCTCGGGATCCCCCGCCTTTCTGCTCGTGCCGCAGCGCCTGGCGGTAGGCGAATGCGAGCACGTCGGCGCACCGATCTTCCTTCCCCTTGATAGAATCGTCCAACAGGTAGATATGGTGAAACCAAGTGCGATAATCGTTCGGAAAAAGGCAATGGTCCCGTGTCCTCCCTAGCCCGGGAACTCGAATCCGTCGAGGAGCGCCTCCGCGCGGAAGGGATCGAATGCGTCCGGGAGCGGTTCCGTCTCCCTTCCCGTCCCCAACTCTCCCCCTGCGCGGGATTCCTTGCCTGCGCGGCAGGAGGGTTCCTTCTTATCGGAGGAAACGCTGCGGCCTCCTTTCTGGCAGCCGCCGGGGGGGCGGCACTCCTGCTGCTCGACGCCTACGGGTTCTCCCCCGTCGCCTGGCTGGGCCCCAAAGAAACACGCTCCGTTCTGGTCATTGGGGGAACCCCCTCGGACAGGAAGCGAAAAGCCCTGTTCTTCGGCATTCCCCTGCGATGCCGGATGACGGGGGGCGGGTATTTCTCCCGGGAAGAGACGATCCGGAGGGCCGCCTCGGCCGGGGGCCTGATTCTCGCGTTTCTGCTCTGCGCGGTCTCGGGCGGCGTCCTTCTTGTGGTTCTGCCCCCTCTTCCCCTCACCGGTGCCCTCGTTGGGACCGCGATGACCATTTTCGCGGCCCGGGAATGGGCGCGGCCGCTGCACCGGAGGGATGGGCCGCCGAACCAGTCGGTTTCGTGGGTTGCCCGGTTGGCCACCGGGGGGGGGGACGACGTTCGCCCGTTCCTCCTCGTGTATTCGGGGGACGGAGCAGAGGTCAAATACTTCCTCGCCCGGCACCGCGGTCCCCTCTTCCGCGGGTACGGGGTCTTTCTCGAATTCGCCCCGGATGCCGAAGGACCGCCCGCGGCAAGCGTGGCGGAAGGCCCCTTCCTCCCCTACCGTGTGGACCCCGCCCTCCTTTTTCTCGTGCGGGAGTCGGGCAAGGCGCACGGCATCCCCCCGGCAAGAGACATTGTGCTCCGGGACAGGTCCCCGGGCCTGTTCGCGATGGCGCGGGGGTTTCGCGCGGTCACGCTCTTCCGCCTCGAGAGATCCTCCGGCGAGGAGATTTCTTTCCCCGCAGAGAAGGCTGCCGGATGGGCGCAAGGGATCGCCGATTCGGCAGCCGAAGGCATCGACGGCAAGGGGTGAGCCGGGGAAAGGGCCACGACGGGCGGAGCGATCCGGGAAGGCCTACCCGAATTGACAGGAGGAGAGGAAAGGAGTATTTTCATCTTTTCCTGCGCCCTTTTCACCAACTTATCCTGCCAGGAGGATGCGACATGGCCGTCAAAGTCGGGATCAACGGGTTCGGGCGGATCGGACGTCTTTTTTTCCGCGCGGGGTACAAGGATCCCGCACTGGAGATCGTGGCCGTCAACGACATCACCGACGCGAAAACGCTTGCCCACCTTCTGAAGTACGACTCCGTCCACGGGCGGTTCGAGGAGGCTGTCGAGGTCCGGGGCGACGCGCTCGTCGTGGCCGGGAAAGAGGTAAAGGTCTTCGCCGCGAAGGACCCCTCCGAGCTTCCCTGGAAGAAGCTCGGGGTGCAGGTGGTCATCGAGTCGACGGGCAAGTTCACCGACCGGGAGGGCGCGGGAAAGCACATCAAGGCGGGTGCGGAACGGGTGATCATCTCGGCGCCGGCCAAGGATCCCGATGCCACCTTCGTCATGGGAGTAAACGAGGACACGTTCGACAAGGAGAAGCACCGGATCATCTCCAACGCCTCCTGCACGACGAACTGCCTCGCACCCGTCGCGAAGGTGCTCCTGGAAGCCTTCGGCATCGAACGGGGCCTCATGACCACGATCCACGCGTACACCAATGACCAGAGGATCCTCGACCTCCCCCACAAGGACCTGCGCAGGGCCCGCGCGGCGGGGTTGTCCCTGATCCCGACGACCACCGGCGCCGCCAAGGCGGTGTCGCTCGTGATCCCGGCACTGAAGGGGAAACTCGACGGGATGGCGATCCGCGTTCCCACGTCCAACGTCTCCCTGGTGGACCTGACGGTGGAACTGTCGAAGTCGGCCACCGTGGAAGAGATCAACAGCGCAGTCAAAAAGGCGGCGGAAGGACCGCTTAAGGGAATCCTCCGTTACGTCGACGAGCCGCTGGTGTCCATCGACTTCAACCACACTCCCTACTCCTCGGAGTTCGACTCCCTCTCGACCAAGGTCATCGAAGGGAAGATGGTGAAGGTGCTGGCCTGGTACGACAACGAGTGGGGGTACTCCTGCCGCACGGTGGACCTCGCCAAGCACGTGTCAGGAGCAGCTTGAAGGAATGCGAAACCCCGTCATCGCGGGCAACTGGAAGATGTACAAGACCGCGCAAGAAGCTTCCGCCTTCGTCCGGGAGTTTCTCCCGCTCGTGGCGGATGCGGGTCTCGTGGAGATCGTCCTGGCCCCCCCCTTCCCCTGCCTGGCTGCCGTCGCGGCCCTGACGCGCGGCACGAGGATCGGCGTAGCGTCGCAGAACGTCCACTTCGCCGACGAGGGGGCGTACACGGGGGAGGTCTCCCCCCGGATGGTGCGGGACGCGGGCGCCGCCTACGCCATCATCGGTCACTCGGAACGGCGGCAATATTTCCAGGAAACCGACGGGTTCGTGAACCGGAAAGTCCGGGCCGCCCTCGCCGCAGGGCTGGTCCCGATCCTGTGCCTGGGGGAGACGCTGGCCGAGCGCGAGGCGGGCAGGACGATCGAGGTCGTGGAAAGGCAGATTCGCGACGGACTCGCGGACGTTCCGGCGTCGGCCGCGGGAGGGATCGTCGTGGCGTACGAGCCGGTCTGGGCCATCGGGACCGGCAAGACGGCCACGCCCGCGCAGGCCCAGGAGGTCCATGCCTTTCTCCGTGGTAGACTGAAGCAGTTGTGGGGAGACGCAGCCGGGAGCTCGGTGCGGATCCTCTACGGGGGTTCCGTCAAGCCGGAGAACATCGCCACCTTGATGGCCCAGGAGGACATCGACGGGGCGCTCGTCGGCGGGGCGAGCCTTTCCGCCGGGTCGTTCGCGAAAATCGTGAAGTACCGATAACGGAGGAAACGTAAAGCACAATGTATACCGTGATCGTCATTCTGCACATCGTGGTGTCCGTGACCCTCATCCTCATCATTCTTCTCCAGACGGGGAAAGGGGCCGATATCGGGGCCGTCTTCGGGGGCGGGTCCTCCCAGACCCTGTTCGGTTCGAGCGGCCCCACCAGCTTCCTGAGCAAGATGACCGCCGCGGCCGCGGTCATCTTCATGCTCACGTCCCTCTTTCTGGCGTACTTTTCGGGAACCCGGCCCGCGTCGAGCATCATGAAGGGGGGAGTGCCCGCCCAGACGATGCCGGGGCCGGTGGAACAGCCCGCGGTCCCGCCGCCGCCGCTTGGTACCCCCGCAGCGCCGGGGGAGACGGCCCCGCAGGTTCCCGCGCCGCAAGGAAATCCCGCCTCCCCGGGGAAATAGTCCGCACTGCGCCGCGCACGGCGGCATGCGACGCGTCGCTGCCTTCCCCTGTGCTTACGCTTCCCGGTTCGCTCTCCGGATCTCCTGCGTCAACTGGTGGGCCCGCCTGGCCGGATCGGGGATCCGGTAGCGGGAACAGAGGGCGAGCACGAGGGCAACCGACGACGGAAGATCCGCCAGGTGCCCGGGCGACACGAAGACGGGCTTGACCCCCGCCCTCGTCCGGACGGCGGCACCCACGGTTTCCCCCGAAAGCGTCAAGGGGGCGGTGTCCCCCTTTCGCATACCGGGGGGCGCATGCTCCCCCGCGAGCCGTTTCTTGGCGCACCCGATGCTCGGTACGGACAGGAGGACCCCCATGTGGGAAGCGATTCCCATGCGACGGGGGTGGGCGACCCCGTGACCGTCGAAGAGCATGACGTCGGGCCTATGGGAGAGCGTTTCCCAGGCAGCGGCGACTGCCGGGCCTTCACGGAAGGCGAGGTAGCCGGGAACGTAGGGGAAACGGACGCGGCAGACGGCCGCCCGCTCCTCGAGGATTGTCTTCGACGCCATGTCGAAAACGACGATGGCGGCCGCCACCATCTCCTTCGCGCCGAGGAAGGTCACGTCGGCGGCCCCCACCAGTCGAACGCGGTCAAAACGGAGCGGAACATGGCGGACCAGGGAACGGAGGCGCTCCTGGACCTGCCGGGCCTGCGCCACCGAGGATACGAGCAGGGGAAGCGGTTTTTTCGGATCCATAAAGTGAAAAACCCCGGCGATTTCTCGCCGGGGCTTTAATTTTCGGGGGTTACTCCCCCTCGGGCCGCATAAGCCCTGTCCTTAGATCACTTTGGTGACGTTTGCTGCCTGCGGTCCCTTGGGGCCATCTGTGATCTCGAATTCGACGCGCTCACCCTCCTTCAACGACTTGAAGCCCTCCGACTTGATGGCGCTGAAGTGGACGAATACATCCGGTCCGCCTTCCTGGGCAATAAAGCCATACCCCTTCGCGTCGTTGAACCACTTCACGGTGCCTTGAGCCAATTGCGTGTACCTCCTTCTTGAATTGCGTGTCAAACCTGAGCAAATCGCCCAAAATTTGAAACAGTGCAAACTGTATCAACCGGCATATCCCCTGTCAAGCAAGAAAGAAAACCTCCCGAAATAGTTTCCTTTTTCCCGGGTTCCACCGGGCGCAAGAGGATTCCCACACCGAGGCGGAAAAGGAATCCCGCGGGCGGGGTGGTACAATACGATCGTGACCCTTCCCGTCATCGTCAGCGCATCGCGTCGCACCGACGTGCCCGCCTTCCACGCGAAGTGGTTCTCCCCCTGTCTGTCCCGCGGGATCGCCGAATACCGGAACCCCTATTCCGGCAATCCGGCGGCCGTCTCCCTTTCCCGGGACCGCGTGGCGGCATTCGTCTTCTGGACCCGCGACCCCCGTCCGGTGCGCCCCGGGTGCCTTTGTCGGTCGTCCCGGATTCACAGCTCGTACCACACCTGCCGGCGCGGGTGCCTGTGCTGCCATGCCGCCTGACAAACGGCCCGTTCCGCCGAAGCGGTATTCCCTCCGGGTAATTTCGACGGGAGGAGTAAAAATCGACTACGAGGGCGTACTCAACCCGCAGCAGCGGGAGGCGGTCCTCCACGGGGACGGTCCCCTCCTCGTCATCGCGGGTGCCGGAACGGGAAAGACCCGCACGCTCATCTACCGGGTGGCCCGGCTCGTGGAAACCGGAGTTCCGCCCGCCTCCATCCTTCTCCTTACCTTCACGCGGAGGGCGGCGGAGGAAATGCTCCGGCGCGCCTCCCTCCTCCTCGACCGCCGGTGCGAAAAGGTGGCCGGCGGCACGTTCCACGCCTTCGCCAACACCCTCCTGCGCCGCCACGCAGGCGCGATCGGGTTCGGCGAAAACTTCACCATCCTCGACCGTGCCGATTCGGAGGACCTGATCGGATTCTTGCGGCAGGAGATCCACGTCGCCCACAAGACGGTGCGGTTCCCGCGGAAGCAGACCCTTGCGGACCTCTATAGCCGGGCGGTCAACCGGGGCGAGGACGTCGCCACCGCCGCGGAGCGGGACACGCCGCATTTCCTGTACTGCCTGGACGACATCCTCAGGATTCACCGTCTCTACGAGGCGGCGAAACGGGAACGGAACCTGATGGACTACGACGACCTGCTCGTGCACCTCGCCACCCTCCTCCGGGAGCACAAAGGGATCCGGCGGGCGGTCTCCGAGGCATACCGGCACATCCTGGTCGACGAATACCAGGACACCAACCGCATCCAGGCGGAGATTCTGAGACTTCTGGCGGCCACCCACGACAACGTGATGACGGTGGGGGACGACTCCCAGAGCATCTACTCGTTCCGCGGCGCAAGGTTTCGCAACATACTCGATTTCCCTTCGGACTTCCCCGGAGCGAAAGTGGTCTACCTGGAGGAGAACTACCGCAGCGTCCAGCCGATACTGGACGTAACCAACGAGATCATCGCCCGGGCGGCGGAGAAGTTTCCCAAGCGCCTGTTCACGGCCCGGGGGGGTGCGGAGAAACCGTCGATCCTGTCGGCCCCGAACGAGCGCATCCAGTCCTTCTTCGTCGCGGACCGGATCCTCGAACTGCACGAGAATCACGGCATCCCCCTGCGGGAGATAGCGGTCCTGTTCCGGGCCGCCTACCTGTCATTCGACCTCGAGGTCGAGCTCGCCAAGAGGCACATCCCGTACCGGAAATACGGCGGGTTCAAGTTCCTGGAAACCGCGCACGTCAAGGACGTCATCGCGCATCTTCGGCTGGTCGAAAACCCCCGGGACACACTGAGTCTCTCCCGGGTGCTGATGCTCATTCCCGGCGTGGGACGAAAGCGCAGCGCCGAGATCTCCCGCCGCGCCTACGAGTCGGCATCGCACGCCCCCGTTTTCTCCTCCCTTGCCGCGATGAAGGCGTCCGAAGGCGCCGCCCGGCTTTCCGGGTGCCTGCGGGAGCTCACGACCGGGACACCGCCACCGCCCGCGGAGTCCCTGGCCCGGGTTCTCGCGCACTACCGCCCCCTCCTGGAGGCGAAGTACGACGACTACCCGCGGCGGCTGAAGGACCTCGAGCATCTCGATTCCCTTTGCGCGCGGCACCGCACGCTGTCTTCTTTCCTCGCGGAGATCACGCTCGAGCCGCCGGAGGCCTCCGTGGGGCAGATCGTGGCCCCCGAAGGGGACGGCGACACCCTCACGCTGTCGACGATCCATTCGGCCAAAGGGCTGGAGTGGAAAGTCGTCTTCCTTCTCTGGGTGCTGGACGGAAAGCTCCCGCTGGCGAGGGCGGCGGAAGACGAAGAAGAGATGGAGGAGGAGCGGCGGCTCCTCTACGTCGCGGCGACGCGGGCGAAAGACACCCTGATTCTTACCTATCCCGTCAACATCTATGAAAGGGCGTCCGGAACGGTGCTGTCTCTGCCGTCCCGGTTCGTGGAGGATATACCGCCGGAGGTGCTCCCCCGGTACGCTCTCATCGATTGAGCACTACGACCCGTCCCGGTCATCGAACACCTTCCCGCACCAGTCGCAGTGAGGGGACTCGCGCGGAAGCCAATGGCTGCACCGCGGGCACTGCTTCTCCGGAGAAATCTTTTTCTTCTCACTCTCCTCGTATTCCCACATCTCCTCGTCGTACTTCCAGTCGTCCCGCGGCATGCGTCTCCTCCGGGCGGACCTGGCAGCCTCGCGGTGGGCTACCGTCTCGGGTAGATCATACCATCCAGTTCCTCATTCCCGTTCGGGAAAAGAAAAAGGGGCCAACCCGAAACGGGATCGCCCCTTATTGTTTTGCCGGTTCCGGGTCTGCCGCTCCTGCTTTGGATCCCCCTCAGAAGTCGCCCTTCTCCTTCGTGTAGGCCAGGCGGCCTCCGGCCAGGAGGATCTCGATCTGGCGTTCGGTCAAGGCGTGCTTCGCCTCGAACGCGAACCCCTTCGTCGCGTTCCGGACCGTTACCGTCGATCCCTTCGTGATCGCCTCCCGGATGCCCGGGATCTCGATCCGGTCCCCCTGGGAGGTCCTGTCGAAGTCCTCTTCTTTGGCGAACAGAAGGGGGACGATCCCGAAGTTGATCAGGTTGGCCGAGTGGATCCGCTCGAACGATTTGGTGATGACCGCACGGACGCCCAGATGGCTCGGGCAGATCGCCGCGTGCTCCCGCGAGGAGCCCTGGCCGTAGGACAGCCCGCCCACGACGATATTGTGGACCCCCTTGCTCTTGTTCTCGAGCGCCCGCCCGCTGAATCCGGGATCGACTCCCTCGAAGACGAATTCGGCATACTTGCCTATGTTGGAGCGGTATTTGAGCCTGGCTCCCGCGGGCATGATGTGGTCGGTGGTGATCTTGTCCCCCACCTTCAGGGCCACCTCCCCCTGGAGGGATTCGGGGAGGGGGACGTTTTCCGGGGGATTGCCGATGTTCGGCCCCCGGCGCACGGTCACCGCCGACGGGTCCTGCGCGGGCGGCAGCACCATCGAGTCGTCCACCAGGAACTTCCTGGGCACCTTCACATCCGGGTATTCGATCCCCAGCTCCGCGGCCACGTCCCGGGGATCGGCCATCTCCCCTTTTAGCGCGCATGCCGCGGCCGTTTCGGCGGAGACGAGGAAGATTCCGGCATCCTTCGTCCCGGAGCGCCCCTCGAAGTTCCGGTTGTTGGTCCGCACCGAGACGCCGCCCGAGGGGGGCGCCTGCCCCGCCCCGATGCAGAAGCCGCACGCCGTCTCGAGGATCCGGGCCCCGGAGCTTGCCAGGGTCGCGATGCTGCTCTCCCTGGCCGCCATCTGGAGGACCTGGCGCGAGCCGGGAGCGACGCCGAAGGAGACGTTTTCCGGGATCACCTTGCCGTTCATGATTTTTGCGAGCGTCGTGATGTCCTTGTAGGAAGCGTTCGTGCACGACCCCACGAGGACCTGGTCGACTCTCTTCCCCGCGATGTCCTTCACGCGGGTGACGTTGTCGGGGCTGTGCGGCTGGGCCACCATCGGCTCGAGGGCCGAGAGGTCGAGGTCGATCACCCGGTCGTACTTCGCCGTGGGGTCGGCCTTGAGGCTTGCCCACTGATCTGCCCTTCCCTGCGCCTTTAGGAATGCCTTTGTCACCCTGTCGGACGGAAAGATCGAGGTGGTGACGCCCAGCTCCGCCCCCATGTTGGTGATGGTGGCGCGCTCGGGGACGGACAGGGTGGCCACCCCTTCCCCGCCGTACTCGATGATGCAGCCCACGTTTCCCTTGGTGGTGAGTATCTCGAGAAGTTTCAGGATCACGTCCTTGGCCGCCACCCAGGGCTTCAGGCTCCCGGTGAGGTTCACCCGGACCACCCGGGGATACGTCAGGAAGAAGGGTCCTCCCGCCATGGCCACGGCGACGTCCAATCCCCCTGCGCCGATCGCCATCATCCCGATCCCGCCGCCGGTCGGCGTGTGGGAGTCGGATCCGAGCAGCGTCTTTCCGGGGGCGCCGAACCGCTCCAGGTGGACCTGATGGCAGATGCCGTTGCCGGCCCGGGAGTAGTAGACCCCGTGCTTCGCCGCGACGGTCTGGAGATAGAGGTGGTCGTCGGCGTTCTCGAACCCCTCCTGCAGGGTGTTGTGATCGACGTAGGAGACCGACAGCTCGGTCTTCACCCGGGGGACGCCCATCGATTCGAACTGCAGGTACGCCATCGTCCCGGTGGCGTCCTGCGTGAGCGTCTGGTCGATCCGGATCCCGACCTCCCTGCCGGGCTTTTTCTCCCCGGATACGTAGTGATTCTTGATGATCTTCTCGACGATGTTCCTTCCCACGATGATCCTCCTCCCCCTTTTCGGGGCGGTATGCATGGATGGTCTTTCGCCGGCCTGTCGACAGTATCCGAACGGATGATCGACTCATCATACGAAATGAGATATACAATATCAACATCCAAGGAGGGCGTCGGGGGCATGATTCTTCCCGTTCCCCGCCATTGCGTTGGCCTTCGATCCCGGAGACAAGGGCGATACAATGGAAAGGCTGATCTGCCGACCCGCTCCCTCCGCTCCGGATACGCCCCGGGAGACAAAAGGATGGGGCGGGGGACCCGGGAACCCGGATCATCATCCCCTCACGCGGGAGGATCCCATAGATAGGAGGGGATACGAAAAAGGGTATGCGCAGTCAACTACGCAAGGTGGCAGGGCGACTCCTCACTCTCAGTCTGTGTCTCGCTATCCAGGCCGGGTGCAGCAAGACCCAGCCCCCTCTCCAAAACGCGATCCCCCAGGAAAAAACGATCCTGATCGGCCTGATCCCCGAGCAGAATATATTCAATCAGATCGAACGCTATGAACCGCTGGCGGATTATCTTTCAGGGAAAACCGGGGTCCGGATCGATCTCAAGATTCTGCCCCGGTACGGGAACATCATCAACAACTTCGTCTCCATGGAACTGGATGGAGCCTTTTTCGGGAGTTTCACCTACGCACTTGCCCATGAAACACTGGGGGTGTCCGTCATCGCCCGCCCGGTGGCTCCCGACAACACGTCCACGTACCACGGCCTGATCTTCGTAAGGAAGGACAGCGGCATCGGGACGATCGCGGACATGAAAGGAAAGCGGTTCGCTTTCGTGGACAAGGCGACGACCGCCGGATACCTTCTCCCGCTGGAATATTTCCATAAACACGGAGTGAAGAATTTCCGGGACTATTTCCGGGAGACCTATTTTACGGGAACCCACGAAGACGCCATACTGGATGTGCTCAACGGAAAAGCGGACGTGGGAGCCGCGAAGAACACCGTTTTCCAGCGCATGGCGAAGAAAGACAGTCGGATCACGCAGGAGCTTGTCGTCCTGGCGAGATCCCCGGACGTACCGGAGAACGGGCTTGCGTTGAAAAAAGATGTCGAGAAAACGTTGAGAGAGAGGTTCCGCGCGGCCCTTCTCGCCATGCACAATGACCCGGAAGGGAAAAAAATTCTGGAACGGTTCGGGGCGGCAAAATTCATCCCGACGACGGAAAGGGATTACGACCCGGTGTACCGCTATGCTAGCGAAATCCACCTGGATCTCTCGAAATACAATTACATCAACCAGTAATTACGAATGAAGAGAAAGATCCTCATCGGCCTGGGCATCATCACCGTGATCTTCTTTTGCGGAAGTGCCTACATCATCTATACGATCGATTCCTCCACATCGCGTCTCGACGCCATGATCATGCTTCATCAGGTGGAAATATTGCGGGAGCATTATCTGATCCAGATCAAGCGGGTACAAGCCGACCTATTGCTGAAAGACACACGTCACCCGAGGAGTTTCGACGTATTCGTAAAAGACATCCGCAACATGGGAAAAATAATCAACACCTGTTACGACTGCCATCACAACAAGAAAATCGCGAACAGTATCAATATGTTGAACCAACGTACCGATGATTACAAGAATGCCCTGAGCAGGGTGCTGACCATCCGGGCGAACGCCGCCCGTCTTTCCCTCGAAGAGGACCATGCCTTCCGGATCGGAGAGGCATTGATTACGGAAGTCCGGGACATGATCGAGATGACACGCGCCAATCTGGAAAAGAAGAGGGAAATAGCGTTTCAGGAGATCGCGAAAACGAAATATATTCTCTATCTTCTGATCGGGATCATTCCCCTGCTGTCCGGGACCCTCGCGTATATTGTCCTCAGGGGGATTACCAAACCGATGGAGAGGCTTCTGGATTCCACGAGAAGGCTCAAGAGCGGCGACCTGGGCCATCGCGTCGAGGGGTTGAAGCACGAATTCGGCGAACTGGCGGTCTCGTTCAACGAAATGGCGAATTCCCTGAAAGATCAGATTCTCAAAATGCAGAGGACGGAACAGATGGTTGTGGTTGCGCAACTTGCGGCGGGTCTGGCCCACGAGATCAAGAACCCGCTTGCCGGGATCAAGGTCGCCATGCACGTTTTATCGGAGGAAGCCTCCCTTTCCGAAGAAGACCGCGCCGTCCTGGGGAAGGTCATCGAGGAGATCACGCGACTGGATTCGCTGATGAAAAATTTCCTGAACTTCGCGAAACCGCCGAAGCCCACCTTATCCCCCTTGAACGTCAATGAGCTTCTGCACGCAACGCTTGTCTTCTACACCCAATCCACTGCAAATCACCCGGAGAAATCCGACGGGATACGGATCGAAAAGGAGTTTCGTCCCGTTCCTCCTACCATGGCGGATCTCATGCAACTCCAGCAGGTTTTCCTGAATATCGTATTGAACGCGATCGATGCCATGCCGAACGGGGGAACCCTGACGATCCGGACGTCCTTCGCGGAGGAATCGGGCCGCATCCGGGTCGAGATATCGGATACGGGGAAGGGAATCGGGGAAGGCCGCGCCGCGAAGATCTTCGAGCCGTTTTTCACGACGAAGCCGAAGGGGACCGGGTTGGGCCTGGCGATTTCGAAACAACTTGTCGAGCAGCACGGAGGTTCCATCGCCGCGTCGAACAATCCTGGCGGAGGCGCCAGGTTCGAGATTCTTCTCCCGCGGCTCCCCCCGGAGGAGGACATCGCGTCATGAGCGTAAAAGGCCGTGTTTTTCTCCTGGACGACGATCAACTGATCGTCTCCATGCTGGCCAGGGCATTGAAGAAAGAAGGCTACGAGGTGCATGCGGAAACCGATTCCCATGAGATCGTCGAAAAGATCCGCTCCACCGCCCCCGATGTGGCGTTGCTCGACATCAAGCTTCCCGGAAAAAGCGGGGTCGACATCCTCAGGGAGCTGACGGACCGGGGAATCCAAACCCAGGTGGTGATGCTGACATCCGATGACACCGCGGAAACCGCGGTAAAAGCGATGAAGCTGGGTGCCGTGGATTACCTCACCAAGCCCTTCGACCTGGACGTGGTCAAGATCGTCATAAAAGGCATCGTCGAAAAAGGGAACCTGATGCGGGAGGTCGATTACCTGCGGAAGGTAAGCTCGGAAATCCTGCATCAGGAGATCATCGGGGAGTCCGCGATCATTCGGGAGTTGATGGCGAAGGCCCGGAAGATGGCAGCGGCCCGCGTCCACACTATCCTTATCACCGGGGAAAGCGGGACCGGCAAGGAACTCTTCTCGAGGTACATCCATCACGTCATGCATCGAAAAGACTCCTACGGGCATTTCCCGTTCATCGGGATCAATTGCGCCGCCCTCCCGGAGCACCTCATCGAGAGCGAACTCTTCGGGCACGAAAAGGGCTCGTTTACGGACGCCAAGGCGGACAAAAGAGGCATCTTCGAGGTGGCCTACGGCGGCTCGATCCTTCTCGACGAGATCGGGGAGATGAAGCATAACCTGCAAAGCAAGCTGTTGCGGGTGCTCGAGGAGAGGAAGGTGAGACGGATCGGGGGAAGGATGGATATCCCTATCGACGTGACGGTATTCGCCACCACCAACCGGGACATCGAGGAAGCGATGGATGCGGGGAAATTCCGGACGGATCTGTTTTACCGCCTGAACGCCTTTTCCCTGCGGATCCCCCCGCTCCGGGAGAGACGAAAGGATATCCCCCTCCTTGCCCGGTATTTCCTGGCCCACTATTCCAAGAAATACAACAAGCAAACATTTACGGGTTTTTCTCCCGAGGCGGAAGAGTTGCTGTTGCCGTACCGGTGGCCGGGGAACGTACGGGAGTTGAGGAACACTATCGAGAGGATCGTCGTGCTGGAAAACGAGGAAACGATACTTCCCGAGCACCTGCCGAAGGAGATCCTTCACCCGGCAAGGGTGGGAAACCAAACCTCCGGCTTCGATTTTCCCCTGCCCGACTCGGGGCTGTCCCTCGAGGAGGTCGAAAAAGACCTCATCCTCCAGGCGCTCGAAAAGGCCGGGAACAACAAGACGCTCGCCGCAAAGCTATTGAACATCAGCTATGACTCCCTGCGGTATCAGGTGAAAAAATTCGGACTGGAATAGGACGGCGGGAGGAGAAATTCCGCCAGAAACCGCAATCCGGCAACTACCCCGTCATCCTGATGGAGTACCCACACCACCTCGGCAATCGCGTCCGGGGGGACGAATTTCGATAATGGGTCGTCACCGGTTGCGATCCTCATTTTGAAACGTTGGCCCTTTTTTACCGGATTTTCCGTATAAAGCCGGAGGCCGCCTCTTCCGACGTCAATCGCGACACTCCCTGGGAAGGGAAGGCGAAACGGGTCCTCCTCAGGAGAAGGGTCAGCGACTCCGAGGCGCAATGGGATATGGCAGAGATATCTCTCGTACTTCCTTTTTTCGGAGTACTCCCCGAAGGAGCTTTCGATCATGCGGGTTATATCATTAATGTTGAATGGTTTTTCGATGAACTGGAAGGCGCCTCCCGAAAAGGCCCGTTGTCGGTTTTGCTCGGTTCCATCCGCGCTTATGACGATCACCTTCGTTCCCGGAGAGATCTCCTTGATCTCCCTGAGAAGATCCAGTCCGTTCCCGTCCGGCAAGTGAACATCGAGAAGCACCAGGCCATATCGTTTTTCACGGAGTTCGCCTAAGGCCTCCACGCAGTTTCCGACGGCATGAACCGACATATGGGGGCCGGAAAAACGTCTCTTCAGCGCCCAGCAGATCAGGGGCTCGTCGTCTACGACAAGGACATTGACGGGGTGCATGAAAATATTTTCGGCAATTTATATGCCAAGGAGGAAACGAAAATCGTTACAAGAAAACGTGTATAGTATTCAACACATTGTACCGGAACAGGCGAATGAAGGAATAATTCCTTATATTGTATTCCGGTGATATTTCCGATAATGTTGGTGATTATTCTGCGCTGACCAATAGACGAAATCCCATATTCGATCCACCGGGTTCCCGGATTCCGGTGGAATCCCCGGAGGAGTTGGGGTTTTCCCCGGGCAGGCCTTCCCCAGGATTTTCCAATAAACGAAATTTCGATGATTTCTTTGGGTATTTCCCCCGTATCGGGCGTGGCATATTCGTTGCTCTCTTGCAATGGATCCCAACGACAAGCTAGGGGAATTCGGTCTTTGCAATCAAAATCGAAGGAAGCAATAAATTGACCGGGATTCTTGTTGACAGGCAAAGCGTATTCTGTATACAGTACACCAATACATTGCCCAAGATCGATCCAAAACGTTTTTTTATCGATTCCTTCAATGAAAACCACGCTTGTTAAAAAAAACGCTAAGGAAAACAAGAGTTTTCGGAAGATGGCAACGTGCAACCAACCTTTCTGAATCCAATCCGTTTTTTTGCGGAAGGAGGTGATGACCGGCAAGAAATCTGGCACCACCACCGCTGGTTCTGCAACCGAGGAGGATGTCGTCGGGAAATCATTATTGCTTAAGGAGGGAACATTGAAAAAGCTGCTTGTAATCATAGGTGTTTTTGCCCTGATCCTGCCGCTCCTGTTCCTTGGATGCGAGGGGGACGACGGGTCTCAGGGGATACAGGGGATCCAGGGACCCCCGGGCCCGCCGGGTGCGGGTGCCGCTGCCCAACCCGAGTCTTGTAGCGTCTGCCACGGTGATACTTCCGATCTTAGTGTGACGTCGGTCCATGCAATCACGGGTGTCGCGACCGTCAGTAATGCCGTGGCGACACCAGGCGCAAGCGTTGATATTACCTTCGACGTCGCGGTGGACGGTGTACCCAATGATTCCTTCACCAGTATTCGCCGTGCCTATGTGAATTTTGATAATGCTGCGCTGGCAGACCCCACGGTCAATCAGAGAACAACGTTTCAGCGGATCACGATAACGGACAATGTCACGCTCACTCCCAATGGAGGTGGCAATTACACGGCTACCGTTCCCGATGCGTTTCAGATTGATAACGCAACCTATCTGATCCAGCTGCAGTCTGCCACAAGCACGGAACGGCCGGTTGCTGTCGCCACTTTGGGGACGCGGCAACTTCGCGATCTCGTGACGAACGATGGCTGCATGGGCTGCCATGGTCCTTACCCCGCCTGGAGCGAGAAATTCCGGCACTACGCGGTAGGTGGTCCGGACTGCCAGATCTGCCACTCACGGGATGGCAGGATTACGCAGGTCATCACCAGGGATGACACAGGCGTGCTCGTCTTGACAGACAATGTCGCTTTTGGCACCAACCTGACCGAATATATCCATGGGATCCACAACTCGCACCACATGCCGCCGGACGGGACCTATTTCCGAACCACGGAAGACGTCAACCCCGATGTGGAAGACCGTTATTCGATCGGCTACCCGTCCGATATGCGCGACTGCCGCACGTGCCACAGAACGAACGCCCAGCTGGCAGCGGCTGCCTCCGCGCCTGTTTCCTACTACCTCTGCATGACCTGTCACAACAATTGGGACGGGTTTGTCGATCATCATACCGGTGACCAGCTCATTCCTGACACCGGAGGTCTTGCCTTCCATAGAGGTTTTGCTCCCGACGTCAACTGTATGGCTGCCGGTTGTCATGGGTCGTTGCCGGCAAAGGATGAAGCTGCCGATTTCCATATCGACCTGGAGGCCAGCGACCGGCATTACGACTCGTTCTTCGGAGGCGAAGACATTTCGTTTGCGAACAACAATGATGTCGGCTTTGCAATCACAGGGGTTACGAAGGCCGGGGACAACGTGACATTCACCTGGACGGCATCCCGGCTGGGCGCCGCGGTTGATCCCTGTAATGACAACCTGGCAAACGGCCCGGTGTTCAGCGATCTTGGTGCCTACCTGGCGTATGCCAAGGGCGACGACTGGGTCAATGAGTTCGTCGGAACATCTCCCGGGCAGCCTCTTAGAGCGAGAAACCTTTTCTCGTCTCTTACAACCACCTGTGCGGCCAATGTGGCCACGACGACCGGCCTGACAATCGCGCCGGGAACCTCGTATGCGTCAAAAGTGCTGCTCGCCATCGGCGGCAAGCCGATAGACCGGGACACGTTCTTGATTGGCGCTACCCCCACGACGGGGGATTACTTTGTCCGGTTCCCGTCTCCGACCTTTGCGTTCAGCATGGCGGACGGTTCTGCCGTACCGGCACGTCGTGATGCCGTGGCTACGGAAAAGTGTCTGGCCTGCCACCGGGGCACGTTGTACCAGCATGGCGGCGACCGCGTGGATAACGAGCAATTGTGCGTTATCTGTCACAACCCATCGTCCGCCGACAAGAACAACAGGCTCGACAGATTCCAGATCGTCAATGCCGACAACACGGTGAATACCGACGCCACCTACGATGGCAAAGTCAATGAAACGTTCGACATGCGCACCATGATCCATGGCATCCACGGTGTCAGCAAGCGCGAGAAGCCTTGGGTAATTTACCGAGGCAGAGGCATCTACGCGTTTCCCCCGCCGGTTTACGAGGAGATAGGCGGGGATCTTTTCGAGAGAGCCTATCCGTTCCCGACCGGGTGGCCGGCGGACGGCATGACGATCGGCGGCTCGACGAATGGCTCGACGATCTCGCATAACTGGATAGTCGTCCATTACCCGAAGCGTCCGAATGAATGTACGGCCTGTCACAATGCAGGCGGCTTTGAACCTGCGGATCAGACAGTAGCCGTGGCTCTCACCGTGGATCCTGGGGGGCCGGATTACCAGGACCAGAGCGATGATGTCGTGATCGGGCCAACTGCTGCCGGTTGCATCGCTTGCCACGCTGCCGCTCCGGTCCGGTCGCATGCGAATCAATTCGGTTACAATGTGAATGCAACCAAAGACGAACTTCTTTTGTTGGCTCAGTAACCGCTAACGAACCGTAAGGAAAAAGGGCCCTTCGGGGCCCTTTTTTTTATGATTTTTTATGAAATGAATACTCCCTGAGGGACTGCTGAACATCGAGGAAAAAAGCCCCCGATTCGGCAGGGGCATTTTTGTTCATCACGGAAGGCGGGCCCTTCGGGGTCCGCCTTTTTATTTCATCCCCCCCGGGCGACCGGCGGCCGGCCCGAAACGCCCGTTGCCGGTTTTTACTCGGTCCCGTCCGTGCTCATGACAATCATGTAGACGAAATCCCCTATTCGATCCAGCGGGTTTCCCGTTTTTCCGTGGAATCTCCGAAGTAGTTGGGATTTTCCCCGGGCAGGCCTTCCCCGGGATTTCCCACTAAACGAAATTGTATTGATTTCTTTGGGTATTTTCGACGTAGCGGGATTGGCATTAACCTTGCGTGTATATCAGGAACTTCTGCCAACGAACTGATGGGATTCGGTCTTTACAATCATGAATAACGGAAATTACTGCCGCCGACAGTCGTAACGTTTCGTAATTCCTTGCGTTTTGGCTTGATTCCTCGGGAGGGAGGTGAAAACGGAAGGGGGCATGCTACCGAAGCATGTCTCACTGTGCACCGAGTGAATTATCGACTAAATCACATTGTAAGGAGGGAAGGGTGAGAAAATCGCTACTATTGCTTGGAATCTGTTCCTTGTTCGTACCGCTCCTGTTCTTGGGATGCGATGGCGGAGGCGGCGGGACCAGCGGAGGGGGCGGAGGCGGAGTCGCTCCGGGGACCGTCCAGACAGGAGACCCCGCACTTCCCGCCGCTTCGGGATACGCCGGGTCGGAGGCGTGCTCGGCCTGTCACCCGGACATCTTCACCGGCTGGTCGAATTCGCTCCACAACGCTCCGCTGAAAACCGTAGCCGAGCGGGGGGGCGACATCTTCGTCAACGACGTCGACAACAACAGCGTGAACGACTTCGAGGACGGGCTCGACCTGCAGACGCAGGCAGCCTTCGCCTCGTTTGCCGACAACGCCCCGGTCCTCAGTTTCTCCAACGGGACGTATTTCGCAACGATCGGAGACGTTACGTACGAGGTCAAGAGGACGCAGGGAGGAAACGGCTTCTGGAAACAGCGGTTCCATACCCAGATCGGCAGAAGCTACTACATCCTGCCGTTCCAGTTCAACGAAAAGACCGTGGAGTATGTCCAGTACAACGCTTCCCACTGGTATGACGGAACCGCCCCACGATACACGGGGCCCAATACCGACAACAACCTGGTCCCCCAGTTTGCCGCTCTGAACAACGCGACGGACAAGAAGGGGACGGCCCGGTCCTGGGAGAACCGGTGCGCCGGCTGCCACCAGACAGGGCTCACCGTCGAAGCACAGACGACCAACTACGGAGGAACCGACGTCCTGGAAGTCGTGACGGGCTACTCGGAGCTGAACATCGGCTGCGAGAACTGCCACGGGCCGGGGGCCGCGCACGTGGCCAGCGCAAAACCCTCCGACATCATCAACCCGGACAATTTCAAGGCCTTGGGCGTTGCCGGCCTGCGCGCGGGGAACCTGGTCTGCGGATCGTGCCACCACCGCGGGGAGGGAAACGCCGAGTTTCCCGGGATGTCCTTGCCCCTGGAGTACCCGAGCCGATTCGTTTCGGGGGCCGTGGAACTGCCTATCCCGGGGATGTCCATCGTCGACAACACCACGGGGAACCCGTTCGGGATCCTCAACACCGCGTCGGCGTACTACGGCGTCCCGCCTCTGCCATTCTTCACCGCCTATGAAGGCTGGTACACCGACTACAATTTCCCGATCTATGTCGCCTCCCGGCAGCACCACCAGCAGTGGCCCGACATCGAACAGGGGCCACACTCCGCCGACGAAAGCGGCAACACCTGCTGGAGCTGCCACGACCCGCACGAGGCGGCGGGTGACCACCAGGTCAGGGATTCCGTCACCGTGGGCGGCGTAACCCTGGCCACCAAGAATGACGACAACAGCCTGTGCCTCGCCTGCCACGCCGGCGACTTCGGGCTCACCGTCGACGACGTACAGACCGGCGGCGCCGCCGTTCAGACTGCGGTCCTCGCGCACATGGGCGAGCAGGCGGTCATGGGCACCGTGACGTTCGACCCCGAGGGGACCGGCGTGGGCCGCTGCTCCAAGTGCCACATGCCCAAGACGGCCAGCTCGGCCATTCGGACCGCCATCGGGCTCGGGGACATCAAGGAGGGGGATATCCACGCCCATACGTTCAACTTCCTCTGGCCCAACGTGAACACCCTCATCCCCGGGAACGGCACGGAAGTGGCCAGCGGATGTTACGCCGCCGGTTGCCACAACGACAACCCGGCCGATCCGCTCTATGTGAAGATCATCGCGGACTGGTCCGTCTCCGGGCACGCGGACTTCACCGGCGAGCCGTTCCGGCACTTTGACGAAGACGGGGATGTTCAGACATCCTGCGCGAAATGCCACAGCCGTCCCGGCTTCCGGGACTTCGCGGTGGACGGGGTCGTCAACGCGGCGGCGAAGCTGGGGACCAAAATCTCCTGCGGCGTCTGCCACACGGAGGAGGGCGACGGCACCACGCTCTTTGACAAGCCGGCCGACTATCCCGCTATTGACAACGTAGCCTTCCCGTCCGGCGTAGGGAAAACCCTGGGCGATGCCAGCAACCTCTGCATGGCATGCCACCAGGGGAGAGAAGCCGGTAATACCGTGGCGGCCACGATCGCAGCCACGCCGGGAGGCCCCCACACCTTCATCAACCGTCACTACTTCGCGGCGGCGGCCATTCTCTTCGGCACCGAAACAACCGCCGGCTTCGAATACGGTGACAATACTTATATCGGCCAGAACACCTTCCCCGGCCACTTCGGCTTGAACACCTGCATCGACTGCCACCTGAGGGGAACGGAGGCCGACCACCACTTCCTGCCGGAGTTGGCCGACTGCACCTTGTGCCATCAAGGCATCACCACGTTCGAGGACCTTGGTCTGCCGTTCGGAGCCGCGAACATCGACTACGACGGGGATGGCACCGGAGAGAGCTTCCAGGGCGAGATCGACGGGCTGGAAGCGGTGCTCTTGACGGAGATCCAGACTTACGCCGTCAACGTCATCGGAGACCCGATCATTTATGAGGCCGGTGCCTACCCCTACTTCTTCAATGACACCAACGGAAACGGCTTGGTGGATCCCGGGGAGGCGATATTCCCGAACCGGTACACGACGTTCGACGACAAGCTCCTGGCGGCCGCCTTCAACTACCACTCGGGGCAGGATCCGTGCGGAGACATCCACAACCACAAATACGTCATCCAGACGATCCGCGATTCCATCGAGGATCTGAGCGGCGTAGTACCCCCTGGTGTAAGGCCGTAAGTCCCGATCAGCCTGTACCACGCCAGGAAAAAGCCCCCGCTTCGGCGGGGGCTTTTTTTCCTCCCATTTGCCGAATCGGCCTGTAGGTCGGCGGGATCGTGCCGCGCGGCATAAGGATGGCCGCGATGGACATCACCGCGCTTTACGTTGCTTCCCCAAGCGGAGGAAAGCCGACACGTGCCGCCGGGCGGGCCCTTCGGGAACCTTTCGAGGATAATGGCGTCAGCCCGCCCCCCCGGGGGGTGACCCGACAACGCACCCTCCCCGTCGGGAGTATATTCGTCTTATTATTT
>JBFKGZ010000025.1:0-25217 GCA_041633075.1 Candidatus Deferrimicrobiaceae bacterium | reverse complement strand
TAGCCATGCCCCCGCGCGGGCGGTTTTCCTCTCCGTATCATGGGAGTTTGCCTCGAGGCCGTGCCATGGATTTTTCCCGGTGGTATAGTGTCTGCGATTTCCGGTTGCTGTATGATTCTGATTGAACGGGTGGATCTGCGTCCGGCGACGGATTTCCTTGCCCGAACCCAGGTCCAGGAGGACATGTTGAAAGCGCAAATGCCTGCCATCGGCAAGGTATCTTCCGAAATCTTCGAGGAAATCATCCTTCCCCATCTGGGACGGAAACGCCCGGAAATCCTGGTGGGGCCCCAGCATGGGGTGGATGTGGGAGTTGTCGATCTGGGGAGCGGCAAGGTGATGGTGACCACTACCGATCCGATTTTCGTGGTGCCTCCCTACGGGTGGGAACGTTCCGGCTGGTTTGCGGTCCACATCCTGGCTTCCGATGCGGCCACGTCGGGAATCCGGCCGGCCTATATCACCATGGATCTGAATCTTCCCCTGTCGATGACCCGGGAGGACTTTGAAGCGTTATGGACGGTGATGCACCGGGAGTGCGACAGAATCGGCATGGCCATCGTCACCGGACACACCGGCCGCTATGAAGGATGTGAATATCCCATGATCGGCGGGGCGACCGTGATCGGGATCGGCCAGAAAGACCGGTATGTGACCCCGAATATGGCGAAGGTGGGAGATTCCATCATCATCACCAAAGGCGCGGCCATCGAGGCCGCCGGGCTGTTCGCCGTCACCTTTCCCCACCGGGTGGCGGAACGATACGGGGAAGAAGCGGCACGGGAAGCCGAAAAGATTTTCTGGCAGATGTCCGTCGTGGAAGACGCCCTCACTGCGGTGGAAGTCGGCGTGCGGGAATATGGGGTCACCACCATGCACGATGCGACCGAGTGCGGGGTATGGGGCGGTCTGTTCGAGGTCGCCCGGGCCTCAGGGAAAGGCATGACCATCGACAAGGAGAAGATCATCGTGCAGGACGCGGTCCAAAACGTGTGCGACCTGTTCGGCATCGACCCGTTTTCCTCGATCAGCGAAGGAACCCTGATCCTCACCTGCCGGCCGCACAAGGCGCAGGAAGTGGTCCGGCGGCTGGGCGACAAGGGGATCCCGGCCACCATAGTGGGGGAAATCGTGGATCCGCAACGGGGGATGCGGTTTTTCGAAAAGGGAATTTCGCATGAACTGGTCCATCCCCGGGTGGATCCGTTCTGGGCAGCGTTCGGAAAGGCAGCGTCCCAGGGGAGGTGACATCGATGGCGAAACGCCCCTTTTACCAGGAAATGCGGCATGCGTCCGATCCCCTCTGGCAGGCGATTTTCGGGCACCCGTTCGTGACGGGGATCGGAGACGGCACCCTGTCCCGGGACCGGTTCGAGTTCTACCTGAAGCAGGATTACGTGTACCTGATCGATTTCAGCCGGGTCTTCGCCCTGGCGAGCGCGAAATCCTGGCATCTTCAGGATATGGGAACCTTTGCCACCCTGCTTTCCACCACCCTGAACGTGGAAATGGACCTGCATCGAAAAACGTGCGGAGGTTTCGGCATTCCCGCAGAGGAACTCGAAAAGACCCGCAAGAGCATGATCACGTCCGCCTATACCGATTTGCTTGTCCGGACCTGCCACGAGGGGAGCCTGTCGGACATCCTGGCGGTGTTGACGCCCTGTGCCTGCGGGTACGCCGAGATCGGCCAGAAACTGAAATCCCGGGGACTCCCGGACAATCCGTTCTACCGGGACTGGATCGAGACCTATTCCTCCCGGGAGTTCTGCGATCTCGCCGACTGGCTTGTCGAAAAAGTGAACGAGTACGCCGCAGGAGCCTCTGCGCAGCGCAAGGAGTACTGGTACCGGCTCTACGAAACGAGCACCCGCTTCGAATACCTGTTTTTCGACATGAGCTGGAAGAAAGAGGAATGGCCGGACGCGATCACGTATTCTTCCAGGGGATTTCCCATTGACTGACCGGATCGCTCCCGGCCGCTGGCGCCTCTATGTCATCACGGACGAGTCGGTAAGCCGGGGCCGGTCGCACATCGAGGTAGCGGAAGCCGCGATCCGGGGCGGCGCCGATGTGATTCAGCTGCGGGACAAGGCCGCCTCCGGGGGAACGCTCTACCGGGTCGCCCTTGCGCTTCGGAATCTCACCCGGGAGGCGAAGGTCCCGCTCATCGTCAACGACCGCCTCGATATCGCTCTGGCCGCCGACGCCGACGGGGTCCACCTCGGCCAGAAGGATCTGCCCGCGGCCGTGGCGCGCAACATCATGGGGCCCGGCAGGATCCTGGGGGTTTCGGCGGATACGCTGGAGGAAGCGCTCCTGGCGGAGAAGGATGGGGCGGATTATCTGGGGGTGGGCCCGGTGTTCGAGGCCCGGGAAACCAAGGCGGATGCCGGGGAGCCTCTCGGCCTGGAACGGATTGCGCGTATCCGGAAGCATTGCCGTCTCCCCATTGTCGCGATCGGAGGGATCGATGCGCACAATGCGCGGCAGGTGCGGGAGGCAGGCGCGGATTCGGCAGCGGTGATATCCGCGATCGTTGCGGCGGACGATATCGCCCGGGCGGCAGGGCAGATGAAATCCCTGCTCCGGTTACCGGGGGATGACCGGTGAGAAAACGGCGGAAACGCGTGGGGGAAATCGGGGAATTTTCCCTGATCGACAGGATCGGGAAACTCCTTCCCGCGACCAGAGCCAAGGATCTCGTGATCGGCATCGGAGACGATACCGCGGTGATCCGGATGGATACGCGGCGGGCGCTGCTGGTGACCTGCGACATCCAGGTGGAAGGACGGCATTTCCGGTTCGATCACATCACGCCTTACCAGCTGGGTCGCCGTGCCATGGCGGTGAACGTAAGCGATATCGCCTCCATGGGGGGAAAGCCCACGTTCGCCCTCGTTTCGCTGGGACTCCCGGGCGCTTTTCCCGTCGCAAGTTACGACCGGTTGTTCGAGGGGATGCGGGACGAACTGCAACGCCACGGGGCCCGGATCGTGGGGGGAAACCTCGCCCGGACCGAAGACTTGCTGATCGTGGACATCACCCTGATGGGGGAAAACGAACTGTCACGGGTGATGACCCGCGACGGCGCCCGGGTGGGAGACCGTTTATTCGTCACCGGGAGACTGGGAGCGTCCGGTGCGGGGTTCCAGGCCCTGAAGGCGTTCGGGAAAAAAGTCCCCGCGAGGTACCGCCACCTGGTTGCCTGCCACCTTACTCCTACGCCCCGGGTTGCGCTGGGGCGTCGGATCTCGCGCTCCGGCGCAGCCACCGCCATGATCGACCTGAGCGACGGGCTGGCCGGCGACCTGTTCCACATCTGTACGCGGAGCAAGGTGGGAGCGGAAATCTATCCGGACCGTCTGCCGCTTCCGGAAAGGATCGGGGAGATCGCGGCAAAATCCGGCAAATCGGTGATCGACCTTGCCCTGCACAGCGGGGAGGATTACGAATTGCTCTTCACCGTGCCGTCCCGCGTCCCGGTGCGAAAAATCCGGTCCCTCTCCCGTGATCCGGAGATTCCGATCACCGAAATCGGAAAAATCGTGGGGCGCAAAGAGGGATACTGCCTGGTCCATTCCCAAGGGACCCGAATTCCTTTGGCTCCGGCCGGCTGGGATCATTTCCGGACGCCGGGGGAATCGCGGAAGGATACGAAACGATGAAAAAGGCGCTTACCATCGCCGGCTCCGACAGCGGCGGAGGAGCAGGCATTCAGGCGGACCTGAAAACGTTTGCGGCATACGGGGTTTATGGAATGTCTGCCGTCACGGCCCTGACCGCACAGAACACGGTGGGCGTACAGGGGATTTTCGATATTTCTCCCGATTTCGTCCGGGAGCAGATAAAAAGCGTCATGACCGATATCGGCACCGACGCGGCCAAGACCGGGATGCTCTCCACCGCGGCGATCGTGCGGACCGTGGCCGAAGCCGTTCGTACGTTCCGTATTCCCAACCTGGTCGTCGACCCGGTGATGATCGCCAAGAGCGGCGATTCCCTTCTGTCCGGGGACGCCCGGCAGGCGATCCGCGAGGAACTGCTGCCGCTGGCCACGGTCATTACCCCCAACATTTTCGAGGCCGAGGCGCTTCTTGCGTGCAGGATCGCGGATCTGGACGCCATGCGGGACGCCGCGCGGGAGCTTTGGAAAATCGGGTGCCCGTGGGTGGTCGTAAAGGGCGGCTGTCTGGATATCGAATCCCAGGCGATCGACGTCCTGTACGACGGGAAGGAATTCGTTCTCCTGAAATCGCCCCGTCTCGATTCCCGGAATACCCATGGCACCGGCTGCACCTTCGCTTCCGCCATCGCCGCCGGGCTGGCGAAGGACCTCCCGCCGCCCGAAGCCGCCAGGCGGGCGAAGGACTACATTACCGAGGCCATTCGGAGCGCAATCCCGATCGGAAGCGGACACGGTCCCGCCAACCATCTGACCGGAGTCCACAGCAAATGGTAAGGTGTATCCCTGTCCGGAAAGGGAATTGAGGCAGGCAATCATCCCCGTCAGAGAAGGAGGCATCATGGAGATTTCGGAATTCACCGAAGTGCTGCTGGAAGCCAAGGAAGACAAGGGGATTTCCTTCGCGGCTCTTGGCAAACTGGTCGGTCGCAGTGAAATGTGGGTGGCGGCCCTGTTTTACGGACAGGCCCAGGCCACGGCGAAGGAAGCCGGGAAAATCGTCTCCCAACTCGGGTTGGAAGAAGAGAAAGAGGCGTGTCAATATTTCTTGACTTCTTTTCCGAGCAAGGGGCTGGGGCCTGTCGTTCCCACCGACCCCCTCATTTACCGTCTCTACGAGATCATGCAGGTTTACGGTCATCCGTTCAAAGCGATCGTGCACGAGAAATTCGGCGACGGCATCATGAGCGCCATCGATTTCACGATGGATGTGGAAAAGGAGAAACACCCCAAGGGAGACCGGGTGAAAGTCACCATGTCGGGAAAGTATCTTCCCTACAAGATCTGGTAATACCGGAATCCTTTTCGTCCCCTATGTCCTGCCCGGAGGTCGTAGCCGCCCTGCCGGGACACCCGGGACCCGTGCGTCGTCGGTGAGCCAAGGTTTGCGTCGGAGAGACCGAGAGGCGGGCAGGAACCGGATCATTTTTCCGCCCGGACGACGACAAAACAGCCCTCGCCGTGCCCTTCCCGGGCCGGTTCCACGGCATCCATTCCGCCCGGGTTCCGGAAGATTGCCTGGCGGAAGGTGAGGGTATGAAAGCCGGCTGCTTGAAGGAAAGCGGTCACCTCCCGGGCCGAATAGAAGGTCGCCTGCCGGTAGAACATGCTTTCGCTCTTGGTACCGTCGTACGACTTTCCTAGGGGGCTGCTTCTGTCGATGAACCCGATCACCAGCGCCCCGCCGGGCTTCAGAACCCGATGGGCTTCGCGAAGCGATTCCTCCACATCATCGAAAAAGCAAAGAGTCGTGACCATGAGCGCGAAGTCGAACCGGCCGTCTCGGAAAGGGAGCGATTCGGCGACTGCACCGATCACCGCAATGCCCCGTTGCCGGGCGATTTTCCGCATCGACTTCGATGGTTCGACGCCGAGCGGGATCCCGAGTTCCCCGGCGAATCGTCCGGTGCCGACGCCGATCTCGAGGCCCGCTCCCCCCCGGGGCAAAAGCATCCTCACCGCCTTAAGCTCTGATGCGTAGGCGAACGGATTCCGGGAGAACCAGTCGTCATATTCACCGGCGTGTTTTTCATAGGGCCCGGTTTTCATGCCCCCCCCGGCGGTCCTACTCCGACCCGCCCTTGCCCGGCCAGGGACACGCGTTCGATACCGTGATCACCATGACCGCGTGACCCTTGGCGGCGGCCCCGCGGAAAGCGTCGACAAGGGCGGGGAAGACCTTCTCGTCATCGCCCCACACCAGGGTGCTCATCGCCCCGGTCTGTCTTTCGATCCCGTGTCGCGCAAGCGTCTCCGTCACGGCGTCGATGGAGAGTGAGAGATCGTCCTGCCCCAGCGGGTAGAGGCTTACCTGCGCGGTAATTCCGTACATGCCGCTTGACCTCCTCTTGGTTGGCATTTTTCGCCCGCCAATTCGATGGGCACGGCTAATGGTGTCCGCCGTGCTTTTCCAGAAGGCGGAGGATCTTCTCGTGTCCCCGGTGGTCCGCGTTCTGCAGAGGCGTAACGCCGAATTTATCCCTCGCGTTCACGTCGGCACCCTTCGCGATGAACAGTTTCGCCAGGTCCTCATATCCTTTCAAAGCGGCCAGGTGAAGCGGTGTGATCCCGTAGTTGTTCTTTGCGTTGACGTTTGCCCCCTTCGCCACAAGCAGTTTCGCGACCGGTTCGTGGTCCATGTAGACCGCCTTGTGCAGCGGAGTGTTGGCACCCTGGTCCTGCACGTTCACGCTGACACCGCGCGCGAGAAGCTGTTTCATCACGGCCTCGTTTCCGCTATCGGCCGCGTACAGCAGGGGCGTCTGCCCGAATCCGTCTTTCGCCTCCACGTCGGCGCCGTTTGCGATCAGGAGGTTCACGACCTCTTCCCGGTTCTTTTCGACGGCCTTGTGCAACGGCCTTCCGTCCTTGTCATCCTTCGCGTTCACGTCGGCGCCGCTTTCGATCAGAAGTTCCGCGATGGCCTCGTTTCCCAACTCGGCTGCCCAGTGCAGAGGGGCTCTGCCGAGGGTATCCTTCGCGTTCACGTCGGCGCCCTCGGCGATGAGCTCCACCGCCAGCAACCAATTTCCGTTCCTGGCCGCCAGGTGAAGAGGCTCCGCGGATACGGGAGATGCGGCAACCCCGATCGCGGAGACCAGAATCCCGACCAGTAAAAAACGAACGGCCACGGTTTTGCTCCTTTCCGGCCCAAAGAGGGAAACCCCACTGCTATTTTTGCATGTAAAGTACCGGAACCGAAATTCCGATACATAGGACGTGAGGAAGAAGATTACCATAGTGATCGACGTGGATCCGGAGGCCGGTGAGATCACCGTCAAGGATGATGCCGGCAATGAGCGCCCGGTGAAGTCCATCGTGGTGTTCGGGGGAGACGCGGAACGCGGCGCTCTTTACCTTTTCGGCTGGGGGGCGTCGGCCGATGCGGCATGGGCGTACAAGGAGGGGTTTCTGCACGCCAACGAGTGCGACGACGCTCACATGAAGAATTTCTACAGGCAGTGCGCGTGTCATATCGCCCAAAGCATCTGCCCGCGCGCCTTCCGCCAGGAAATCGATGCCGAGGAACTGGTGGATCAATGGGAGGCCGAGGACAAGGACCAGGGCACGTGGCATTGACCTGCGTCGTTTCGTAAATCTCCCTCACCTCTCTTTGCGGAGTCGTTCCCCGGGCCCACCCGAGGCATTCGCCCCGGGTGTCCTTCGAAGGGACCCGGATCCCGCGGACGTTCGATATCTGCCTACGAAAATGTTTCTCCGTAGTCCGTAATTTCCCGGAGAACCTTCTCTTCCAGACGAATTCGCTGCCGGAGGACGAATAGGTTGGCCAGGGAGAACGCGACGAGCGTGAACGGCGCTCGCAGAAGAAGGGGGAAAAGAAGAAACTCCAGCACGATAACGAGGTAGTTCGGGTGCCGGAAGAACCGGTAGGGACCTGCCCGGACGACTTTGCTGCCCGGGACGGCGACGATCCTCGTCGTCCACCTCCCACCAAGCGTTGCGATGCTTGCGTATCGCAGGGCGGTCACGGCGACAAGCCCGGCAAGGCAGACGGTTGTTCTCGTGTCCAGAGGGATGCGCCAAGGGTACGACTCCCAGGCAAGGGACAGGAAGAAACAGGTGTGGAGGGCCACCATGGCGGGATAGGTTCCCGGGTGGAATTCCTTCCCGCCACGGCCAATCAGGGCACGCCTGTTGCGCCGGCAAAGCGCAAGCTCGGCCATCCGCTGGAGAAAAAGAACCGCCAGGATCCACGCAAAGGACAAGGCCCCGTCCACCCCCACCGTACGTGGTACCATTTTATCTTCGAATCCCCTGTGCCGTTGCTCCGTCCGGTCGCGGGAGCCGAAGCGATTCTTCAAGGAGACGCCATTCATGAGGAAGATGGCGAGAATAGCGGTTGCGTTCCTTCTCGTGGTTGCCGCCTCCGCTCGAGCCGGGGAGATAAAGGGTACGTGCTCCTTGCGGTTCGTGGGGATTTCCACCCTGCACGATTTCACGGGAACCGTACGGTGCCAGCCTTTCGCCGCGGAACTTGTGCGGAGCGCGGACGGGGGGACGAAGATTCCCGGGGTGGAAGTCCACGTCCTGGTGGAGGAAATGGACACCGGGAACAATACCCGGGACGGCCAGATGCGGGAGATGTTCCAGGGAGACAGGTTTCCGCGCATTCACGGAACCGTGAGAGCGATCGACGTGGACCGGATCCGGCGGGAAATCGGGAAAGGAGAAGGACGGAAGGCGTTCTTCGATTTGATGCTTGGGATACGCGACGTGGAAAAGACCATCCACGCCGCGGCGACAAACTTACGGGAAGAAGGGAGCCGGGTCGACTTCGACGTGGAATTCCCCGTATCGCTTAAGGATTTCGGCCTGAAGGCGCCGTCGTTTCTCGGGATATTCAGGGTTCGCGACAAGGTCGCCGTAACGGGGAACGTCCGGCTGGAAGTTTCATCCAAGCAGTAGGGCCACAGACGGATAGCGATGCATCGGAGGAATCTTCATGGCGGTATGGATCCATCGGATCGATTCGCTTCTCCCCGAGTTTTCCTTCACCCAGGAAGAGGCGAGCGCAAAGATGCAGGAGTGGGCCCGGGACGAACGGGAAAGGCGTCTCATCCGGGCCATTTATCGGAGTTCCGGCATCGAGCGCCGGCACGCAGTCATCAGGAATTACGACAGCGATGGCCCCGACAGCTTCTTCCGGGCAGGTCCCGACGGGTCCCTGAAAGGACCGGGCACCGCAGCGAGAAACGCCATCTTTGCCTCCGAGTCCCGGCATCTCTCGGTCGCCCTGGCGCGGAAACTGCTGGACAACTGCCCCGGAATCGATGCGGGGGACGTAACGCACGTCGTCACGGTCTCCTGCACGGGCTTCTACAACCCCGGGCCCGACTACTACATCGTGCGCGACCTCGGGATGTCCCTCGGCACCGAGCGCTACCACTTGGGGTTCATGGGTTGCTACGCCGCCTTCCCGGCGCTGCGGATGGCAGTCCGGTTCTGCGAGGCGGACCCCGGAGCTGTCGTCCTGGTCCAGTGCCTCGAATTGTGTTCCCTGCATCTGCAGCTGTCCGGCACGGAGGACACGATCCTCGCGAACTCGCTTTTCTCGGACGGGGCGGCCGCCGCGATCGTAAGCGCGAGGCAGCCGTCGTCCGACCGATGCGCGTTTCGGATCGATGATTTTTACAGCACGCTTGTGCCCGGCAGCGAGCAGGATATGGCCTGGCGTATCGGGGACCATGGCTTCGACATCGATCTTTCCAGCTACGTTCCGAAGATCATCGGCGCCAATCTCCGGGAGTTCGTGGAGCCGTCTCTTTCCACAGACGGCCTGTCGATCGCCGACGTGGACCTCTGGGCCATCCACCCGGGGGGAAAGTCGATCATCGACCAGGCCCAAAGGTGCCTTTCCCTGCGACCGGAACAGGTTCGGGAGTCGCGCGAGGTACTTCGCAAGTTCGGCAACATGAGCAGCGTTTCCATCCTCTTCGTGCTCGCGGAGATCCTGGACCGGCAGACCGAAGCTGGCGAGGAAAAGGTATGCGCCGTCGCCTTCGGCCCGGGACTTACGGTGGAAATGGCTCTCCTTGCGGCCGTCCGGACCCCGTCCGGCGATCCGACCGCCCGGGCGAGCGAATCAAGTTCGGCCGTCCCGGTCTGATCCTCCCGATGGGCTCGCGAAATCCTTTCCCGCTCCCGGTCTTCCAACGGAAGGAGTATGTCCGGCAGGGGACAGCGTACAGGGAGGAAACGCCATGAGGCTTTCCGTCGCCACGAATTTCGACCCGGCGCTGGTCGAGGCGATGAAAGAATATCCCGTCGTGGAGCTTTTCGGTAAGCTCCGGGAGGACGCCGTCGGCGGTGGCCGGGCGCCATACCAGCTGGCGCGTATCTCCCGGAAGCGCCTCGCGGACCATGTTCGGCAAGCCCGCCGGGCCGGGATCGGATTCAACTATCTCCTCAACGCCTCCTGCCTCGGGAACCGGGAGATGACGAGAGCGGGGCAGAGGGAAATCGAGGAACTCGCCGGCTGGCTCTGCGAGATCGGTGTCGACTCGGTGACGGTTTCTTCGCCTTACCTGCTGAAGCTCCTCAAGACCCGGTATCCGGGACTCAGGGTCCGCGTTTCGGTCTTCGGGGGGGTGGACAGGGTCCGCAAGGCCCAGATGTGGGAGGATCTGGGAGCGGACGGCATCGTTCTCGACAGCATCCTGGTCAACCGGGAGCTGGGGGCGCTCGAGCGAATCCGGAAAAGCGTCCGGTGCGATCTTGCGCTGCTGGTCAACAACAACTGCCTGACGGGATGCGCCCTCTCTCCCATGCACATGAACGCGCTGTCGCACGCCGGACAGTCGTGGCACGGGAACCGGGGGTTTTTCATCGACTGGTGCTTCCTCCGGTGCACGGAGACGAAGCTGCGCGACCCGGTCAACTATCTCCGGTCGGAATGGATCCGCCCGGAAGACCTGCACGTCTACGAGGATCTTGGGTACAACCTGTTCAAGATCGCCGAGCGCGACATCCCGACGCCGCTCATGGTCACAAGGGTCCGGGCGTACGCCGGGCGGAGGTACGACGGGAACCTCCTCGATCTCGTCCAGCCCTATGCCTTCCACGGGGTGGAGGAAAACGACCGGTATTACCGGCGCGGCCCGGGATGGATCCTGCGCTTTCTCCTGCGTCCCGCTCTGGTGAATCCCGCGCGGATGATGCTTCTCAAGCGCGTAGCCGATCTGCGGCACATGACGGGGCCCCTCACGGGGGAGGCTCCCGTCCATATCGACAACCGGGCCCTCGACGGGTTCCTGGATCGTTTCCGGGAATCCGGATGCCGCGACGCTGACTGCGAAGAATGCCGGTGGTGCCACGAGTTCGTCCGGAAGGCCGTTCGCATCGACGAGGCCCACCGAGCGCAGGTCCTCGAGGCCTACGAAGCGTTGTTCCGGGCGCTCCACGACGGGAGCATGTGGAAGTACCTCCCCGGATGGGACGGCGCGGAAGGGCCGCTTTTCCCCCGTCCCTCCCTGGCGGGGGCGGGCGACGGGGGCGACGGGGGAGACGAAGAGGGGTGATGGCGCGGTTCGACCTCAGTAGCAGAGACTACCTCCGCGTTCCGGAGAGAAAAAAGCGCTACAACGAGCTCCACTTCGCCGAGGCGGCGCCTCGGTACGACACGGCCACGCGCGCCATGTCGCTGTTTCGCGACGCCACGTGGAAGGCACGTCTGGTCGGCTCGCTGCCGGAGATCGCAAGGCCTCTGTGCGTGGACATCGCATGCGGTACGGGCGACGTCTCCTTTCTCCTGGCGCAGCGATATCCGGAAGGCCGGACCGTGGGGGTGGACATCGCTGAACCGATGCTCGGCATTGCCCGGAAGCGGAATCGCTACCCCAATATCCGTTTCGCAAGGCAGGACATGTGCGCGATGGAATTCCCGGAGGGAAGCGTCGACATCGTCACGGGAAGCTACGCGCTGCGAAACGCACCGGATCTCCCGTGCGCCATCGGCGAGATCCGGCGGATCCTGAAGCCGGGCGGCACAGCCGCGTTTCTCGATTTCTCGAAGCCCCGGACGGCGGTTTTCCGAATCCCCCAGTACCTGCTCCTGCGGACGTGGTGCGGCTCCTGGGGGCTGATTCTCCACGGGAACCGCGAGATCCACGGGTACATCGCGGCAAGCCTTGCGGCGTTCCCGGACAGGGGGAATCTTCTCGACCTCTTCGCGAAAAGTGGCTTCGCCCTTGTCCTGGCGAAGCGGTTTTTCCTGGGGATCACGGAGCTTCTCGTTTTTCGACGCGCAGGCCCGTGATACGCCAACCAACCGGCCGACCTTCCCGCATATTAACCACGGTGGCGGTTTGTCTAGCCCTGGCCTTTGGCGCGTGCCGTCCCGCCGGTAAAACGTACCGGTCCTTTTCCGACTATCCCGGCTTCGAGGAGTATTACGGCGGCCGCTGCCTGGAGGAGGTACCGCCGCCGGTTGGGGAGGACCGGGCGCTTCTTCTGCGGTATCGCCCCCGGCTGATCCTCCCGGAAGGGGGCCGCTACCCTATCGATTTCTACCGGGACTACCTCCCGCATACGGTTCTTCGCCGCTATCCCGGGAAATCCGTGGTGACGGAGAAGGTCACGCCCGAGGTCCTCAATGCCAACCGGGACAACAAGGGGGTCTATCTCGATTTTCTTTTCGATCGATACCGCGAAGCGGGGCTGGACCGGCGGGTGGGGGAGGAGGAGAAGGGAATCCCCCTTACGGCAAGAAAGCCGGTGGTCTACGGAAGGAGTTACCGCGAACCGGTCTCCTTCCCGGTGGAAGGGGGGATAAGCCGAGCGTTTTCCCTCACCTTCCTTAAGTATAACGCGGTGTTTTCCGTGAGCGGCCTTCCTGCTGGCCTCCCGAAAAGGTACGACCTTCTCCTCAGGATGGCGGGATTCTCCCCGGAAGAGTGGCACGACCTGGACAACTTCGTGGTTATACACGTGGTCCTGGACGAGGAGAAACGACCCATGGCGGTGATCCTCTCCCAGCACAACAGCCACCGGACCTACCTCGTTGGCGATCAGGTTCCCCTTCCGCCCGATGGCCGGATCTCCATCGACGTCGCCCTGCGGTCCAACGAGGTCTACCCGGCGTCAGACTCCCCGGATCCGGTGCGGCACCGCGCCATCCGCGGGAACCGCCATCTGAAATACCTGCTGAGCGGAGAGGACCCCCCGTTCCTCTCGGCCGATGACGTGACCCAGGGACGTAAGGCCGGGGGAAAAGAGATTCCCTACGAGATGATCTTCCTCTCCCCGTGCGACCCCTTCTATACGGCCCGGATCCTGCTGGGAGAGCCAAGACCCCTTTTCGGAAGATACGTCGGCCGCGACGGTCCGCCGGGGGCCGATTACTATGCCATCCCCGCTCTTCTGCCTCTGGGGAATCTCCTCAAGTTCGGATATCTGCGGGACGGCGACCCGGAAGACATCCGCGTGGTGGAAGAAGCCGTCGACGAGGAGAAAAGGACCATCGATGTCGGAAGAATCACGGAGCATGGGGGAAAACGCTTATTCGGGGACTGGACGGGCGGCACCCCCCGTGCGGGCGCAAACCCGCACGGGGAGTAGCCCCGATCCTACTTGATCACGAGCTTCTGCCGTACCTCGTAGACCTTCTCCGGGGTGAGCTTCTCCCCCCGCAGCGCCTTGACCTCGGCGGGGGTAATCTCCTTGTGCCCCTTGGGCAGCAGCTTGTCGTTTCCCCAGTTGGCGAGGACATAGTTCAGCACCGCTGCGATTTCTTCGTCGTTCAGCTGGTCCCCGAGAGCGGTCATTACGCCGTTGTACTTCTTCCCCTCGACCTCGATCTCGCCCTTGAGACCGTACAGGATCACCTGGATGGGATAGGCTCGCCCGGCGGCGACGAGCTTCGCCGCGTGCTCCGCGAGGGGCGGGAAAACGCCTGCGATCCCCCCCCCGGTCGACTGATGGCAACCGAAGCACCGTCGATAGACACCGGCGCCGTCCGTCTTGGCCAGGGCCGGGGCGGCCAGGGCCAAAGACAATACCCATACTGCCAGAAGAGTCCATGGTTTGCGCATGAATGCCTCCCGAAACCCGCCCGGGACGATGCGGGGATGATAATCGAACGATACGCCTGATGAACGGCGAAGGCAAGGAAGCTGTTTCCCGGGGAAGGGCAATCCACTACACGAGGGGGGGGCGCTTGATCCCGTGCTTTGCGAACGCCTCGGTTGCGTGAACGGTTACATCGGTCTCGAACGCTTTTTCGAAGCGGACGTCCAGAACGTAGGCCTTGGCCTTGAGACGAATCGCGATGCGTTGCGCCACCTGGACCTCCTCGATGACCACGGAGACCGGCTTCTTGAGGTAGACATACCGGCTGGTCACGATGGTCTCGTGGAGGAGATCGCGGGCGCGGCCGATGTCGGAATCGAGGGCGATGTGGAAATCCATCGTCACCATCATGTCCAGTTGCCCGGCGTTTCCCGAGGTGACGACGTCCGTGAAGAACCGGTTGTTCGGGATGGTGACGACGCTGTCATCCAGCGTCACGAGCCGAACCGCCCGCAGGCCGATGCTCTGGACCTCGCCGTAAACGTCCCCGAAGGTCACCCGGTCGCCGACCTGGAAGGGGCGGTCGAACAGCAGGATCAGGCCCCCTGCCACCGACCCGACGAGGTCCTTCATGGCGAAGCCCAACGCCACGGCCGCGCTTCCGACGCCGGCGAGGAGAAGCTCCCGCGGAGGACGGAGCACCGCGTAGAACAGAAATGTCCCCCCGAAGATGTAGATGAGAAAAGTCAGGCTGGTCACGACCTGGGAGATCAGCACACGCCGGGAGGGCATTTTCCGGGAGAGCCCGCCGGCGAGCCTGCTGATCGCCTTGACGACGAGGATGAGGCAAATGATCCCCGTGAGGAGGAGCAGGAGATTCTGAAACCGGAAGAGCTTCGCTACTTCCGTGAACTGGTTCCATTCGCCGCTATTCATAAAGGAAGTTCTTTCTCTCCAGAAGTTGGTTCAGGGAAAACTGCGCCTCGGGCGTGACGCGGTATCGTCCGTCCGCCGACCGGAAAATCGCGTTGCACTCCATCCCGACGCGTAGTGCATGTCGTACGATTCCTTCGGGCATGTTCGTCGTCGTCACGATCTCGTCCGTCGACAGGTTCTCGTGCCGGATGATGGCGGAGTACACGAAGAGGGAGTCGTCCCCGGCGTTTTCCAGCTCTTTCTGCTGGGAGTGCCGGGGGATGCCGACCCGCAACCCGTCGCCGTTCGCCGCAGTCAGGGAGGAAATCCACAGCAGGAGGGCCGCGCGGGGATTTCCCCGGGATTGGCCCCAAAGGAGGCGGAAGAACTGGGCCTCGAGTTCGGCCACCACAACGGAGTCCCTCGGGCTGTGGGTGGCGCGGATGATCGCGTCGTAGGAGAGTTGCAACGAGGTCCGCTCGTGGCGGGTCATGATCAGACGCCGTATGTCCGCGTCGGACCATGGGGGGATCTCGACGACGTTGCGGAAGAACTGGTTTTTCCCGAACACTCCGGACAGGTAGTGCCAGGAACGCCGGTTGAAGACGGCGCACCAGAACAGGTCTTGCGTCCGGGCATTGACCAGGTCGATCATCGCCCGGTATCCCTCGAATCCCCCAAGGGTCCCCAGGAAGAGGTTTTGCGCGTCGTCGACGAGCAGAACGGTTTTCTTGCCGGCGGAAAATCTCTCCCCGAGTGCCCCCGCGCCATTGCTCAGGTCCACCTGGAGAAGGCCGCCGAAGAAGGTGAACACCGCTTCCCTCGTGCAGAGTTTCGGAGGCACGACGGCCGACAGGATCCGCAAGTCCTCATGTTCCTTCTCGAGCACCTGGAGGAGGGAGGATTTTCCGCTTCCCTTGTCCCCGTAGATCGCGACGGAATGCTCCTCCGTTTCCTCCTTCGCCCAGCTGCGGATCATGGAGCGAAGGGTATCGGCGACCCCGGTCTCCGGCTCGAAGAGAAGCGACGGATCGACCGGTGTGTAGAGGTTGAACCACTGCAGGTAGTCCTCCGGGAGTTGCTTTTCTTGCGTCCGGGAACCCGCCTCGTCCTGCCCGTTGCCGGCGGCGACTTCGACGCGGCGGCGGAACAGTTCCGCTCCGATCCGCTTAAAGAAGTCGAACCGGGTCGCCCACGAAAAGAACTGGTTTGCCGTCATCACGGCGAGCAGCAGGGCGAGCATGGGGAGGCAGAAGAACCAGGAGGAGACGGTGCCGAGACAAAGGCTCTTTACCGGTTGGGCGATTCCTTTCGGCAGCAGCAGTTCGACGTTCGAGCCGATCTGCTGGCGCCACTGCCTGGCCGCAAATGCGCACAGAATCGCCCCCAGGTAGAGCATGAGCAGGAAAACGATATGGTAGACATGGGCCTTCCCCACGACGGTTTCGGTGGCGTGCAGGATGGCAAGAGCCAGGAAGAAAAAGACCCCGAGCCGCTTCGCGGTGCGCTGGATGCGGGACTGATCCGCGGAGATGCCGTCCAAGGAACCGGAATATGCCACGGCGCCCACGATCGAGGCCACCAGGATCCGGAAGATGCGATACCCGATGTAGTAGGTGAGGTAGGGAAGGATCGTGCCGATCTCCGCGAGGTCGGTGTTCCGCAACAGGCGTTCGGCAAGCCATACCCCCAGGAGCATCCCCACCCACGGGAAGTACGGATTGATCCGTTGCAGGAAGAGGGCTGCGCTTCCGGCCCAGGGTACCCGGGCGTGGTCGCCGACGAGATTGCTCCGGGCCTGGTCCAGGAAGCGGCTTATGTACCGGAGCAGGCGAAAGATCGCGAAGGGAACCACGAGGAGCACGAGGAAGAGGAAGATCTGCCAGGTGATGTCGAGGATCCCCCCCAGGCCGGAGGCTGCCTTCGCACGGAAGTCCAGGAGCTTCGAATAGAAGATGGCGAGCCCCCGGTACGGGACGATACGGATCTCCCGGACAAGGTCCTTGAGATACGCCATCGAGAACGGGAACCGGGAAACCTCACCCGCCCGGATGCTTTCCCGGAGCAACTGGGAACGCAATTTCCCGGACTGCAGCAAAAGGCGGTACAGCCAGTCCCGTTCCGTCTGGAAAAGGTTTTCCCGCAATTGGACGAGCGACCGGCGCTGTAACAGCACCTCCTCGTATGCCCTCTTGTACTCTTCCGCCTCCGGGTCGCCCGCGAGGCGGTCCGTAAGATCCCGGGGAAACGCCGGGACTTCCAGCACGGGCTCGTATTGCTCGGGATCGGCGATGCGTGAGAAGATCCGGTCGACCAGGTCCCGCCAGATCCCGTCAACCTGCTGATACGCCTCCCGAATTCTGGCCGGGGTCTCCTTCCTGGCGATGACGGCGGCCACGGAGGAGAGCTTCCCGGTCGTCTCCTTCGAAAACGTTGTTCGTTTTTCCAGCGAGGAGGTCCAATGGATCGTCAGGGCGGCGAGTTCCTGGCGGGTCTTTTCCAGGACCGCTCTCTGCGCGGCGAGATCGCGAAGGGAGGCGGTATTGGCGGTCTTGGCCCGCTCCTCGGCGATTTCCAGGGACCGGTCGGCCTTGTCTTTCTGCCGCACGGCGAAGGTATGTTCCCTTGCAAGATCCTCGACGGTTTCGGATTGCGCAAGCCCGGTCTGCTGTATGGCAACGAGCGCCTCGCGCCGCTCCTTCGGCAGGGAGAGGAACGCCAGGCGCAGACGGTTTACCTCCGATTCGAGCGCGCGGATCGGATCGTTTCGGTTCCCGCGCGCTGCGTTATCCGAGAACGGTATCCCGGGAGGCGCTCCGGCAATTTCTCGCCCCTCCGTTCCCGCCAGGGTTTCCGTAAGTTCCTTCACGCGGCGCCGGACCGCCTCTTCGCTCGAGAGGTCGACGGTGAAAAGCGCCGCCGCGGGGACGTCGATCAGCTTGTCCCCGGAAAGGAACACCGTAAGTCGTTCCCGGGTGTCGCGCAGCGCACCCAGCCGCTGATCGCGCAAAGCGGCGCTCTCTCCGGCTGCCTGGACGCCATCCCGCTTCTCCGGGCGAGCGTCGGCGGAAACCGTCGGCGGCGGGAACAGCACCCCTACGGCGAGGAACAGCACGAGGAAAAGTCGAGGCAATCGCCTTGCCAAAGCGTTCCGTTTTCCCCTTTCCCGTCCTGTCCGCATTCTCTGCGTGGATCTCTTTCGGCCTGTATCGCAATTTAGCATATTCGCCCCTGCCACGGAATAATCGTCCCCCCGAGGGAAAAAGGCCGAACCCGAAATGTTCCTGTGGTATTTTGGATCGGAACGGGCAGCATCCCCATACCTGCAGCGAAAACCACCGACCGGGGCACGGAAAGGGTAATGACGCGGAGTTCAGACCGGCGCAACGACGGGAAGCAGATCGACCACGCAATCGCTCATTCGCTCTTCTGGGATGACGCGCGGGACATCCTCCTGATACTGCGGGATGACGGCAGGATCATCGACGGCAACAGGAAGGCCGTCGAGTCCTACGGCTACGGGAAGGACGAGTTGCTTTCGCTGTGCATCCATGACCTGCGGGATCCGGCGACCGTTTCCCTGGTGGACGAGCAGATGACCGTGGCGGCCAGCAAAGGGATCCTCTTTGAGACCGTTCATCGACGCAGGGACGGAAGTACCTTTCCCGTGGAAGTCAGCTCTCGCGGGGCGACCATCGGGGAGGAAAAGGTCCTCCTAAGCATCATCCGGGACATCACTTCCCGCAAGGAAGCGGAACGGCGTGTCTCCGAGACGCTCGAGTTCAACCAGAAGATCATCGAGGCATCGCCGCTCGCCATCCTGACCTACGATGCGTCGGGACAGTGCGTTTTCACCAACGAGGCGACCGGAACGATCATCGGAGCTTCCCGGGAGCAGATCCTACGGCAGAACTTCCGCACGATTGAACCGTTTCGAGCGACCGGGGTCGCGGATCTCGCCGAAGAAGCACTGGCCACCGGGACCCAACGGCGGATCGAGTTCCACACCGTGAGTTCCTTCGGAAAGGAAGTCTGGCTCGACACCCTCCTCATTCCTTTCACCACCAGTGGCAAACCTCACCTGCTTCTGATCTGCGCCGACATGACGAAGCGCCGGGAGGCGGAGGAGGCCCTGCGGACCAGCAACGAAACCCTGGAGACACTGATTCGGGCCGCACCGCTTGCCATCGTGGTGTTCGACGCTTCGGGGATCATCCAGTTGTGGACCCCTGCCGCCGAGCGAATGTTCGGGTGGGCCGCGGAGGAAGTTACCGGCAAATTCCATCCGATCGTCCCCAAGGAGAAAAAGGACGAGTTCCGGGCCCTCCGGGAGACCGCGATGCAGGGGAAGACGTTCACGGGGAGGGAACTTCGGCGCCGCCGGAAGGACGGTTCGGTCATCGACATCAGCGTTTCCACCTCTCCCCTGCGCGATGTCGACGGGCGCATCACCGGCATCATGTCCATCATCACCGACATCACCGAACGGAAGAAGTCGGAGGAGACCCTCCTTCGCCTCGCGACGGCGGTGGAGCAATCCGCCGAGATCATCATGATCACCGGTGTCAAAGGCGACATCCAGTACGTAAACCCCGCCTTCGAGCGCATCACCGGCTATCACCGCAACGAGGTTCTCGGGAAGAACCCCCGGATTCTGAAGAGCGGCAGGCAGGATCCCTCCTTCTACGAGGAGTTGTGGGAAACCTTGAAACGAGGCGACGTCTGGTCGGGTGTCTTTCAGAATCTACGGAAAGACGGAACCCTGTACGAAGAGGAGGCGGTCATCTCCCCCGTGCGGGACGGAAGCGGGGAGGTGATCAATTACGTGGCGGCCAAGCGGGACGTGACGAAGGAGCGGCGGGTGGAGGAACAGCTTCGCCAGGCGCAGAAGATGGAGGCCGTCGGCAGACTGGCAGGGGGTATCGCTCATGATTTCAACAACCTGTTGACGGCCATTACCGGGTACAGCGATCTGTTGTTGCTGCATCTTCCCGAGGGAGATACGCCGCACAGGGAGGCGCTCGAGATCCGGAAGGCGAGCGACCGGGCCGCGGCGCTCACGCGCCAGCTTCTGGCGTTCAGCCGTCGGCAGGTCCTCCAGCCGAAGGTGCTGGATCTGAACCAGGTGGTGGCGAACATGGAGAAGATGCTTCACCGCCTCATCGGCGAGGACGTCGAGTTGATCACCACGCTTGCGAGCGACCTCGGTTACGTGAAGGCCGATCCGAGCCAAATCGAGCAGGTCATCGTGAATCTGGCCGTCAACTCGCGGGACGCGATGCCGAAAGGGGGAAAACTCATCCTCGAGACGACGAACGTGGAACTCGACGAGAACTATGCCACGCGGCACGAGCCCGCCCAGCCCGGCTCCTACGTGATGCTTGCGGTCACCGACTCGGGATGCGGCATGGACGAGGCGACAATGGCCCGCCTCTTCGAGCCGTTTTTCACGACAAAGGAAGTGGGGAAGGGGACGGGACTCGGGCTGGCGACCGTCTACGGGATCGTGAAGCAGAGCGGCGGGTACATCTGGGCGTACAGCGAGGTGGGGCACGGAACGACGTTCAAGGTCTATCTGCCGAGGGAGGAGATGGTTGCCGAACAGGTGGAGGAGGAAGATACCTCCCTGTACTCGTCGGAGGGGGAGGAAACCGTCCTCGTGGTCGAGGACGAGCAGATGGTGCGGGAGCTGGTCCGGGAGATCCTCTCCCAGCAGGGGTACGATGTGCTGGAGGCGGCCCGGGGGGCGGAAGCCCTCGAGGTGAGCGAACGGCACAAGGGGCCGATCCACCTCCTGATCACCGACGTTGTGATGCCCGGGATGGCCGGCCCCGAACTGGCGCGGCGCCTGACCGCCCGTCGCCCCGCGATGAAAGTTCTCTTCATGTCGGGGTACACGGACGACGCCATCCTGCACCACGGGGTCCTCGAGCCCGGCACGGAATTTCTCCAGAAACCGTTCACGGCGGGGGCCCTGGGCGGCAAGGTTCGCCACATGCTCGACGTATCCCGGAGCGAGAAGGCATAAGCGGCGCTCCTGCCTGCGGAGGCGGTCAGAACTCCTTGAGCGCCGCGATCAGCTCGAGGATCGCCTTCTTCCCGTCTCCGAACAGCATGACGGTGTTGTCGGCGGCGAACAGGGGATTGGGGATCCCGGCAAACCCGGGGCTCAAGGAACGTTTGATCACCACGACCGTGCGCGCCATGTCCACGTCCAGGATGGGCATCCCGGCGATCGGGCTGTCCGGATCGGTGCGCGCCATCGGGTTCACCACATCGTTCGCTCCGATCACGAGGGCTATGTCCGTCTGCGCGAAGCCGGAGTTGGCCTCGTCCATCTCCTTCAGCTTGTCGTACGGGATGTTCGCTTCTGCGAGGAGGACATTCATGTGTCCCGGCATCCGCCCCGCCACCGGGTGGATCGCGAACTCCACCTCGCACTCCCGCGATTCGAGCAGGTTGGCCAAATCGCGCACGGCGTGCTGCGCCTGCGAGACGGCCATCCCGTAGCCGGGGACAATCACCGCCCGTCGCGCCGTGTCGAACAGCATCGCCACCTCCTCGGGCGAGGCCGACTTGACCTTCCCCTCGTAGATCTCCTCTCCCGGGGCAGGTCCCGTTCCCACCGTCCCCCCGATGCCGAACAGGACGTTTCCCAGCGACCGGTTCATCGCCTTGCACATGATGCGGGTGAGGATGATCCCGGACGCCCCGACGAGCGAGCCGGCGATGATCAGGACGTTGTTATCCAGGACGAATCCCGTAGCCGCACCCGCGAGCCCCGAATAGGAGTTCAGCAGGGCGATCACGACGGGCATGTCCGCCCCCCCGATGGGAATCACGAGCAGCACCCCCAGGACGGAGGCGACCCCGGCGAGCGCGAGGTAGCTTGCAGGATCCCAAGGGGTTGTCACAAGCCATCCTCCCAGAACGACGCAAACCAGCCCGATGGCGGCGTTTACCGCCTGCTGCCCCCGGAAGACGACCGCTTTTTCGGTGACGAGTCCCTGAAGCTTGCCGAAGGCGACAAGACTGCCAAAAAAGGTGACCGCGCCGATGATCCCGGTTGCGGATACGGCCACCAGGAAGCGGGCGGGAGGGGGGAACCCTGCCGCGATCGTCTCGAGAAAGCTTGCGCCGGCCACCAGCACGGAGGCGCCTCCCCCGAACCCGTTGAACAGGGCAACCATCTGGGGCATGGCCGTCATCGGCACCTTCACGGCGAAGGCGGCCCCGACGGCGGACCCGAAAAGAATTCCCGCGAAAATGACTTCGAAGCTCACGATCTGGCGATCCAGAAGCGTTACCGCCACCGCGAGGAGCATCCCCAGCGCCCCGAGGAGATTTCCCCGCACCGCGGTTCTCGGGTGGGAAAGCCCCTTCAGGCAGAAGACGAACAGGGCCGACGCCGTAAGGTAGGAGAGGTTGATCAGGGTGGCGCTCACCGGTCCTCCTTCTTCCGGAACATCCCGAGCATCCGGTGGGTGACGAGGAATCCCCCCACGACGTTGATGGTGGCGAAGACCACCGCGACGAAACCGAAGATCGTCGTGAGCAGGGTGTGCTGGTGACCGGCGGAAAGCAGGGCGCCGACCAGGGTGATCCCCGAGATGGCGTTCGACCCCGACATGAGCGGCGTGTGAAGCGTCGGCGGCACCTTGGTGATCACCTCGAATCCCACGAAGATGGCAAGGACGAAGATCGTAAGGCTTGCGATCAATCCCTCCATCAGGAGTTCCTTTCCTGTGACGAAGATTCTGCGGGGAGCCCGAGAGCCGCCCGCACCCAAGGGTGGACCACGTCGCCTCCGTGCGCAACGAGCGTTTCCCGGGTGATCTCGTCCCCGGAGTCGAGGAGAAGATTCCCGTTTTTCACGAGGTGCAAAAGAAACGCGGCAGTGTTCTTCGCGTACATCTGGCTGGCGTGGTACGGCACGGTCGCGGGGAGGTTTATGGGCCCCAGGATCGCCACGCCGTGCACGACGACGGTCTCGCCGGCGCGCGTCGCTTCGCAGTTTCCCCCCTGTTCCGCTGCGAGGTCCACGATCACCGATCCGGGAACCATGCCGGCCACCATCTCTGCGGTGATGAGGAGGGGTGCCTTCTTCCCGGGGACCTGGGCGGTGGTGATCACGACATCGCTTGCGGCAACGATGCGGGACATCGTCTCCCGCTGTCTGCGGTAGAACTCCTGGTCCTGTTCTCTGGCGTATCCGCCCTCCCCCTCGCCGCTTTCGGCGGGAATCGGAAGCTCCACGAACTTCGCCCCCAGGCTCTCCACCTGTTCCTTGGCCGCGGCGCGGACGTCGTAGGCCTCCACGACGGCGCCCAGCCGCCTCGCCGTGGAGATTGCCGTCAGTCCCATCACGCCCGCCCCGATGATGAAGACCCGGGCGGGATAGACCGTTCCCGCCGCGGTCATGAGCAGCGGGAACATCCGGGGCAGTTCCGCGCCTGCGAGCAGCACTGCCTTGTACCCGGCCACGGTGGACATCGACGAGAGGACGTCCATCGACTGGGCCCGGGTGATCCGCGGCAGGAGTTCCAGGGAGAAGACGGTAACGCCGCGTTCGGCCAAATCCCTGACGGCTTCCGGGGAGGATAGAGGACGACAGAGCGCAATCACGGTCTGGCCGGCCCGATACAGAGCGGTGTCGGCCCTCCCCGCACCGGGGTTGGCACCGAGAGCGCGCACCTGGAGTATGAGGCCGGCCGATTCGAACAGATCGGCCCGGGAGGGGGCGATTTTTCCGCCCTTTTCCTCGTAGGCGGAGTCCGCAAATCCCGCTGCGGACCCGGCGCCAGGTTCCACGAGAACCTGGATTCCCTCCTTGCCAAGGGAGGGCAGAACGCCTGGTACGAGGGCGACGCGTCGCTCCCCGGGAAACGTTTCTTTGGGAACACCCACGATCAAGGAACCACCATCCCGGTCAAACGATTGCCCGTGCGAGGGGTTTCGTGCGTCGCAATCCGCACGACTATCCCGTATGATGCAGAAAACCGGGGATACGGGTTCCCCTGGGGGCGATTTTCCCGGATAATCTAGTATTTGTCGGAAAGGCGCCCCATGCAGCATGCTGGCGTGAGATGGGGGAGGATGAAGGGGGATGCGCGCAGGCGGGAGAAAAGCCGGGGAGCTCCGGAAGATCCGCGTCACGGCGGGGCTGCAGAAGCACGCCGAGGGGTCGGTGCTCTACGAATTGGGCGAGACGAAGGTGGTTTGCGCCGCGTCGGTCGAAGACCGCGTACCGCCGTTCCTCCGGGGGACGGGTAAGGGCTGGGTGACCGCCGAGTACGCGATGCTGCCGCGGGCGACGAACACGAGGACCCAGCGGGAAGGGCGCACCGGGAGAGTCCAGGGCCGAACGCAGGAGATCCAGCGGCTGATCGGCAGGTCGCTTCGCGCCGTCGTGGAACAGGGTACCCTGGGCGAGAGAACGATCACCATCGATTGCGACGTTCTCCAGGCGGATGGCGGGACCCGCACCGCGTCGATCAACGGGGCGTGGATTGCCCTGTGGCAGGCATGCTCCCGGTTGGTCGACAGCGGGGTCATCCCGGGAAACCCCGTCCGGGAACCGGTGGTGGCCGTCAGCGTGGGGATGCTCGGGAGCCGCACCCTGGTCGACCTCGACTACGCGGAGGATGCGAATGCCCAGGTCGACATGAACATCGTCATGACCGGAAGCGGAAATCTGATCGAGGTCCAAGGGACGGCCGAGGGGGCGCCGTTCACGCGGGCGCAGCTGGACCGGATGCTCAAGGCGGCGGTACGTGCGGGGAAACGGATCCTTCAGGTCCAGAAGCAGTGGAAAGGAGGTGGCCGTTGAAGCTGTTGATCGCTACCCGGAACCGCGGGAAGGCATCGGAGATCCGGGCGCTGCTCGGGTTGGGGATGCAGAAAAACGTCGAGGTCCTGACGTTGCCCGACCTGCCGGCCGGAAATGATCCGCGTGAGAAGGGGAAGACCTTCGCGGAGAACGCGAGGATCAAGGCGCTCCATTACGCGAAAGAGCACAATATCCTGTGCATCGCGGACGATTCCGGGCTTGCGGTGGAGGCATTGGGCGGCCGGCCTGGCGTGCATTCCGCCCGCTATGCAGGGGAGGAAGCGACCGACGAGAAGAACATTGCATTGCTTCTCGAAGAGCTGAATCTTCATCCCAAGCCATGGACCGCTGCGTTTGTCTGCGTGGCTGCGGCTGCCCTCCCCGGCCGGATGATCGCCGAGGGCACGGGCCGAGTGGACGGGGAGATCGTACCCGTCCCACGCGGGGACAAGGGTTTCGGATACGACCCGGTCTTCCGGGTCAAGGGCTCCTCGAAGACGATGGCGGAGCACACCACCGAGGAGAAGAACAGGATCAGCCACCGGGGGCAGGCGGTGCGGCGCATCATCGAGGAGCTTAAGACCAGCGGGGTGTTCGGGTAGGGGTATTTTTTTTGCAGCGTCGGGACGTAGCGCAGTCTGGTAGCGCACTTGCCTTGGGAGCAAGGGGTCGCCGGTTCAAGTCCGGCCGTCCCGACCAGTTTTTCAGGTGGTTGTCTGGTAGTTTTGTTGGGCACCTGTCGCACAGTATTAGAGCTTACCG
>JBFKGZ010000024.1:0-25605 GCA_041633075.1 Candidatus Deferrimicrobiaceae bacterium | reverse complement strand
TGGCCATGGCGCGCTTTCTCGCTTGGCTCGACGAGGTGTCTGAGTCCGGGCGCGAGGACGAAGTCTCGGCGGCCATGAAGGTCGAGGCAATCAGCAAAAAGATGTTCAGCTCGAGGTTCCAGTCATGGGGCGCCCGGAAAAAATAGCGGGACACGACCTCGTACGAGATCGCGAGCGTGGAAAACACGATCAGAAGCGCACCCAGATAGCCCGTGACGAGGTTGCTCCACCGCACCACGAGCAGGAATGCCCGCCAGGCTTGCCGCATGTCCGTCGAACCGAAAGCTACTTCACCGATACCGCCAGGTCCATCAGGCGCTTCCCGTCCTTGACCTTGGTGGCGTATTCCTTCCACGCGCTCTGTTCGGCAATCTTGCGCCACTTCTCGAACATCGCCTCGTCCATGTCGTGAACGGTAACACCGGCCTTAGCGTACACGGCGGCCACCTGCTGATCGTCCTCCTTGGCGGATTGCATCGCAAACGAATCCAGGGAAGCGCCCACCTCCGTGACGATCTTCTGCTGTTCCGGCGTCAGGCTGTCGTAGGTGGACTTTGCCATCAGGAGCGGCTCGAACATGAACCAGAAGGACTTGTTCTGCGCCGTGGTCACATGCTTTGCCACCTCGTAGAGACGGTAGCTTATGAGAGAAGCGCTGGACGTCCACATGGCGTCGGTCACCCCGGACTGCATGGCGCTGTAGCCTTCGCTCGACGGGATGCTGACGATCGCGCCACCGGCCGCCTTGAGCATGACCTCGATCGATTTTCCGGCGCCTCGCACCTTCAGGCCGCTAACATCTTCCGGATTGAGAATCGGCTTGTCCCGGGAGACGTTGCCGCCCGCCTGCCATACCCACGTCACGATCTTGACGCCGTGCTTATCCAGTTCCTTCGATAGCTCCTGCCCGATGGGAGCCGTCTTCCACCGCAGCCCCTGCTCGTAGCTCGTGATGAGCGCCGGCATGAGCGTGATATTGACCATCGGGATCTTCCCGCCCTGGTACGCCAGCGGGAAAACGGACATGTCGAGCGCGCCCCGCGACATGGCATCGAACTGCTGTTTCGCCTTCATCAAGGAACCGGCGGGATAGATTTCGAACTTCAACGATCCATTGGTGCGTTTCTCCACTTCCTGCGCGAACTTATGTGCCAGGCGAGCCCGAAAATCCCCCTCGTCCGCCGTGCCGCCGGGCCACTGATGGGAAATTTTAAGGACTTTTGCATCCGCCGCATGGGCCGGAGGCAGAACGGGAAAACAGAACAACCCGATCAGGATAAACGAAAGGATCCATCTCGTATTTTCGATTCTCATTGCAACCCCCCCTTTGTGATAAGGTTCGCCCATTATACCCCCCGTGAATCCGATCCGCCCACCCTTTTCCCCAAAAAAATGCGGGGAATTCGACTTTTCTGGATCTTCCCCATCGCATTCCGGGGCAGTTCCGGGATGATTACGACCTGCCTGGGGCACTTGTACGGTGCCAGCCGCCTCTTGCAATGTTCGACAAGAGCCTCCGGAAGAAGGGAACCCTTTCCCTCCTTCAGGACGACCACGGCAACGACTTTCTCCCCGAATTCCTCGTCCGGCAGGCCGACCGCCGCCGACTCTTTCACGGCTTCATGGTTCTCCAGGATCGTTTCAATCTCTTTCGGATATACGTTGTATCCGCCGGTGATGATCAACTCTTTCGCCCTACCGGCAAGATACAGCCTCCCGCGATCCTGCGGGTCGAGGTATCCCAGATCTCCCGACCGGAACCAGCCCTGAACGAAGGATTCCTGTGTCTTATCGGGCATCCTCCAGTACCCCCGGAACACGTTGTCCCCCCGGATCCACACCTCTCCCACGTCTCCCGGCGATACATCGGAGCCGTCGTCTCCCACCACCCGCAACGTAACGCCTGCGAGGGGATACCCCACGCTTTTCGCCTTTCGCCGGGCCGGAGCGATGCGATTGGACGCAATCATTCCCGTCTCGGTCATGCCGTAGCGCTCCAGAATCCGGAACCCCGTGGCGCGTTCGAACTGGTGGAAGAGGTTTTCGGAGAGGGGAGCCGACCCGGAGATGAAGACCCGCATGGCGCGCAGATCGGGCTTTCTCTCCCTTTTGTCCCACTCGTTCATGAGCCGCTGGTACATCGTGGGGACCCCCATGAAAAGAGTGCACCGTTCCTCCTCCAGGGCCCTCCACGCCCTCCCCGCATCGAACTTCTCGTGCATGATGAGCGTGGAGCCCGCGTACAGGCTTCCTTGTGCCGCGACGTTCAACCCGTGCACGTGGAACAGGGGAAGCGCATGAAGGAGAACGTCGTCCGCGGTCCATTCCCACGCGGCCTCGAGGGCCAGCATGTTCGCAATCAGGTTCCGGTGCGTGATCATCGCCCCCTTGGACCTGCCGGTCGTCCCCGAGGTGTAGCAAAGCAATGCCACGTCGTCGCCGCCGGCCGGATAGGCCCGCGGAAACCCTTCGGGCGCGCGCGCAAGCATCCGGGCAAGGCTGCCTGTCCCTTCCCTGACGGCCCCGTCCACGAGCAGGGTCCGGATTCCAGGAAGACCCCGGACCGCTTTTTCCGCCGACGCGAATCGAACCTCGTCCGTAACGAAGAGGGAGCTCCCGGAGTCCGACAGGAAATATTCGACTTCCTCGGCCCGGAAGGAAGGGTTGAGGGGCAAGGTGATCGCGCCGACCGAGAGGATGGCGAAGTGAAGGAAGAGAACCTCCATTCGCTTCGGGAGCAGAACGGCTACCCGGTCGCCTTTCCCGACGCCTGACGCATGGAGCATGGCCGTGTATCGCTCCACCTCCCGATCGAACGCGCGAAAGGTATAGGCAGTGCCTTCGAACACGACGGCAGGCTTCTCTGCGCGCTTCCTCGCGGTATCGGCAAGCAGTTTCGCCAGGTTCACGATCGCCGTCCTCCAAAACAACCGGTGTCCGTTCCCACCCGCGCCCATCAGGGAAATGCGGTATCCCGGGCCAAGCCCCAAACGATCGGGTTTTCCTTTTTATATAGAGAGATGGTATCGTTGGAAAGGAAAAAGATGGGGCGCGATGGAAGGGTAGCGATCGGTTGACAGTCCCGCACGATCCCGAGTACGTTATCCTGAATTTCCTTAACCCGGGAAGATCCAAGGGGGAAGGGAAGGAGACCGATTTAACCTCCGCGGTCTCCCCCTCATGGGAGCCGGTTCATGAGCAATCGATTCCTCAGAAACCTGTCTCGTTCGTTCTCGGAGAACGTCGGCGGTATCCTGGACCACCTTCGCCCGGCCAAGACGGAAAAAAAGGACATCCTGCAGCTTGCCGAGACGCTCCTCTCCGGCCAAGGGGAGACCTCCGACGTGGCCGTGGCCAGGGAATTTCTGACCGCGTACGACGGCCTGGCGGAAGACAAACGACTTTTCTTCCTTTCGCTTCTGGATCAGCAATTCGGCCCGGATCAAGCGCGCCTGACACGGGCCCTCACGAATTATTCGAATTCGCCGACGGCCAAGGCTACGCTGGAGATGCAGGAAGCGGCCGAGTCCCGGCGCCAGGCGCTCTTTCGGCGGATCACGCATTCTCCCGGAGGAACGATTGGGCTCCTGCGGATGCGGGAGGATGTCTTGCGCAACCTGCCCGCCCACCCGGAACTCGCCTCGGTCGACGCGGATTTCAAGTACCTGTTCTCCTCGTGGTTCAACCGCGGATTTCTGGTCATGAAGAAACTGGACTGGACCTCGCCGGCCAACATCCTGGAAAAGATCATCCGGTACGAAGCGGTCCACCAGATTGCCAGCTGGGACGATCTTCGCAGACGATTGGAGCCTTCGGACCGGCGTTGTTTCGCCTTCTTTCATCCGTCGATGGAGGACGAGCCGCTGATCTTCGTCGAAGTTGCCCTGACAACGGATGTTCCCGGCGCGATCGCCCCCTTGCTGGCAGACAACAGAACTCCGATCCCCGCCGACGATGCGATGTTTGCCGTGTTCTATTCCATCTCCAACTGCCAGGTGGGGCTCAAAGGGATTCCCTTGGGGAACTTCCTTATCAAGCAGGTGGTGGAGGAGCTGGAGAAAGAACTTCCGTCCCTCAAGACGTTCATCACACTGTCGCCGGTCCCCGGCTTCCTGCGCTGGCTGGCGCAGGAGCGGGGAAAGGAGGCATCGGATCATGTCGCGGAGGAAGACAAGCCCGTGCTCGCTCTGCTCGACCGGACGGACTGGCACCTGGACGCGGAAGCGGCCAAGACGCTGAAATCCGCCCTCCTGCCCGCCATCGCCGCCTACCTGCTGGTGGTCCGGACGGAATCCGGGAAACCGATCGACCCGGTCGCGCGGTTTCATCTGGAAAACGGCGCACGCCTGGAGAGAGTTCATTGGCAGAGCGACCTCACCCCCAAGGGGTTGAGGCAGGCCGCCGGGTTCATGGTCAACTACCTCTACGAGCTTGACCGGATCGAACGAAACCAGGAAGCCTTCGCCCAGCACGGCGAAATCGCCTCTTCCCACGCAGTGCGGAAACACTTGCGGTCCGACATCCGGAAACGGTTCTCATCCCCTTCCTGACCCGGCACGGCGGAGCGCATCGCCCGCGCGGCGGCCGGAGGAGATACGGATGCTGGAGACGACCCTGCTGTTTGCCGCGGGCCTTTTTATCGGGACGCTGGGAACCGTGATCGGCGCCGGCGGCGGCTGGATGATCGTTCCCCTCCTGCTGTTCGGACTCGGCTTCACCCCCCAGCAGGCGGTGGGGACTTCCCTCTCGGTGGTGTTTCTGAACGCCCTCTCCGGGAGCATCGCCTACATGATCCAGCGGCGCGTCCTCTACCGGATGGGGGTGGTCTTCGCCGTTGCCACCATTCCCGGGGCCCTCCTGGGCGCCACGCTCGTGCAGTATCTCGGGTCCCGCTGGTTCACGCTGCTCTTCGCTCTCTTCCTCCTCTCGCTGGCCGGCCTCCTGCACAAGGGCCATACGGTCAGCGGAGCGGCACTGCGGAATCCGACTTCCGCGGAGCTGGGCCCGCTTACCTCTCCGGTCATGCGGCTGGGGATGCTATTGAGCTTCCTGGTCGGGGTGATCTCCAGCCTGTTCGGCATCGGCGGGGGGATCGTTCACGTCCCTTTCCTGATCATCATCCTGGGGTTTCCCGTGCACGCGGCCACCGCGACCTCCCACTTCGTCCTGGCGATCACAAGCCTTTCGGGTACCCTGATCTTCCTGCGCAACGGCCAGGTCGTTCTTCCCGTCGCAGCCGCCATGGGCGTCGGCGTGCTCCTGGGCGCGCAGGGAGGGACACGGCTCTCCACCCGGATGCGCAGCGAGCCCATCCGCCGCCTGCTGGCCCTGGCGCTATCGGTCTTCGCGATCGGCCTCATCATCCGCCACGTGATCGGCTAACGCTCTCCGCCACGCAACGCGGTTCCACGGGAGCGAATCCGCGCCCGAAAGCAGAAAAGGGTTGCGACGGGAACGCCGCAACCCTTTGGTTTTCATGGTCGGGATGACTGGATTTGAACCAGCGACCCCCTGGTCCCGAACCAGGTGCTCTACCAGGCTGAGCCACATCCCGACGGAACGTGGAATGATAGCAATACCGCTGACATTCCGTCAATACGCCGATTGCTCCCTACAGGCCCATCGGCTCGCCGCAGAGCAGGACGGATATATCCGAATGCGGCGGCTTCCGCTCGATGATCGAGTAGACGCGGCAGATGCGCTGGGGGGAGTCGCAGTCCGAGCAGAAGCCGGAGGTCGCGCACGGGGTGTCGAGCTTGAGCCGTTTCGTGTTTCTCGGCGCGGCGACGGACTTGATTCTCCGGATCGCCTCGGACACGCTGCCGACCACCTTCTGCCCGCCCACCACCACGACGATCTTTTTCGGGCCGAACGTCATCGCGTTTGTCCGGTTCCCGTTCATGTCCAGGTTGACGAGGCACCCGTCGAGGGTGACCGCGTTTGTCCCGACCAGGAACAGGTCGCAGGTGAGCTGGGCGAGCCTGGTCTCCGCCTTCTTCTCTTGGGGGACGCGGCCGTGGTCGAACAGCTGCTTGCCGCTTTCCGCGAGGAGGTCGAAGATCCCCATCTCCGCGACCGAGAGGGAGCCTCCGAACCCGATCGATTCCGCCTTCCCGCACTCCGCGAGCACCCGCTCCCGCACCGTTTCCAGGCTGGCATGGTACTCGGCGTCGAATCCGTTCTTTTTAAGCGCCTCGACGCACTTCTTCGCCCGAACCTCCAGCTGCCACAAACCGATCTCTACCCGGCTCATTCCTCACCCCCGCCGTATTTCGCCGCCCCGCCCGCGTCACGCGGAGGCGGAAACGGCGTTCCGGATGTTTTTCCGCATTTCGGAGATCGTCTTGCCGTAATCCTTCGTTCCGAAGATCCCGGAGCCGGACACGATCACGTTGGCCCCGGCCCGGACGACCTCCGCAACGTTGTCCGTCTTGATCCCGCCGTCCACCTCGATGTCGACCGAAAGCCCCGAGCGGACAAGCTGCGAGCGAAGAAGCTCGATCTTTCCGGTCATCGAGGGAAGGTACGACTGTCCCCCGAACCCGGGGTTGACGGTCATGAGAAGCACCATGTCGATATCGGTCAGGACCCACTCGATGGCCGAGAGCGACGTGGACGGGTTCAGGGACACCCCCGCCTTCTTCCCCAGCTCCCGCACACGGGCGACGGCGCGCTGGAGGTGCGGGGTCGCCTCCGCGTGGACGGTTATGACGTCCGCCCCGGCGTCCGCGAAGGCCTCGATATATTTCTCCGGCTCGACGATCATGAGGTGCACGTCGAGAGGAAGTTTCGCGCATCGTTTGATCGTCGCCACCACGGGGGGGCCGATCGTGATGTTGGGGACGAACCGGCCGTCCATGACGTCGATGTGGAGGAGGTCGGCTCCGGCCTTCTCCACGGCGCCTACCTCCTCGGCAAGCCGCCCGAAGTCGGCCGAAAGCAGGGACGGCGCAATGTAATAGTCCATACCGTTTCCCCTTTCGCGGCGGTTCGCGAAGATTCTACCACGGCCGGGGGGCCGGCATCCTCTCTTCGCTTCGCTCCGTGGGCGGAAACCGTTCGTCAGCCGCTCTTCCGGAACAGGGCCGCGAAGAACCCGTCCGTGCCGTGCCGGTGCGGAAGGAGGCGGAGGAACCCCTCCGGCGTCCACGCATCCTTCGGGCCGGGCCAGCCCCGCACGCCTCCGCGGTGCGTTCTCGCGTCCGCGTGTTTTGTGGAAAACGACTCCGCTACGTTCTCGTTCTCTTCGGCAAAGGGGGTGCAGGTGCAGTACACGAGGAGCCCCCCGGGCCGCACCGACGTCCACGCGTTGTCGAGAATGGCCCCCTGCAGGCGCGCCATCTCGTGCAGCCCGTCCGGACGGAACCGCCATTTCGCGTCGGGGTTGCGGCGGATGACCCCCATGCCCGTGCAGGGGGCGTCCACGAGGACCTTGTCGAACAAGGCCTCGGTCCCGGGGAGCGGACCCGCCTGGAAATCGTGGCCCCGCGCCGTGACCGCCGTCGCGCCCGTGCGCGCTATCGTCGCCCGCAGAAGCCGGAGGCGCCCTTCCGAGACGTCCACCGCCGTGATCTGCGCCTTGCCACCGGCAAGAGCCGCGAGGTGGGTCGTCTTCCCCCCGGGTGCGGCACACGCATCGAGGATCTTCTCGCCTCCCGACGGCGAAAGGAGCGGCGCAATGAGCTGCGCCCCCTCGTCCATCACCAGGTACTCCCCGGACCGAAACCCCGGGTCGGCGCGCACGCCGGACGGCTCGGAGAGCACGATCCCGTCGGGTGCGTACCGGCAGGGGGAAGAGGACATCCCCGCGCGGGCCAGCCGGTCAACAAGGTCGTCCCGGGTGATGCGAAACGGGTTCGCACGGACCACGAAGGGGGGCTTGTCCAGAGCGTTCGCGAGGAATGCGGCCGCCTCGTTCTCCCCCAGGGAGCCCGAAAGGGCGGCCACGAGCGCAGCGGGGGCCGAATGCATGACCGCCGGGGTTCCCTCCTCTTCCGCCGCGCGGCGGGCCGGCGCGGTCCCCGCCCGAACCATCTTTCGCAATATCGCGTTGACCAGCCCGGCGAGCTTTTCCCCCCGGGCCGTTTTTACCGCCGCCACGGTCTCGAAGATCGCCGCCCGCTCCTGCGCCCGGGTGTAGAGGAGCTGGTAGGCGCCCAGCCGCAGGGCGTTGCGCGCCCAGGCGTCGGTCTTTTCGATCGGCCGGACAAGGTGCGCGGAGAGGACGGAATCGAGGATGCCCCGGCGCCGAAGCGTCCCCATCACGATCTCGGTCAGGAGCGCCCGGTCCCTCGGGTCGGACAACGAACGCTGCGCCCGGTCGAGGAGGATGTCCGCGTATGCGCCTCCCCGGTCCACCCGGACAAGGATGCGAAGCGCCGCTTCCCTTACGGAGATAGCCGGTCCCCCTTCCGGACGCGGCGGCCCTGCGCGTATTCCCGGGAGGACATCGCCTTGCCCCCTTCGGGCTGGATCTTGTTAAGGAGAAGCGCCCCCTCGCCGCAGGCGACCACGATCCCGTCCCGGTCCACCGAGAGGATCTCGCCCGGCCTGCCCTTGCCCTCCCGGACGGATGCGACGAGGATTTTCAACGTCTTTCCGTCGTGGTCCGTGAAGGCGGAAGGCCACGGCGTCATCCCCCGGACCAGGTCGCGCACCTCCCGCGCGGACTTTCCCCATTCGATCCGTCCGTGCTCCTTCTTGATCATCGGGGCGTAGGTCGCCCGCGTTCCGTCCTGGGGCGTCTCCGTGAGGGTCCCCTCGCGGAGCTTGCCCAGGGCCTCGGTGAGGGCCTGCGCGCCGAGGGAGGACAGCTTGGGGAACATCGTCTCGGCCGTGTCGTCCTCCCCGATCGGCATCTCCCGGACGTGCAGCATCGGTCCCGTGTCCATCCCGGGGTCCATCTTCATGATCGTCACGCCCGTCACCGTTTCGCCCCGTGCGATCGCCCAGCTGATCGGCGCGGCCCCCCGGTACCGGGGGAGAAGGGAGGCGTGCACGTTGATGCACCCGTACTTCGGGATGTCGAGGATCGACGGGGGAAGGATCTGTCCGTACGCGACGACGACGATCAGTTCGGGCCGCTCGCCGGCGATGCGCGCCACCGACTCGGGAGCTCTCGCTTTCTCCGGCTGGAACACCGGGATCCCGAGCCGCTGCGCTTCCCGCTTCACCGGGGGGGCCGTGAGCGCCTGCCCTCGGCCGGCGGGGCGGTCGGGGTTGGTCACGACGAGGACCACCTCCTCGCTGCGGGCAAGCGCGTCCAGCGAGGGAACCGCAAACTCCGGGGTTCCCATGAAGACCACGCGGTATCGGTGCATTAGTTCGCGGATGCGGTGGGGGCGACGAGCTTCTCGACGAACAGGATTCCGTCCAGGTGGTCGATCTCGTGCTGCAGGGCGCGGGCCAGGATGCCGCTCGCCTCGACGGTGACCGGTTCCCCCCGCTCGTTCATCCCCCGGAGGACAATGGATTCATACCGGCAGACCATCCCCTCGACGCCGGGGACGCTCAGGCATCCTTCCGCCCCTTCCGTCCATCCCGCCTTCCCCACGATCTCGGGGTTCACGAGGGCGATTGGCTCAGCCGTTTCCTCCACCGGGGAAATGTCCACGACGATCACGCGCTTCCCCACACCGACCTGCGTTGCCGCCAGCCCGATGCCGTTCGCAGCGTACATCGTCTCGAACATGTCCCGGATGAGTTCGCGCACCGCATCGTCCACCTTTGTCACGGGAAGCGACCTCGTCGACAGGAACGGGTCAGGATAGGTCAGGATCGGTCTCAACATTGTGCTCTTCCACCTTTTTCGGCGGGTAGAAACGGACGACGTTCTTCCCGCTTTCCTTTCCCCAGTATAATGCCCGGTCCGCGTTCCCCACAAGTTCGTCGGCGGAAAGTTCCACCCCCGGCAGCAGGGAGGAGACCCCGAAGCTGGCGGTAAGCTTCAGCGGACTGCCGGCCACGTCGAACGTCCTCTCGTTCACCATCTGGTGCGCCCGGCCGGCCGCGTGAAGGGCCTGGTCCGGGTCGGCGTCCATGAGAAGCCAGGCGAACTCGTCCCCCCCCAGACGCGCAACCGTGTCGTAGGCCCGCTTCGCCGAATGAATCACGTTTCCGAATTGCCGGATCACGCTGTCCCCCTCCGGGTGGCCGAAATCGTCGTTGATCCGCTTGAAATCGTCGATGTCCACTATGATGCACGACAGGCAACGGCCGATTCGGCGGGCCATTTCCACATCCCGGGCGAGATCCCGGGAAAAATGCCTCCGGTTGGGAAGCCCCGTCAGGTCGTCGCGCATGGAGAGCTCGCGGAGTTCCCGGTTGATTTCCGAGAGCGACTGGTACAGGGAGCCGTAATGGAAGAGGGGCTTCGCCCTCCCGATGAGTTCTTCCGGGGCGATGTCCGCGGGAAGCACAAGGTCGACGCCGGAGGACAGGAATCTGTCGGCGCGGAGGATGGCGTTCATTCCCCCCACGAGGATGATGGGCACGCCGAGAGACCCTTTCCGCTCCCGGAACCGCCGCAGGACCTCGAGCTCCGCTGCCGTGTCCCCGTGCTCCCCCAGCAGGATGCCGGACAGGTTACGGCAGGAAAGCCCGGAGTCCAGGAGCTTGGACCAGGTAGGGGTCTCCTCGACCCGGTACCCGTTCTCGGATAGGACCCGGGCGGCGTGGCGGAGCACGGGCCACAAGGGCCTTGCGATGATTACGGCGTTTTTCATTCAAGATCCCGTGCGGCCGGGGAAATGGAGAACATTCGGATATTATGCTAAATCCTGCCGCCGGGGGAAATGCTTTTGACGGCGGCCGGCGGGACCGTCATTGCCCTTCTTCCCCGCCCCCGTCGAGAACCTTTGCGTTTTTGAGCGCCACCGCGGCGACGTTCGCGAAGGCGGTGAGCAGCTCCTGGTCCTCCTCCGCGAACGCGTACCGGCGGTAGTGGTCCACGTTCAGGACGCCTACGACCTCGTCCCCCCACTTGATCGGGACCGCCAGTTCCGACTGGACGTTCGGGTTCGCCTCCACATACCGCAAATCGTTCGTCACGTCGGGGAGCAGCGCCGGTTTCCCCTCTTTGGCCACCCACCCGGTGACTCCCTCTCCGATCCGGAGGAGGACCTCCTCCTTGACCTCCCGCCCGAGCCCCCGCTCGGCCTGTATGCGCAGCACGCCGGAAGGCCTTTCGATGAGGATCATGGAGCCGCTGGGGGCCCCCAACAGATTCGTGGCACGGTCGATGATGAGCTCGAACAGGACCGCCGGGTCGCTCTCCTCGTTGAGCGCCCGGCTGATCTGGAAGATCGCCGCCAGCTTCTTCGCCTTCCGGTCGAGCCGGGATACCAGGTTGGCGTTCTCGATCGCCACTCCCGCGAAGTTCGCCATCACGGAGAGGAGCTTCAGGTCGGTGTCGGTGAGATTTCTCCGGTCGAGCGGGGATGCGGCGCACAGCACCCCGACGACCCCGGAGGGATCCCGGATAGGGGCGGCGAGGAACCCCTTGACGTCGAGGCGCCGCAAGAGGCGCAACAGCTTCTTGTTTTGGCCGGCCCGCGTTTCCGAAACGACCATCCCCTCGCCGCTGGCCAGGACCGGGGAAAAGACGCTGTCGTGGACCTCCCGGCGGTATTTCTCGAACTGCCTTCCCCGCGGGATTCCCGCACTTGCCCGGAGGTCGAGCTCCTCCTCCCCGTGCGACTTGAGGAGGATGACGACCCTCTCCACGCGCAGGATGGAGGTGGCGGCGGAGGCGATCAGGTCGAGGCTGCTCTGAATGCCGCCCGCCGTCGTGTTCATCGCCTGCGACACCTCGTAAAAGCCGGAGGTCAGCGCCCCCGCGAGCGAAGCTTCCCGGGTATAGGCCGGGATCTTCTTCCCGAAGATCGCCTCCTGAAGAAGGGATCGGACCGTCATCTGCCCCCCAGCAGCCGAAGCACGGTGGTCTTGAGCTCCTTCGTGTCGTGGGACTTCACGATATAGGCGTCCGACGCCCAGGTGGTGAAATCCTGCTTGAACTCCCCGAAGGCGGTCAGCAGAAGGACCGGGACCGAGGCGTTCTTCTCCCGGATCCTCCGCAGCACTTCGAGACCGTCGAGCCCGGGCATCTTCACGTCGAGCGTCACGAGGTCCGGGCGGAACGATTCGAATTTTTTGAGCGCCTCGAGCCCGTCCCGGGCAAGCTCCACCTCGTACCCCTCCTCGACAAGCTCGTCCCGGTACAGCTCGCGGATATTTTCCTCGTCGTCGACAACCAGGATCCGTTTCACGGAGGAAACCTCCTTCCCGTGCCCCGCGCCTTCCTCCCGCGCGGCTGCACCCTTGCCGCTCGTCACGCTCACGCCTTCCGGCGGCTTCCCCTTTGCCCTTTCTTCACCGGTCCGGGATCCTCTCCCCACCTTGCGGTCAGGCCCGCGTCGATCCCGATTTGCCGAAGAATGCGGGACACGACGAAGTCGACCATCTCCGCGACCGTGGCCGGCCGGTGGTAGAACCCCGGGCATGCAGGAAGGATGTCCGCACCGGCGCGGGCCAGGGTGAGCATGTTCTCGAGGTGAACGGCGGAAAGCGGGGCTTCCCTCGGAACGACCACAAGAGGCTTCCTCTCCTTCAGGGCAACGTCCGCACACCGCGATAGAACCGAGGACGAAATGCCGTGTGCGATCCTGCCGAGCATCCCCATCGAGCAGGGAGCGATGATCATCGCGTCCGGGGGATTGGACCCGGATGCGAACGGAATAAAGAAATCGTCCTCCTCATAAAGGGTAAACGCGGTCGGGGGCACGGACATCCGCTCCGCGAGCCACCGTTTCCTCCCCGGCAGGCCCATGCCGCGCAGCCGGCTCCTGCGCGCCGATCCCGGCCGGGGGTGGTTCCCCGTTCCGATTTCCTCCTCCAGGATTTCCCACGCCGTAGCGGTGACGACCAGGTGCAGTCCCACCCGGCGGGCCTGAAGCGCCGCGCCGGTGCGAACGCCGTAGACGGCGCCGCTTGCGCCGGATATGCCGAGCAGCACCTTCATGGGGTTTCCTCTCCCCCCGGTCCACCGGCCGGGTCAGAGCGTAAGGTCGAGATAGGTGAACAGGCAAAGCACGACGCTCACGACGCCGTTCAGATTGAAAAACGCCACGTTCAGCCGGGAGAGGTCGTCCGCGCGCAGGATTGCATGCTCGTACACCAGCACCCCGGAGCAGATCCCCCACCCCGCGAGAAACCACCAGCCAAGCCCAAAACTATAATAGCCCACCAGCAGGAGGCCCGCCATCACGAAGTGAAACCCCCGGGCCACCCACAGCGACCTCCCGACGCCGAGAAACCGCGGGATGGAGTGGAGCCCCTCCTTCCGGTCGAACTCGATATCCTGGAGTGCGTAGAGGACGTCGAATCCGCTTACCCAGAAAAGGACAGCGAAGGAGATGACCAGGATCCTCGGATCGAACTCCCCCGTGACGGCAATCCATGCGGCCAGCGGCGCGGCCCCGAGGCAAAGCCCAAGGAGGATGTGGGACGCCCAGGTATAGCGCTTCGCATAGGAGTAGGAGAACAGAAGGAAAAGGAGCACCGGGGAAAGCTTGAGGCACAGGGGGTTAAGCTTCGCCGCCGACAATTCGAGCAGGACCACCGACAGGAAGATGAAGACGGCCACCATCGGCTTGCTCACCTCTCCCCTCGGGATCGCCCGCTCCCGGGTGCGCGGGTTCTTCGCGTCGATGTCGGCGTCCACCAAGCGGTTGAACCCCATCGCGGCGCTTCGGCCCCCCACCATGGCCAGGACGATGTAGAAGACCGTGTGGAGGGAGGGCGCCCCGCGCGCGGCGAGAAACGCCCCCATCAAAGCGAACGGTAGCGCGAAAACGGTATGCGCCACCTTGATCATCTCGAGGTAGACGGTTACGCGGCCGAGCATGTCAGCTGCCTCCCTCGTGCCGGGGGAATGGTTCGGCGCGTGCCCCGTCGCGAGAACACCCGGGGGACGGCTTCGCATCCTCGGAGGGGAGTCCTTGCTTCGTCGCTCGACTTGCGATGCACCCGCAAGTCTGCGCTTGAGTTCCCTCCCGGAAAAACTCCGCTCGGACCCCCCGTCCTTCGGCTGCTTCGCCGCCGGAAGAGGACCCGGGGCGATGCGGGGGGATCCACGAAGCGGCCTGGGGAGCGAGATTCCTGATCCGGCGAGCGGAACCGGCAGCGAGCGGGCGCAAGGTCGCGAGCGCAGCGGAGTGGAAGCCCCCCGCGAGCCAGGGTCCCCAACGCTGCAGGGATATCGTATCCGAGGCTGTGGAGCCGTTCGTCGCGCCAGGGCGGCGGCTGGGGAAGGCGGGCCATCTAGAAGCCGTATTCCTTCCAGCGGCGGGTGACGAGTTCGACGATCTCCTCGTGCATCCGGATGTCCTCGGGCCATTCCCGCGCGAACCCCTCGGAGACCCACTTCCGGGTGGCGTCGATCCCCATCTTCGATCCGTAGTGGGGGATGGGGGAGGCGTGCTCTAGGGCATCGACCGGCCCGTCGACGATCATCGTGTCGCGCCGGGGGTCCACGTTGTTCCCGATCCGCCAGACGACCTCGGAGGGGTCCTGGATGTTCACGTCGGCGTCGAAGACGACGACGAACTTGGAGAACATGAGGAGACCCATCCCCCAGACCGCGCTCATCACCTTTCTCGCGTGCCCGGGATAGCGCTTGTCGATGGAGAAGAGGGCGACGTTGTGAAAGATCCCCTCGATGGGCAGGTTCATGTCGACCACTTCCGGGACGACCTTGCGGAGCAGCGGAAGGAAGATCCGCTCCGTGGCCTTCCCGAGGTAGACGTCCTCCATCGGGGGCTTCCCCACGATCGTCGCCGGGTAGACCGGCTTGTTACGCCTCGTCACGCACGTCAGGTGGAAGACCGGGTATTCGTCGGCCAGGGAGTAGTACCCGGTGTGGTCCCCGAACGGGCCCTCCGTGCGCAGTTCGTCCGGGTCGACGTACCCCTCGAGAATCACCTCGGCGTGCGCCGGGACCTCGATGTCGACCGTCCTGCACCGGACAAGTTCGACCGGCTGCTTCCGCAAAAAACCGGCGAAGACCATCTCGTCCACGTCCTCGGGCAGCGGCGCAGAGGCCGCGTAGATCGTCGCCGGATCGCCTCCCAGGGCCACCGCCACCGGCATTCTCTCCCGCTTCCTGCGAAACCCCCGGTAATGCTGGGCACCCCCCTTGTGGATGTGCCAGTGCATTCCCGTGCTCGTCTCGTCGTAGACGTGCATCCGGTACATCCCCACGTTGCGCCGGCCCGTCTTCGGATCCTTCGTGAAGACAAGGGGAAGGGTGAGGAACGGCCCTCCGTCCCCCGGCCACGTCTTGACGACGGGGAGGAAGGAGAGAGACGGCCGGTCTTCCTCCACCATCTCCTGGCACGGCGCGGAAGAGACCGTCTTCGGGATGAAGTCGGCCAGGCGGGCGAGCTTGGGGAGCATCTTCAGTTTTTCGATGAGATTGGAGGGAATTTCCGGCTCGATCACCTCCACCATCCGCGCGCCGATCTCGTCCAGGGAGGCAACCCCCAGGGCGAGGCACATGCGCCCCATCGTGCCGAAGAGGTTCATTGCAAGGGGGACGTCGTGCCCCTTCACGTTTTCGAACAGCAGCGCCGGGCCGCCGGCCTTTACCGCCCGGTCCGCGATTTCGGCCGCCTCGAGGTCCGCGGACACCGGCGCACTGATCCGTAACAGCTCCCCGCGCGCCTCGAGCGCGGAGATAAAGTCCCGCAGGTCCCGGAACGCCATCCGTCCCCCTTTTGCCATGCGCAGTGGGAAAATCATACCATACGAGCAGCCGGCTCACAGCGGATCCCGCTCGGGTTTCCGGGCGGTTACCTCCGGTCCACCCCCGAATCGCCCGCCTCTTCCGCATCCTTGGTGAACGGCTCGGTGAGCGCCTCCAGGCGCCGCTCGCTCCGGAATGCGGAAACGGTGAGGATCGCGTTCGTCGCCACGATGACGAAAATGGCGTACTGGATGAACGATTCGGTCTCCGTGATTCCCGCGGCGGAGGGCAGGGTCGCCAGGACGGCGGAGGCCAATCCCCGCGGCGCCATCCCGGTGATGACTCCCCGCTCGAACGGCGGCTGCCTCCTGCCCAGCCATCCCACGATCCGCGTGGCCAGGTACCGGGTCAGGTAGACCAACAGGACGATCCCGCAGGAGGCGACGATCACCATGGGAGTGAACCCCGACATGTCGAGGAGCATTCCCAGGTAGACGAAGAAGAAGACCCGGGCGATGAAGGTCACCTCATCGTGGAACCACCCGATGGTATCGTGGAGGGCGAAGTCGGTGGCGTCCCAATCGTACTGGTTCTTCGTGGGCATCTTCTTCATGATCGATTCCGCGTTGGTCATCGCCATCCCGAAGACGAGGACGGCGAAGACGCCGCTGGCGTGGATCATCTCGCATGCGGCGTAAAGGAGAAGGATCGCCGCCATCGTCAGCATGTAGGAAAGGGGCATCCGCCCCACCCGGGCCAAGAACCGCACCCAGAGGACGCCCCCCACCCCGCCCAGCAGGCCCGCCCAGAGGAAGGCGCTCACCAGGAGCGAGACCTGGAGTCCCGTGTCCGCGATCGGGGCCTTGATGTACCGGATGAGGAAGAGGACCAAGACCACCGCCAGCGTGTCCCCCAGGGCCGCCTCGAGGGTGAGAAGGGTCCGGGTGTTTCCAGACATCCGCATATCCTGGACGAGGGGGATCACGACGGCCCCGCTCGTGCATCCCAGGGCCGCCCCGAGAATGAGGGACAAAGGGATCGACATCCCCGTGTAGAAATGGAGCACCGCGGCGATTCCCGCCGTGGCCAGGAGGAACGCCAGTGACGTCAGGAGAAAGATCCACTTCAACTGGCGGACAACCCGGTCCACGTCGAGGTTCATCCCCCCCTCGAGCATGATCATGAGCAAGGCGATGGTTCCCACGTAGGGCGCCAGGGGGAGAAGCGCCTCGCTGCTTACCAGGTCGAGAACGGGACCCAGCACCACTCCGATGCCCAGCAGGAGCGGGATATCCGGGACCCGCGTTTTCCGGAACAGGGCCTTGCCGGCGAAGCCCGCCAGGATGATGAGGCCCGCGATCGCGTAGACGGCGGGGACCTTCATGCCGTCACTCTTGCGTCCCCGGTTCCTCGAGATTCTCCGGCATCCCCTCGACGAAGCGGCGGATCTGGTCCCGGACGTCCCGGAACCGGGCGAGCACCTCCTCTTCCGTCCCCCGGGCGAAGACGGGGTCCTCGAACGGCCGGTGAACACGTTTCCCCAGGCCGGGGTGGTAGGGGCACACTTCTCCCGCGTAGTCGCACAGGGTCACGATATGGTCGAAGCGGATCCCCTCCATCTCCTCCACATGCTTCGAGTATTGCTCCGAGATATCGACACCCGCCTCCTGCATCACCCGGATCGCCCTCGGGTGGACGTAGCAAGGCGCCACCCCCGCGGAGAAAACCTCGATCTCCTCCGACTTGAGCGCCCGTGCCCACCCCTCGGCCATCTGGCTGCGACAGGCGTTTCCGGTGCACAGAAAAAGGACTGTTTTCCGGCCTTTCCCTGCAACTGTCTCTTTCTTCTTCTCCACGCTCCTCCCTCGCGACCGTACCACCCGCCCGTTTTTTCTCCTGCTTGACCGGGCCGGGCGGCAAGGATTACTTTATACTAGAACCCGGGGGGGGTGAGTCTTTTGAAAACCACGACCAAGCTGTTCAAGGCCCTATCGGATGAGACGCGTCTGCGCATCCTCAAGATGCTGGAGGTACGACCGCTGTGCGTCTGCGAGATCCAGCACGTGCTCAAAGGATCGCAGCCCAACGTGTCGCATCACCTGAAGACCCTTTCCGAGGCGGGATTGGTCGAATCGAAAAAGGACGGGTTGTGGATCGATTACCGGCTGCCCGACAAGGCGGCGACCCCGCTGCACGCGACCGCGCTTTCCTTCATCAAGAAATCGCTCGACGGCGAGCCGATCATCAAAAAGGACCGCACCATCGTCAAGATCGTCGACCGGATCGAGATCACCCTGCGGAAATAACACGTTTTCAGGTCAGCCGCAGCAGCACCAGCGTGGCTCCCCACCCCCCGGCCTCGGGCGGAGCGTTTCCGAACGCCTCCACGCGCGGGTGCCGGGAGAGGGCGTTGCGGACCATGCGCCGCTGGGTCCCCGTCCCGCGTCCGTGGATGATCCGGACCTGGCGCAGCCCCTGCTTCGACGCCTCCTCGAGATACTCCTCCACCACGGAGACGACCTCCTTCGGGGAAAACGCGTGCAGGTCGATGCGGTCCTCGATCGGGATCCTGTGTGGGGAATCCAACGCCGCCTCCTCTTCCGCCTCTGTTTCCCACCACGTTACCACCTCTTTCCGAATCCGGTAAGATAGGCCTATGTCGAAAAAGGTGATCGTCGGAACAGCCGGGCACATCGACCACGGCAAAAGCGCCCTGGTCCTTGCGCTCACGGGGACCGATCCGGACCGGTTGAAGGAGGAGAAGGAGCGGGGGATCACGATCGAACTGGGATTCGCCCATCTCCTTCTCCCCTCCGGGACGCTCGCCGGGATCATCGACGTCCCCGGACACGAGAAGTTCGTACGGACGATGGTCGCCGGCGCCGCCGGCATCGACATCGTGATGCTGGTCGTCGCCGCGGATGAAGGAGTGATGCCGCAGACCCGGGAGCATCTGGACATCTGCCGCCTTCTCTCCGTCCGGGACGGACTCGTGGCCCTGACCAAGTGCGACAAGGTGGACGCCGACTGGGCCGCCCTCCAGGAGGAGGAGGTGCGCCGCTTCGTCCGCGGCACATTTCTGGGCGACGCGCCCGTCGTGCGGGTTTCGGCGGTAACGGGGGAGGGGCTTCCTGCGCTCACGGAGGCACTCGACGTCATCGGCTCGCGCGCGCAGGGGAAGGACCCGGGTCTTTTCTTCCGGCTTCCCGTCGACCGTTCGTTTTCGATGAAAGGGTTCGGCACGGTGGTAACCGGTACCGTGACCGGGGGAACCGTCCGGTCCGGGGACGAGGTCCAGGTGCTGCCCGGCGGGCCGGTCGCCCGCATCCGGGGTCTGCAGGTGCACGGCGGAACAGCGAATTCCTCTTCGGCGGGGACGCGTACCGCGGTAAACCTCCAGGGTGTGGAAAAGGAGAGCGTGCCCCGCGGGTCGGTCCTGTGCCACCCGGGGACGCTTTTCCCCACGAAGAAGGCCGATGCGTTCGTCGAATACCTCCCGATGGCCCCCCGGCCGATGAAACACCGCGCCCGGGTCTCGTTCCACTCGGGGACGTCGTCTTCGCTGGCGAAGGTCTTCCTTCTCGGCGCATCGGAAATTCCTCCCGGCGGCTCGGGGTACGCCCGGATAACCCTCGACGAGGAGATCGTTCTCATGGGGGGGGACCGCTTCATCCTGCGCGGCTTCTCCGCCCTCGAGAACTTCGGGTACACGATCGGGGGAGGGCGGGTATTGAACCCCTATCCCCCCCGGCGTAAAGGTACCGGAAAGGCGGTCCCGCAGGCGCTTTCCGGATTGCGGTCCCCCGAGATGTCCGACCGGGTCCTGGCTGCCATGCAGGAAGCCGGACGCAGCGGGCTCGGGGCAAAAGAGTCCGCCGTCATCGCAGGGGTAGGGCTTCCCGCGGCGCAGGCCGAAATCGGGCGCCTGGCTTCGTTCGGGAAGATCCGGGCCGATGCCGGGGGAGGCCGGTACTGGCACGCCGCCGCGGTGGAGGAAACGGGGAGGGAGGGGATCCGCGCCCTCACCGTGCTCCACGACCGGTTCCCGGACCGGGAAGGGTTTCCCCGCGAGGAGATCGCGGCCCAGATCCCCGGCGGGTTTGACCCGGAACTTGTCGCGCTCGCGCTCGCCGCGTGCCCGGACGCGGAGAGGGCGGGGGATTTCTTCCTCCTGCCCGCGAGAAAGCCGCGGGCCGTGGAACTGTCGTCGCCCCTAGCCCGATCCATCGCCGCGAAAGTGCGGGAGACGGGGTTGTCCGCTCTCTCCCGGGCGGAACTGGGAGACCTTCTGCGTCCACCGGACAGGAAGGAATTCGAAAAGACACTGGACGCGCTGGTCAAGGGGGGCGCCGTTCTGCGCGCGAAAGAGCTTTTCTTCGACCCCGGCGCGATCGGCGCATTGAAGGAAAAACTCGTATCCTTCCTCGAGAAGAAGGGCGAGATCACCGTCCCGGAATTCAAGGAGCTGGCCGGCGGGCTCTCCCGGAAGTACGTCATCCCGCTGCTCGAACACTTCGACCTGTCCAAGGTGACGCTGCGAATAGGCGACAAGCGGGTGTTGCGCAAGGGAAAATAGCGAAAGAAGGGGAGGGGGTTGTTTAACTCCTGTTGCCGGACGGGGAGCGGCCGGCAGGACGTTCCTCACGGAACCGCCAGAGAATCGCCAGGGAAATCCCCGCCCCGAACCCCGCGATGTTCCCGGCCAGAGAGAGGGGCGCGGGGTTTACGATCTCCACGAATGGGCCGGGCCCGATCAGGAAGGCGGCCGCCACCCAGGTGCAGGCGAACAGATATGCCGGAACGGTAGTCACTTTTCCCAATCCGTACATTTCGATGGCAACGTCGGGGAAAAAGACGAGGTAGGCGCCCAGGACCCCCGCGACCGCGCCGGCCGACCCGAGGGCCGCATATCCCCCCGTTTTCCCCCAGAGGACGTGGGCCGTCCCCGCAAGGACGCCGCACGAAAGATACAGAAGAAGAAACGGCAGCCACCCCATCCGGTCCTCCACGTTGTCGCCCAGGACGAACAGAAAAAGGGCGCCGGTAAGAAGCGGCACCAGCCCGGCGTGCAGAAACGGAAAGATCAGGAGGTCCGTAAACGAGACGCCCTGGATACCCGACCCCGAGGGAAGGCCGGGAAGGCCTCCGGGCAGCGTGATGGTCGCGTCCGCGATCCGGGCGAGTATATAAACGCCCAGGGGCAGCGCGATCAGCAGGGAGGTGACAAGAGGAAACGAGGAGACGGCCGGCCCATCGTCTGCGAGGGGCACGATGAACGGAAGGGGGACCGGCATATCCGACGTGCCCATGACGGGCCCGTGCCTGCGCTCCATCCGGCGCTTCATCGCCCCGGCAAGCGACTCCCCGAGGTCGGCGAACTTCTTCCCGTGCTGGCGGGCGATCCGGAACCGTTCGACAAGGGCGGCCGCGGACCGGCGCGGCGCGAGATATCCCCGGCACTCCCGACAGCGGATGACGGGAACCCCGGTCGTCTGGAAATCGATCGCCCCCACGGCCCCTCCGCACCGCGGGCAGGAAAGCGACCTCGCCTGCCGGTGCATCTTGCGGAGCAGTTCTCCCGGGGGATCCTGCGGCGTCTCCTCCCCGGGCTCGACCGCCAGGTGCCCTTCCGTGAGTTCGCGGATTTCCCCGTGGTCGAACCAGAGGGCTCCGCAGGCAAGGCATCGGTCGATCTCCTTGTTCCCCGCGATCACCCGGCGCAGGGAGGATATCCGGCAAATGGGGCAGTCCATTGGTCCCAGTATATCCGGCCCCCGGGATCAGGGGGAGCCTACGCCTTCCATGCCCCGGTGCTATATTTGACGAAGGCGCCGCCCGGATCCGGGTCCGGCCCCTGGCGAAAGAAGATCCATCGGCTGTCTTTTGGCGGCGCGGGAGGCGTGTTTGGACGTGCTGCGGGTGATCCTGGCGTGGACCGCCTTCGCGGTGTTTCACAGCCTGACCGTTTCGGAAAGGTATGAAACCCTTGCGCGCCGGTCGATGGGGGAGCGGGCGTTCGCCACGTACCACCGCCTTCTCTTCACCGCGTACTCCTTCGTCGCGTTTTTCCTGCTCGTCCTGTACCTGCGGACTGTACCGGACCATCCCCTCTACCGCCTGGAGGGCGGAGTGCGTCTTCTGTTCCACGCCATACAGGCTTGCGCCTTTGCGCTGCTTTTCTGGACCCCTTGGGACATCAGGGAGTTCCTCGGTATCCGCCAGTGGAGGCGGCACAGGGACGGCGGGACGAAGGAACCGGACCGGGAGGTTCGACTCTTCACCGGAAAAGCGTATCGCATCGTCCGTCATCCCCTCTATCTCGGCATCTCCCTGATCCTGGCCTTTCACCCCGTGCAGAGCCGAAACTCCTTCCTCTCCACGGTATTGGTCATCCTCTATTTCTACGTGGGGACCTTCCTCGAGGAGCGTCGCATGGTCCGCCTCTTCGGGGAGGAGTACCGTAACTACCAGCAGCGTGTCCCGCGGTTCCTGCCGGTCCGATGGTATCGGAAAGGGGATCCGTAAACCCCGGCAGGCGAAAGACGACGAATCCCCCTGCCATTGGGGGGTATCCAACACGTTACGGAAAGACGGAAAAAAGAGAAAAAGGGGCAGGTAACATGTGGGATAAACCAAAGCTGTCTGTGTCTGCTTTTTCCGATTATATCTGCCCGTTCTGCTACATAGGGGACAGGCGCCTGGCCAGGCTCGCCGAGCACTACGATCTTGCGGTGGACTGGCGTTTTCTCGAGATCCATCCGGACACGCCACCTTCCGGAATGCCGGTTTCGGAACTGGGATACCCGCCGCAACAATGGCGGCAGATGATGGAGCACCTCGCCCGGATGGCCGGCGAGGAGAATATCCCCCTTGCCGAGCGAACGTTCACGACGAACTCCCACAAGGCGCTTCTGCTCGCCGAAGCGGCGAAGGGGGAAGGAGCGGATGTGTTCAATGCCCTCAACGAGAAGCTCTTTGCGGCGTTCTTCGGCGAGGGGAGAAACATCGGCGACGACTCCGTGCTTCGGAGCCTGGCGGAAGAAGCCGGGGTGACGCCCGACGTCGTGGAGCGCGCCTGGAGCGAGCCGGCCTTCGAGGAAGCGCTGAGCGCGAACCGGGCGGTTGCCGCCCAGCTCGGCATCACGGGGGTTCCCACCTTCCTCATCGGAAACCGGATCCTCGCGGGCGCAGTCCCTACCGAAACGCTCCTGGAAGCGGCCCGGGAAGCTCCCCGCGAGTAGAGTCCTACCGCCGAAGGGGGTGATCAGTCCAGCAACGTCCCCGGACTGTTACATGAGCATGGAGAGGACGGAGCGCTCGGCGATCTCCAGCACGGAGCGGGGGACGATCCCCAGGACGACGACGACGGCCGCCGACGCGGACAGGGCCAGCGAGAAGAGGAAGCGCGGCGGGCGAGGGACGGCGACCTCGCCGTCCGCGGGCACCATGTACATGTAGACGACCAGCCGCAGGTAGTAGTAGACGGAGGCGGCGCTGTTGAGCACGCCGATGACGGCCAGCCAGATATAGCCGTTCTTCACCGCAGCGCTGAACAGGTAGAACTTCCCGACGAAACCGGCCGTCGGCGGAATTCCCCCCAGCGACACGAGAAACAGGGTGAGCAAGGCGCCCAGCACCGGGTACTTGAAGCCGACCCCTTTCAGGTGCGATATGTCGTACCCGTCGTCCTCCTTCCGGGCGATGAGGATCACCACGCCGAACGCGCCCATGTTCATGAACGCGTACACCAGGAGGTAGAACAGGGAGGCCTGCCCGCCGAGGACGTCGCCGGAGACGAGCCCGACCAGGACATACCCGGCGTGAGCGATCGAGGAGTAGGCGAGCAGCCTTTTCACGTTGTCCTGCACGAGCGCGGAGAGGTTTCCCACGGTCATCGTCAGCACCGCCAGGCCCCAGAGGACCTTCCACAGGGCGGGCTGCACGCCGGGAAGGGCCACCAGGAGCACCCGGATGAGCGCGGCGAAGGCGGCCGCCTTGACCGCGGCGGACATGAAGGCGGTAACGACCGTCGGGGCCCCTTCGTACGCGTCCGGGGTCCACATGTGGAAGGGGACGAGCGAAACCTTGAAGCCGAACCCGACAAGGAGCAGGCCCGTCCCGATGAGAAAGAGCGGGCTCGAAACGATCCGCGGATCGTAGAGCATCGTCGCCAGGACGGGGATCTTCGTCGTGCCGGTGGCCGCGTACATCAGGGCGATGCCGTAGAGGAAGAACCCCGAGGCGAAGGCGCCCAGGAGGAAGTACTTCAGGGCCCCCTCGACCGAGGACATCCGGTTGCGGTGGAATCCGACGAGAACGTAGATCGGTATCGACAGCGTCTCCAGACCGAGAAAGACAGTCATCAGGTCGGTCCCCTTGGCCATGAACATCATCCCCGACGTGGAGAGCAGGATGAGCGAGTAGAACTCCCCCTTGTGCGTCCCTTCCCACTCGGAGTAGCCGGTCGCCATCAGGAGCGTCAGCGCGCAGGCGGAGAGGATCACGACGTCGAAGAAGGCCCCCGCCCCGTCGTGAACGATCATCCCCGAGAACCCCTCGATCTTTCCCTGCCCGAGAGCGTATACGGAGAAGAGGGCGATCCCGATGCCGACCAGCCCCGAGCCGCAGAGAACCCGCTTGTTCTCCTCGGGGATCACCAGGTCCAGGAGAAGGACGAAGATCGCCGTGGCCACCACGAGGATCTCGGGAATAATGCTGTAGAGGCTCGTCACCAGCGCCGGGATGTCGACGACAATCGGTCCCATCGTTGCGTTACTTTCTCACGTCGAAATAGCGGGCAAGCAGCGTCTCCCCCGGGGGGGAGCCGGAAAGCGCCGCCTGGCGTTTCGTCTCGATCCGCGTCACGAGGGCCTCCACGGAGGCGTCCATCTTCCGGAGGAACGTCTGGGGGTAGACGCCGATCCAGAACACAAACACCAGGAGAGGCAGCATGTAGGCCACCTCCCGCGCGTTCATGTCCGGGAGGTGCCGGTTCTTCTCGTTCGTGACCTGTCCGAACATCACCCGCTGGAACATCCAGAGCAGGTAGACCGCCGCGAAGATGACCCCGCTGGCCGCGACCACCGTGAGCGCCCGCATCGACGAAAACGCCCCCACCAGGATGAGGAACTCCCCGACGAATCCGTTCAGGCCCGGAAGGCCGATCGAGGAGAGCGTGACGATCAGGAAGAAGGCGGCGTACAGGGGGAGCACCCGGGAGAGCCCGCCGTACTCCGAGATCAGGCGGGTGTGGCGCCGCTCGTAGATGATGCCGACCAGGAGGAAGAGGGCCCCCGTCGAGATGCCGTGGTTGACCATCTGGAGAATTCCCCCCTCGATTCCCTGCACATTGAACGCGAACAGCCCGAGCATCACAAAACCCAGGTGGGCCACGGAGGAGTAGGCCACGAGCTTCTTGATGTCCTTCTGGACCATCGCCACCAGGGCCCCGTAGAGGATCCCGATGACCGCAAGCGTCGCCATGAGGGGCGTCAGGTCGACGGCGGCCACGGGGAACAGGGGCATCGCGAACCGCAGGAAACCGTATGTCCCCATCTTCAAAAGAACCGCCGCCAGGATGACCGACCCCGCGGTGGGGGCGTCCACGTGGGCGTCGGGCAACCACGTGTGGAACGGGAACATCGGGACCTTGAAGGCGAACGCCAGCGCGAACGCGGCGAACATCCAGAACTGGAGCTTCACAGGGATGGCGAGCTCGTACATGGCCAGGAGGTCGGTGGAGTAGAACCCGGTCGCCTGGTAGTGGTGAAAATAGAGCGCGATGATGGCGACCAGCATCAGCACCGAGCCCGTGAAAGTGAACAGGAAGAACTTGATCGCCGAGTAGATGCGCCGGTCGCTCC
>JBFKGZ010000023.1:0-25814 GCA_041633075.1 Candidatus Deferrimicrobiaceae bacterium | reverse complement strand
CGCGGCGGTGATCGGGATGAGCGTCCAGAGGAGGGAATACCCGAAATGGGCGCCTGCGATCGAGTAGGTGGCGATCCCTCCCGCGTCGTTGTCGACCGAGGCCGTGATGATCCCGGGGCCCAGCACGGCCAGGAACACGAGAAATTTCTTCTTGTCGGGACGACGCCAGCGCATGGGGGTTCCTCTCCCGGACCTCCGGATAATTTTCTAAAAATACCATACCTGTCGGATACTTGCCTACAGAAAGGGGGCCGGAGGGGGGTTTTCCCGTGCGCGGTGATATACGCGGTGATATCGATGATATAATGATCCATCAGTCCATCCCGGGGAAGGTCGACGGAATCGAGGGGAAAGGAGGAATCCCATGGAGCTCCTTCTGACCAACATGGAAGTACGGGCGCTTAAGGAAACTCTTGAGGCGGAGATTGCGAACCTGCAGATGGAGACCGCCGCCGCGAGGGATCGGGGAATGCGGGAGGAGATGATCACGAGGAAGGAACTCCTCCTGTCGGTCCTGGAGAAGCTGCCCGCCGAAGTTCTGGACGTCGCCTAGCGAGGCAGCAAGCCGAATCAACCGTGCGAATGGCCCGGCAGATCGTCGTGCCTGTGGGACGGTATGCGGTGGTTTTCGATTCCCGAGGCGTCCGCGGGGTCCACGTGGACGACAGCGTCCGACAGGTAGCGAAGGCCGTGAAGCATCCTGTGCCGGACTTCCTTTGCAATTGCATGCCCCTCACTTACGGACCGCTCCCCTTCCACGGCGAGATGAACCTCCGCGTACATCCGGTGGCCCGCCCAGCGAACCCGCACGTCCGACACATCCACGACGCCGGGCACCGCGGAGGCGGCCTTCCGGATTTCGACGGCCACCGCCGGGTCTGACCCGTCGAGAAGCCGGAGGAAAACCTCCTTTCCCGTCTGCCATACGATTCTCAGGATGATCACGGAGATCACCAGTCCGACCGCCGGATCCGCGACGGGATACCCCAGCCAGACCCCCCCTGCCCCCAGGGCAACCGCCAGGCTCGTCAGCGCGTCGGCGTGCGCGTGTCTTCCGTCCGCCACGAGCGCGGCGCTCCCGATCTCCTTCCCGACGCGCACCCGGTAGACCGCTACCGCCTCGTTTCCGAGAAATCCGACTGCCGAGGCGGCCGCGACCGCCCACAAGTGCCGCACCGGGACGGGCGTCACGAACCGGTGAATCGACTCCGCCGTTGCCGCAATGGCGCTCGCCAGGATGACGGCGACCACGATGACCCCCGCCAGGTCCTCGACGCGTCCGTACCCGTAGGTGAACCGGTCGCTCGGTCTCTTGCGGGCGAGACGGAAGGCGACCCACAGGGGGATCGCGGTGCCGGCATCGCCCAGGTTGTGGATGGTGTCGGCGAGAAGGCCGACGCTGCCCGTTACGAGAACGACGACCGCCTGGAAGGCCGCGGTCACGAAGAGTGCGGCAAACGACCAAAGCACGGCGCGGGATCCCTTTTCGGTGGTGGTGATGGTGGGATCCGGCAGGGTGTGGCGATGGGAGTGCGTTTGCTTTCCCATGGTCATTAGATCCCGGTCCGGGGGAAAAAGACGCATCCGGCCGAAAAAGGAAACGAAGAGGTCAGTTCGTGTTTTGGAACCCCTTCTCCTCCAGGTGGGCTGCGAGCTCCTCCCCGTGGGCGCGGTCGCGCGTCTCAAGGAGGAGGACGACGGTCGAGTACCCCGGCGGACAGTCGGAAGGGAGGCGGTCGTGCTCGATGCTGATCACGTTCGACCGTTCCCCGGCGACCGCGGCGAGCAGGGTGGCGAGGGAACCGGGCCGGTCCGGGATGAGGAACCGCAATCGGATCAGGCGCCCCGAGCGGAACAGCCCCCGCTCGGTGATCCGGGAGAGGAAGTTGACGTCGATGTTCCCCCCCGAGAGCATCATCACGGCCGGAAACCGCGTCGGCGTGCGCTTGTACAGAACCGCCGCCAGCGGGGCGGCTCCCGCGCCCTCCAGCGTGGTCTTCATCTCTTCCAGGGCGTACAGGATCGCCGCGGCAATCTCCTCGTCGTCCACGATGACGACGTCGTCGACCCACCGTCGGGCGGCTTCGAAGGTCCGCTCGCTTAAGGATGTCACCGCGATGCCGTCCGCGATCGTGCGCGCCTCCGGGAATCCCACGGGCCGTCCCGCCGCAAGCGATGGGGAGAGCGACGAGGCCTCTTGCGCCTGGACCGCAACGAGTTCCACATCCGGATAGATCTCCTTCACTGCGGCTCCGATCCCGGCCAGGAGTCCTCCGCCGCCCACGGGGACGTAGATCGTTCCGGGGGGGCCGATTTCCTCGACGAGCTCCGCCCCCAGCGTCCCCTGCCCCGCGATCACCAACGGGTCGTCGAAGGGGTGCACCATGACAAGCCCTAAATCCTGCGCCTGGGAGGCGGCATGCCTTGCCGCGTCGTCGAAGGTTTCCCCGTGATGGATGATGCGGATGTTCTCCCCGCCTTCGCGCTGCGCGGCGGCGGACTTGGACACCGGGGCCCACACGGGCATCACGAGGGTCGCCGGGATTCCCGCCTTTTTCGCGGCGCGCGCGACGCCGCGGGCATGATTCCCCGCGCTTGCTGCGATGACGCCGGAGACCCGGGTGCGATCCAGGGAAAGGACTTTGTTAGCGGCCCCCCGGATCTTGAACGACCCGGAGTTCTGGAGGTTTTCCAGCTTGGAGAGAACCCTTCCGCCCGCCCGTTCGGACAGCGGGGTTTCCTCGACCAGCGGAGTGGCGTACGCCAGCCGGTAGACACGCTGCTTTGCCGCGATCACGTCCTTGTGCCCGAAGTCCACGGGATTCTCCCGGGCTCTAGTCTAACAGCACGCACCATCCGCATCCAGAACGCCTCTCATGGATAAGCGGTGGTACGATGATCGTTCCGGCAGGCACGATGCCGCAAAGGGAGGGGGAGGGCACTTGGGCCGTCCGATCTACCTCGATTTCAACGCGAGCACGCCGATCGCCCCCGAGGCGGTCGAGGCGATGCGTCCGTTTCTCGCCGGGCACTACGGAAACCCGTCGAGCCTCCACTGGGCGGGGGCGCCCGCCAAAGACGCTGTGGAAACGGCGCGCGGGCAGGTGGCTTCTACTATTGGTTGCGACCCCACCGAGGTCGTCTTCACGAGCGGTGGGAGCGAGGCGAATAACCACGCCATCAAAGGGGTCTTCCTCGCAAACCGGAGCAGGGGAGACCACATCGTCACGACGGCGGTGGAGCATCCGGCGACGATCGAGCCGTGCCGGTTCCTGCAAAGGTCGCTTGGCGCAAATGTGACCGTCCTTCCCGTGGATCGGTTCGGAAGGGTCGACCCGGACGACGTCCGGAAGGCCATTACTCCGCGCACCGTCCTGATCACCGTGATGCACGCGAATAACGAGGTGGGGACGGTCGAGCCGGTTCCCGAGATCGCGAAGATCGCCCGCGAGGCGGACATCCCCTTTCATACCGATGCGGCACAGACCGTGGGAAAGATCCCGACAGACGTGGACGATCTGGGGGTAGACCTGCTCTCTGTGGCGGGACATAAGATGTACGCCCCCAAGGGCGTCGGGGCGCTCTACATCCGGGAGAGGACGCGGATCGAGCCCTTCGTGCATGGGGCAGGACACGAAGGGGGACGACGCGCGGGGACCGAGAACGTGCTCCTCGCCTTGGCGCTGGGAGCCGCATCCGCCACGGCCCGGGAGTGGGTAGGCATGCCTCGGGTAAAGGCCCTGCGGGACGGGTTCTGGGAGGGACTGAAAGGTATTTTCGGGGAGCGGGTGACCCAAAACGGCCACCCGTCGGAGTGCCTGCCCAACACGCTGAACGTAAACTTCATCGGACGCGTCGGCGCGGAGGTCCTCGCCTCCCTGCCGGGAGTCGCCGCCTCCACGGGCTCTGCCTGCCACGCCGGTTCGGTCACCCTTTCCCCGGTGCTGGTCGCCATGGGGGTCCCGGCCGGAGAGGGGATGGGCGCGGTCCGGTTCAGCCTTGGCAGGACGACGACCCGGGAGGAACTGGAGGAGGTACTCCGCCTTCTCGGGAAGTCCCTTCGCTAGGGGCTTGCCTTTGGCCCCCGGGGCACCCGACGGGATGGATCGCCGTTCCTTTCCACAATTCCTGCGGCGTGCCATGATACAAAAACCGTAGGAATACACGTCGCCTCCCCTGTAACGGGTGGCGATCGGCGGGAACCGAAGAGACCAATGGGAGGAGCCCAGGTGGCATCGGGACGAATCCTGTTTATCGACGACGACCGGGCGGGCCGGGAGGTGGCCCTGTTCAACCTGCGAAAGGCCGGATACAAGGTGGAAACCGCCTCCGACGGAGCCGAAGGGCTTGCCGCCTTCTCTCCGAAGAAGTTCGACCTGGTGATCACGGATGTGAAGATGCCGGGGATTTCCGGGATCGAGGTGCTCCGCCGCATCCGGACGCAGTCAAAAGAGATCCCCGTGCTCGTCATCACCGCCTTCGGGAACGTGGACACGGCGGTGGAGGCGATGAAGGAGGGGGCGTACGACTTCATCGGGAAACCGTTCCACCGGGACCAGCTGCTCCTGGCCGTCGAAAAGGCCCTCGAACGGCAACGCCTCAATGAGGAGGTCCGGGATCTGCGGATACGGGCGACAGGAGTGGAGCGGGACATCGTAACTGTATCCGCCGCAATGAAGCGCATCCTTGCGATGGCTGACAGGGTGGCAGGAACCGACGCCACCGTCCTGATCACGGGGGAGAGCGGTACCGGCAAGGAGGCCGTGGCGCGGCGGATCCACGTGCGCTCTTCCCGGGCGGCGGCGCCGTTCATCGCGGTCAACTGCGCGGCGATTCCCGCAGAGTTGCTCGAATCGGAGCTTTTCGGGCATGCGCGCGGAGCGTTTACCGGCGCCGTCCGTGACCGTCTCGGTCGATTCCGCCAGGCCGGGAGAGGCACGCTGTTCCTCGACGAGATCGGGGAGATGCCCTTGTCCCTTCAGGCGAAGCTTCTCCGCGTACTCCAGGAGAAGGTGGTGGACGAGGTGGGAGGGGACAAGCCGATTCCCGTCGACGTGCGCATTCTCGTGGCGACCAACCGGTCCCTTCCGGAGCGGATCCGGGAAGGGACGTTTCGCGAGGATCTGTATTACCGGCTGAACGTGGTCGAAATCCGCGTGCCCCCTCTGCGGGAGAGGCCGGAGGACATCCCCTCTCTCGTGGAACACTTCATGAAGGAATTCAGCCCGGACCGGGGGATCTCCGTCCCTGCGGTTGTGATGGAGGCGCTGACGACGAGGCCTTGGCCCGGGAATGTCCGGGAGCTGAAGAACGCCTGCGAACGGATGGTGATCCTGTGCCGGGGGGAGGAGGTTTCGGTGGAGGATCTGCCCCCGCTTTCCATAGCGTACTCGCCGGGTGACACGCCGGGAGAGGGATTCGCGGAGGAGTGGCCCCCCCTTCCCCCCGGGGGACTCTCGCTCGTGGATCTCGAGAAGAAGGTGATCGAGCGGGCCCTTCGCATGAAAAGGGGGAATATCACGCAGGCCGCCGCCTACCTCAACGTCCCCCGGCACATACTCGTCTACCGGATCGAGAAGTACGGCATTCGCAGAGATGTCTGAGAGGCGCTTCATAAACGGGATGGTGGACGACCTGCGCCCGGTCTTCTCGCGAAGGATGGTGTTCGTCGCATGGGTCCCCTGCCTTTTGATCACGGTTCTCCATTACCGAACCCTTTCGGAATACGCCTGGGCGCACGACGTCCTCCGGCGCCTGTACTATCTCCCGATCCTGTTCGCCGCGTTTTCGGGGGGAGTGCGTGGCGGGATCTCCGTCTCCGTATTCGCATCCCTCATCTATTTCCCCCACGCGTTCTTGAGCCTCGTGGCGCGCGATCCCGGGGACGCCCTGGAGAAGGGGCTGGAGATCCTCCTGTACAATATCGTGGCGGTGGTGGCGGGGCTCCTCGTCGACCGGGAGCGCCGGGAGCGGGAGACGCAGCAGCGGCTTGCGAGGAAGCTCTCCGAGGCGCTCGAGGAACAGCGGCGGATCGAGTCGCAGCTCATCCGGGCGGGAAGGCTCGGGGCGCTGGGGGAACTTACGGCGGGGATTGCACACGAAATCAAAAACCCGCTTCACACGATGAAGGGAACGGCCGAGATTCTTCGCGACGCGATTCCCTCCAAAGCTCCGGAGCGCCGGATGTTGGACATCCACATGGAGGAGATCGACCGTCTGGCGCAGACCGCCGAGAGATTCTTAACCTTCGCCAGGCCGGCTCCTTCCGACCGGCGCCCGCTCGACCTGCGGGAGGTGGTGCAGCGCGTTGCTTCGCTGGTGGAGACCCAGGCAAGCAGGGAAGGGGTGACGACGGAGATCGCCCCGTATGACGGGGGAGAGCCCCCTACCGTGATGGGGGACGCCGACCAGCTGACCCAGCTGCTGCTCAACATCGCCATCAACGGGGTGCAGGCATTGACCGGCCGGGGAGGCGGGACGCTCTCCTTCTCCGTTTTCCCCGAGCGCCACGGTGGAAAAGGATACTTCTGCGTCGGGCTCAAAAACGATGGGCCGCCGATCCCCGAGGACCAGCGGGAACGGATCTTCGATCCCTTCTACACGACAAAGGACGGCGGTACGGGTCTGGGGCTCTCCATCTGCTCCCGGATCGCAGATCAGCACGACGGACTGCTGTCCGTCCGCAATCTTCCGGAAGGCGGGGGGGTGGTGTTTACTCTTGCCCTCGCGGCCGAAGGGGGAAACCTTGCCTGATACGATTCCCTTCTTCCATACGGCAAACCCGGCGGGAATGCGAAGGCCGGGGAAAAGATTCCGATTTCTGACCGTGATGCTCCTGCTCGGAGCCCTGCTCCTTTCCGGCTGTGAAAAACGGAAGGAGACGGGAAGCGACGGCGAAATTGTCCGGCCCCCGGCGGATCTTGCGGGGAGGAAGATTCGTGTGGTGGCGACCATCGGCATGATCACGGACATCGTCTCGCAGATCGGGGGAGAGCGGGTTCAGGTGAGTGGGCTGATGGGACCGGGCGTCGACCCGCACCTCTACAAGGCCAGCGAGGGAGATGTCACCCGCATGGCGGGGGCGGACGTCATCTTCTACGGGGGATTGCATCTCGAGGGAAAGATGACCGAGGTGTTCGAGCGGATGAGGGGAAGGATCCTGACGGTCGCCGTCACCGACGGGATCGACCGTAGTCTCTTGCTCAAGCCCCCCGAGTTCCAGGGAGTCTTCGATCCCCACGTCTGGTTCGACGTCACGCTCTGGATGAAGGCGGTGGAACAGGTGGCGGATACGCTCGCCGGGATCGACCCGCAGCACGGGGATGTATACATGGCAAACGCAAAGGCGTACCTGGGAAAGCTTTCGGAGCTCCACGAGTACGTCAAGACCCGGGCGGGGGAGGTGCCAGCGTCCCGGAGGGTTCTCATCACCGCCCACGACGCGTTCAATTATTTCGGGAGGGCCTACGGGTTCGAGGTGCTGGGACTCCAGGGGATCAGCACCGTATCCGAGGCGGGTACGGCCGACATCCAGTCGCTGGCGAAGTTTATCGTGGAGAGGAAGATTCCCGCTGTCTTCGTGGAGACTTCCGTGTCGCCCCGCACCATCGAGGCCCTCAAGGAGGCGGTCCGCGCCCGGGGATTCGACGTGAAGATCGGGGGGAACCTGTATTCCGACGCCATGGGGAATCCGGGTACCCCGCACGGGACGTACATCGGGATGGTGCGACACAACATCGACACGATCGTTTCGGCGCTATCGCAGTGAACGGGAGACGCGGCAAAGGAATTCCAGGGCGGGAGAAAAGGTGACATTCCGGAACAAAGGCGTTGGGGAAGAAAAGTCCGGCATCGACGCGGGGACGGAGCATGCCATCCGGGTGGAGGACATGACAGTGGCCTACGGGGACAAGCCGGTCCTGTGGGACGTGGACATGGGGGTTCCCGCCGGCGTGCTGATGGCGGTCATCGGGCCGAACGGCGCGGGGAAGACGACGCTGATCAAGGCGATCATGGGGCTCGTCCAGCCCGTTGCGGGATATGTCTCGATCTTCGGAAAACCGTACCTGGACCAAAGGCGCCTGGTGGGGTACGTCCCGCAGCGAAACAGCGTCGACTGGGATTTTCCCACGTCCGTCCTCGACGTGGTCATGATGGGGCGATACGGGGTGCTGGGTTGGCTCAGCCGCCCCGGGCGCACGGAGCGGAAGGCGGCCATGGAGGCGCTTATGAAGGTCGGGATGGCGGACCTGGCCGGCCGCCAGATCAGCCAGCTCTCGGGGGGGCAGCAGCAGCGCGTCTTTCTCGCGCGAGCGCTGGTCCAGGATGCCCGCGTCTACCTCATGGACGAGCCTTTCCAGGGGGTCGATGCGACCACGGAGCGGGCGATCGTGACGCTTCTCAAGGAAATGCGGTCGGAGGGAAAGACGGTCGTGGTCGTGCACCACGACCTGCAGACCGTCCCGGAATATTTCGACTGGGTCACCCTTCTCAACGTCCGCTGTGTCGCCAGCGGACCCGTGGAAGAGGCGTTCGTCGACCGGAATCTTCGGCTCACATACGGGGGAAGGGTATCCTATCTTACCCACCACGCTCCCGAGGAGACGTTCGGGACACCGGAAGAGTAGCGGAGAAAGTACCGTGGACATCGTGGGGTTTGTCGACAACCTGTTTGCGGACTACACGCTTCGCCAGGTGGCGTTGGGCGCCGCCATGCTGGGGATCGTAAACGGCGTCCTGGGCTCTTTCGCGGTCTTAAGGAAGCAGAGCCTGCTGGGGGACGCGATTTCCCACGCGGCGCTGCCCGGCATCGTCCTGGCGTTCCTGCTCACGGGCAGCAAGTCCTCCCTGGCGCTGCTTCTGGGCGCAGCGGCGGCGGGGTGGGTCGGAACCTTGCTCATCATGAGCATCGTGAAGCATACCCGGGTGAAGTACGACAGCGCCCTGGGGCTGGTCCTGTCGGTCTTCTTCGGGTTCGGCCTGGTTCTTCTCACCTACATCCAGAAGCTGCCCGTCGCGACGCAGGCGGGGCTCGACAAGTTTCTCTTCGGGCAGGCCGCCACCCTCCTCCGGAAGGACGTGATGACCATCGGCGTCCTGGGAGGGATCGTGCTGGTCTTTCTCCTTCTCTTCTGGAAGGAATTCAAGCTGCTAAGCTTCGATCCCGACTTCGCATTCAGCCTCGGCTTCCCGGTTCGGATCCTGGACGTTATCCTCACGACGCTGCTCGTCATCGCAATCGTGATCGGGCTCCAGACCGTAGGCGTCGTCCTGATGAGCGCCATGGTCGTCGCACCGGCCGCGGCGGCCCGGCAGTGGACGGACCGGCTGGGGGTCATGGTGACGGTATCGGGGATCTTCGGGGCGCTGGCGGGGGTAAGCGGGGCGCTGGTCAGCAGCCAGGCGGCGCGCATACCGACCGGGCCGACGATCGTTCTCTGCGCGAGCGCGATCGTGCTTTTTTCCCTTCTGCTTGCCCCGAACCGCGGGATGGCGTGGGGCTTTGTCCGGGAGCAGATCAACCGGAGGCAGCTGCAGACGGATGCCGTGCTCGGCGACCTGTATGTCCTCGCGAACCAGCACCAGGAGCCGGGACACGGTCACCCGATCGAGGTCCTGCGCACCATGGCGCACGGTCACGGGGGCGTGGACCGAAGCCTCAAGGTGCTCAAGGAACGCGGCCTTGTGCGGGAAACCGGATCGGGAGAGTGGGGTCTCACACCCCTGGGAATGGAGGAGGCGGGACGACTCTCCCGGCAGTGGAGGGAAACTTCGTGACCGCGCCGCAGATCGAGATCCAGCTCATCGCTTCCGCGGTTGCCGTATCCTGTGCCTTGCCGGGGTGCTTCCTGATCCTGCGCCGGATGGCGATGATGAGCGACGCCATCAGCCATTCCATCCTGCTCGGAATCGCGGTGGGGTTCTTCGTGATCCGGGATCTCGCTTCCCCGCTTCTCGTGCTCTCCGCGGCCCTGACGGGCGTCGTGACCGTGAGCCTGGTGGAGATCCTCACCCGGACGAAGCGTGTCCGGGAGGACGCGGCGATCGGCCTGATCTTTCCGGCGCTGTTCAGCATCGGGGTGATTCTCATCTCCCGGTACGCGGGGGATGTCCACCTGGATGTGGATGCCGTTCTCCTGGGGGAGCTCGCCTTCGCGCCCTTCAACCGCCTGTCTGCCCTGGGGTACGACATCGGGCCCAAGGGGCTCTACCTGATGTCCGGGATCCTGCTCCTGAACCTTCTCTTTATCCTTATCTTCTACAAGGAGCTGAAACTTTCCACGTTCGATGCAGGGTTGGCCGGCGCGCTCGGGTTTTCCCCCGTGGTCATCCATTACGGTTTGATGACCATCGTATCGATTACGGCCGTGGGCGCCTTCGACGCGGTGGGATCGGTTCTCGTGGTGGCGCTGATGATCGCCCCTCCGGCGACTGCATACCTGATCACCGACCGGTTGTCCTATCTGCTCGCGGCAAGCTCCCTGATCGGAGTGATCTGCGCCATTTCGGGGTACTGGGTGGCACATGCCCTGGACGTCTCCATCGCCGGCTCCATGGCCACGATGACCGGCGTGTTCTTCGTGGCGACCTTCCTGGCCGCGCCGGACCGCGGGCTGGTATCGATCTTTGTCCGGCGCGCCCGTCAGCGGGTCGAGTTCGCCCAGACGATGCTTCTCGTTCACCTGTACAACCACGAGGATCTTCCCGGCGAGCAGAAGGAGAACCACGTCGACCATCTTCACGAGCACCAGAGATGGAAGCCTGAATTTGCCGTGCGGATCGTTGCCGCCGCCGAGCGGAAGGGAACCCTTTCCCGCGACGGGGAACTTCTCTTCCTGACCGAAAGGGGCCGGGAGATTGCGCGGCGGGCGATCGTGGGGTGACCGGCCCTGTGGCAGCCGGGGATTGTCTCCCTCGCAGACCGGAATGTTCATGACCGTTGCCAGCGCAACCAGGTGCCGAGAATCTTTTTCACGGTAGGGGTTAGACGGGTTCGGTTGAAGGCATCGGCCAGTTTCTTGATCACCTCCCCCTGGGTCGGGTAGGGGTGAATGGTTTTCCCGATGGCGGAAAGACCGAGACCGGCGGTGATGGCGAGGGAAAATTCATTGATCATTTCCCCGGCGTGGCTTGCGACGATGGTGGCACCCAGGATCTTGTCGCTCCCCTTGCGCAGATGAACGCGGGCGAACCCTTCCGCTTCCCCGTCGAGAAGCGCCCTGTCCACATGGGATAAGGGAACCGTCAGGGTGACCACCGGAATCCCCTTCTCTTTCGCATCGCTTTCGTACATCCCCACGTGTGCGATCTCCGGATCGGTGTAGGTGCACCACGGCACGACGAGTGCGGAACTTTTCTGCCTTCCCAGGAAGAGGGCGTTGGCGATCAGGATGCGGGCCAAGGCGTCGGCGGTATGGGTGAACTTGTAAGGGAAACAGATATCGCCTGCGGCATAGACGCGGGAATTGGACGTCTGGAGCTTGTCGTTGACCTGGACTCCCCGCCTCGGATCGTACGCAATCCCCGCCGACTCCAGGTTCAGACCGTCCACATTGGGGGCCCGTCCGATGCCGACGAGGATCTCGTCGACGCGAATCGCTCGTTTGCTCCCCTCCTGCTCGACATGGAGGATTTTTTCTCCTCCTACCAAAGAGACCTCCACGACTTTCGCGTTCAGGATCAGGTCCACCCCTTCCGCAACAAAAGCGTCCTGCACGATGCCGGCGGCGTCCGGGTCTTCCCGGGGAAGAATGTGGGACCCCATCTCGAAGAGGGACACCCGGCTCCCGAAGCGTCCGAACGCCTGGGACAGTTCGCATCCGATCGGCCCGCCCCCGATGACGGCGAGCCTTCCCGGCAGTTCGGTCAGGGAAAAAACCGTTTCGTTGGTGAGGTATCCTGCTTCCTCGATCCCCGGGATGGGAGGAGCTGCCGCCCTGGCTCCCGTGCAGATGGCGGCCCGCTGGAACCGGAGACGCGTCCCGTCTACCTCGATGACGTCGGGTCCGGCGAATCTCCCCTCGCCCAGAAAGACATCGACGCCCAGCGTTTCGGAATACCGGTGGACGGAGTCAACGTCGCTGATCTCCGCCCGGATGCGCCGCATCCTCTCCATGGTTTTCCCGAAATCGATCGACAGGTGCTCGGCTCCTCCCACGCCGAATTCCCCGGCGGTGCGCGCATCGTGGATGGCCCGGGCCGGACGGATGATCCCCTTGGAGGGGACGCACCCGACGTTCAGGCAATCTCCTCCCATGAATTCGCGTTCGATGAGCGCGACCTTCGCGCCCAGACCGGCCGCTCCCGCCGCCGTCACGAGCCCGGCCGTCCCCGCGCCGACCACCACCAGGTTGTAGCGTTCGGCGGGAACCGGGTTCGTCCAGTCCAACGGGTGGACGTTTCGCCCCAGTGCCCTGTTTTCCTCGGTATCCGGCAGAATGGCAAACTTCGAATCCATGATCATCTCCTATCGCGACCGAAAGGATTGACTGCCGAAAACAGGTTCCAGCGATCTCCGATACGTCGTCGAAATTACGGAAACCTTACATGCGGCATGGCCGGGTCATGCCGGCAGGGAAAGTTTACCGGCTGCAAAGAGATTGCCTGATGCGCTCCCGCGCGTCCTCCGAAAGGTGCCCGAGGAACAGCCCCTCAGGCGTTTCCTCCACGGCGGCGAGCCTTCTTACGGTCTCCCGGATCAGCAGGAGCTGCCGTTCGTATCGTTCGCAGAACCGGCACATGAGCAGATGGATGCGCACGCCGATCCGCTTCCCCAGCGGGAGGGAGTGGTCCATCGACTCGGAGATGAGCTGCGTCACGTCCTTGCAGGAAAGCATCAGGATCCTTTCCCGGTCCCTCTTGCGAACCATCGGATCTCCAGGCACCGCCGAAGGAGCATCCGGGCGCGGTGCAGGATCACCCAGAGATTGGTCTCCGTAACGTCTAAAACCTTACAGATTTCCCCGGTGGAAAGCCCCTCGATCTCCCGGAGGGTGAAGGCGCTCGCCTGGGCAGGGGAAAGCCCGGAGAGGCATTTGGTCAATTCCCCGAGAAACTCCTTCTGCCGGAGGAGGTCCGCCGGATTGCCCCCCCAATCGGCAGGGCCGGTTGTCCAGTGTCCGGTCGCGTTGAATGGTGGTTCTCCGGGCTGGTTCGGGGGGTCTCCGTCCGGAAGGGATTCTTCCCGGGCCTGCCGACGGAAGTGGTCGGCGATCTTGTGCTTGAGGATCCCGACAAGCCAGGTGGCCTCGGAGGAGCCGCCGGAAAACGTATCCCGGTTGTTTAGCGCCGCAAGGAACGTCTCCTGGACGAGGTCCTCCGTCACCACTCGGTCCCTCAGCCGGAGAAGCGCGTACCGGAACAGGTAGTCCCCGTAACGGTCCACCCAGTCGGCGGGATCGCTGCGCTCTGGCTTCCCCACGAATCCATTTATCGCACTTTTCCCGGCAGGAAGACAACAGGGGTCGGGGACCTTGAGGGAAAAACGCCGGAAGATCTGTAAGGATTGCGGCGTCTCGGCGACCAAACGGCTAAGATGGAATGAGCAAGCCGGAGGCGACGGCGCCAGAGGAAGCGACATGATGACGCAACCGGTGGGGGTGTGTGGATGAAGGCCAGGAAAGTTCTGATCCTGATTGTGTTCGTCGTGGTGGCGGGGACATTTTACTACCTGGACCTTGGCAAGTACCTCACCTTGGAAAGCCTGAAGGCGAACCGGGCGCGCCTGGAAGACCTGCGCGCCGCGCACGCATTCCTCTTCGTCGCCTCGTTTGTGCTGATCTACATCGTCCAGACCGCTTTCTCCCTGCCCGGTGCAGCCGTCCTTTCCCTCGCGTCGGGGGCGATATTCGGGGTTCTCCAGGGAACGGTGTACGTCGTGACGGGAGCCACCATCGGGGCCGTTCTCGCGTTCCTCGTCAGCCGTACCCTGTTGCGGGACTGGGTGGTACGGAAATTCGGTGGCCGGATGGAGGGAATCGACAGGGGTCTGCGGGAAAACGGGCTCTCTTATCTCCTCTTCCTGCGCCTGGTCCCTGCGTTTCCGTTCTTCCTGGTCAACCTGGCGTGCGGCATCACCGGCTTGCCGCTGCGGACCTACGTCCTGGGAACGTTTTTCGGGATCATGCCGGGGAGCCTGGTCTTCGTGAACGCGGGGGCGAGCCTGGCGGCCATCGAAAGCGTAAGCCAGGTCGCCAGTCCGCGCGTTCTCGGTTCGTTCGCCTTGCTGGGCGTGTTCGCTCTCCTCCCCACGATTTTCAAGGCCGTGAAGAAGCGGCGGGAGGGGAACGAGCTCTCCGTAAAGAAGCGGTAACGGGTCGGTATCCTCACGGCCCGGACCATTCACCCGAGGGATGGCTGGTTTCCCCGACCCTCTTCGGTTTTTCCCCACGCCGCGGGCAAGTCGTCCCGTCCACTTCCGTATCCTAGGTAGCGCGTTCTTCCATCAGGGCCGCGAGTTCTTACGTGGTTAGTCCTCTTCCATCTCGCGGATCCTTACCCTTTTCCCTTTTTAATGGATGCTGACGAATATCCGGCGGGTTGGGTCCTGGAAGGGAACCGGGGAGAGCGCGGAGGAGGACCGTTCCCCCTCCGCGCCCGGTATCTTGCTATTTCTTCCCCGGGATTCCGGCCGAGAGTGCAGGCGCCATGTTCTTCATATCAGCGGGGTCGCCGGTGGGGTGGCGCACCACCATGATCGTGCTCCATTTGTCGAAGGGCGACTCCGACAGGGGGGATTCATACGAGCCCTTTCCCTGCCCGTCCGTACGGAACGTGTAGGGAGCGCTCCCCGCCCCGGCCTCGTGCTTCTTGGGTTTCATGTTGACGAACCAGACCGTGTAGACCCCGTTCGGGCGAAGACCTTCCGCCTGGATGCGGATCTTGCTGTCTGTCAGATCGGCCGTCCCGCTACCTGCAGGGCTGTCCTTTTCGGCTTTCAAGGGGAACGAGACTTCTCCGGCCCTGCTCGAAACGGCGACAAACAGGAAGGCCAGCATAAGTGCGAACGGTGCAGCTTTTCTTGCTAAAGACATGACGAACCTCCTTTTTCCGATAGCCTCCACGAAGCGCCAGGGAGGGCGCCGCGCGGTCGGTATTTCCCCTGCTGGTTGGTTGGTCTCCGCAGCGGGAGGGTTCCTTACAAGCCTGAGGGAGAAATCACCCGCTGCGTACGAAGCGGGCGAAGGCGAGCCGGAGCCCGGCGACGTTCCCGGATCGACCGGTGCCGAGGTACCGCCCGGATTCGATCATCCCGGGCCGGTGTTCCTTCCAAGGAGGTTCACGACCAGGGCGGTCCAGCCGGTCTGGTGGCTCGCCCCGATCCCCCGGCCGGCGTCGCCGTGGAAGTATTCGTGGAAAAGAAGAAGATCGCGCCAGTTCGGGTCTTCGGCGAACCGGGAGATTCCCCCGTGGCAGGGACGGCCGGTTTGCCCGTCGGGGAGGAAGATCCGCACCAGGCGCCGGGAGATTTCCCGGGCGACCTCGCCCAGATCCATCCATGTTCCCGATCCGGTCGGACACTCCACTCGGAGGGTGTCGCCGTAAAAATGGTGGTACCGCTCCAGGGCCTCGATCAGCAGGTAGTTCACGGGGAACCAGACCGGCCCCCTCCAGTTCGAATTTCCTCCGAACAGCCCCGAGTTCGATTCTCCGGGAAGATACTCCACCCGGTATTCCTGTCCATTCATCCGGAACACATAGGGGTTGTCCCGGTAGATTTTCGACAGCGACCGGATTCCGTACGGGGAAAGGAATTCGGTTTCGTCGAGCATGTATCCAAGGATCCGTATCAGTCGCTCCCGCGACGGGACGGCGAGAAGCCGATGGCCATGGGCCTCCCCGGCGGACGGAGAATCCAGGTACGTGATTACCCGTGCCAGGTCCGCCCGGTTCTCGAGGAACCAGGTCATCCTCTTCCGGAATCCGGGCAGGGCGCTGATGACATCGCTTTCCAGGGACCCGACGGCGATCAGCGGGATGAGCCCCACCAGGGAGCGAAGGCGGAGCGGAAGGGAGCGGCCGTCGACGTGAAGGTGATCGTAGTAGAATCCGTCCTTCTCGTCCCACAGCCCGACACCGCCGTGTTGGTTCATGGCATCGGTGATCGCGATGAAGTGCTCGAAGAACTTGGACGCCATGTCGTCGTAGGCGAAGTCCTTCCGTGCGAGTTCCAGCGCCATCGAGAGCATCGTGGAGCAGTAAAATGCCATCCACGCGGTGCCGTCGGCCTGTTCCAGGTGCCCCCCGGTCGGGAGATCCTGTGACCGGTCAAAGACACCGATATTGTCCAAACCGAGAAATCCCCCGGCGAATACGTTGTCTCCGTGGATATCCTTCCGGTTGACCCACCAGGTGAAATTGAGCATGAGCTTCTGGAAGACTCGTGCGAGGAAGAGGTGGTCGCTGCCCCCTGTAGACCGAAACACGTGCAGTGCCGCCCAGGCGTGCACGGGCGGGTTGACGTCCGAGAAGGCGAACTCGTATGCCGGGATCTGCCCGTTGGGGTGCATATACCACTCGCGCAGGAAGAGGATCAGCTGCTCCTTGGCGAAGTGCGGGTCGACCTGGGCGAAGGGGATCATGTGGAAGGCCAGGTCCCATGCGGCGTACCAGGGATACTCCCACTTGTCGGGCATCGAGATGACGTCCCGGTTGTAGAGATGGGGCCAGTCGTGGTTTCTGCCCCGTTTCCGCCCGTCCGCGGGCTTTGGCTGGGATGGATCCCCCTCGAGCCAGTCCCGGATGTTGTAATGGTAGAACTGCTTGGTCCAGAGCAGGCCGGCGTAGGCCTGGCGCGCGATCCGATGCTCCTCCTCCGGCAATCCCGTCGGGATCACGCTCCCGTAATATTCCTCCGCTTCCCGTAGCCGTTCGCCGAAGGTGCGTTCGAACTCCTCGCCGAAGGGGCGTTCGGGGCTCTCGCCATGCGCCGACAGGCGCAATCGCAGAGTCCGTCCGCCGCCCGGAGGCAGCACGAAAGAGTAAAGCGCCGCGGCCTTCGTTCCCGTTCCTTCCGGGTTCACCGCCTCCCTCTTCCCGTGGATCACGTACTCGTGGAAGGCGTCCTTGACGTACGGGGAGGGGTTGGGTTCCCCGTACAGCCGGGAGATGTTCGTCTCGTTTTCCGTGAAAAGGAACGCGGGTGGCTCTCCCTCGGGGCCGGGAGACGCGGCGAACCGGAACCGGCCCAGGGAGGCGTGGTCCGCGAGGAGACGCCCGTCGCCGTCTTTCCGGATCGACGGTTTCGGCCAGTACCCCTCGCCGGTCCTTCCCCAGGACCAGGTGTTGCGGAACCAGAGAGTCGGCGCGATGGCAAGCCGGGCTTCTTCCGGGCCTCGATTTATCGCCGTGACGCGGATCAGGATGTCGTTGGGGGACGCCTTGGCGTACTCGGCGAAGATGTCGAAGTACCGGTCCCCGTCGAAGACCCCGGTATCCAAAAGCTCGAACTCCGGTTCCTCCTTCCCGCGCCGCCGGTTCTCCTCCACCAGAAGGTCGTAGGGGTATTCGGCCTGGGGGTACTTGTACAGCGCCTTCATGTAGGAGTGGGTAGGGGTGGAGTCCAGATAGAAATACAGCTCCTTTACGTCCTCCCCGTGGTTTCCCTGCGGGCCTGTCAAACCGAACAGGCGTTCCTTGAGAATCGGATCGCGCCCGTTCCAGAGGGACAGGGCAAAGCAGAGGCGCCCTTCCCGGTCCGTGATCCCGAGCAGTCCGTCTTCCCCCCACCGGTACGTCCGGCAGCCCGAGTGATTGTGGGGAAAATATTCCCACGATGTCCCGTGATCGGAGTAGTCCTCCCGGACCGTTCCCCATTGGCGCTCGGAGAGGTATGGACCCCAGCGCTTCCAGTTCCTCTCGCGGCGCGCGTCTTGCGCCAGGCGGGTTTCTTCCGCAAGGTGTTTATTGGTTTTCATAAGAATTTCCTTCTTTCCAACGCCAAGGGAGGATCGACATTTACGGTTTCGCAACCCGTACGAAAACCTTGATCGAATTTTTCGCCTCGGTCAGGAGGCGGATCATCTCCTCAAAGTTTTCCAGGCCATCCACGGGATGCGTCAGGAGTTTCGGCAGCCACCCCTGCCAGGCAAGCTCCGCCTGGGCCAGGTCCCGTACGCCCGCTTCGAAGTATTCGCGGTTCGCGTTCACGGTGCCCACGACGACCTTGTTCCCGAGCACAAATCCCAGATTGATTTTGTCAACGGCGACCTCGGCGGTCCGGTCGCCGCCGGTGACGCTGGAGAGGATGAGGACCCCGTTCTTTCCCAGGATGTTCATCGCCTCGAAGGCGAGGGGGGAGAACCCGGTCGCTTCGAAAATAATGTCGAAGGGGCCGTGCTCCCGGGAGGCCTCCGTGAAGGAGGCGTCGCTCGTGCTGTGGTAGCAACCCCCGATCTCGCCCAGGAGATCGGAGTTCCGGTACGGGGGTCTGGTCCGGCCGAAGGTGCATACCGAAAGTCCCCGAAGCCGAAGCGCCAGGGTCGCGAGCAGTCCCACCGTGCCCGCCCCGAGCACGGCCGCCCGCGTTGGGTGCCAGACGCGCAGTCTCCGCTGGATCTCGTAGGCCTGGGCGATCCCCTTTTCGATTATGCTCGTCGGTTCGAGAAGGACCCCTACGTGTTCCAGCCCGGCCGGGACCTTGACGAGATATTCCGGCTCGTCGACGTAATATTCGGTGAGGAACCCGTGCCGCAGATTGATGCCCCGCTCGTAATACACATCGTCTGTGGTCATGTCGTACATGCCGATCCGGTCGTAGATGGATCGGCCGGGTCGGCGCACGGTCGCCACTACGAAATCGCCCGGCGCAAGCTCCGTGACACCGGATCCGACCTCCTCGATGACCCCGAAGGACTCGTGGCCGATCACGAGATACTCTTCGCCTGGCGGGGCGTCCCCGTACTCCCCCGCGTTGATTTCCTTGTCCGTCCCGTCGACCCCCACCTGGAGCACCTTCACCAGAACGCCCCGGCCGCCTTCGACGTCTCCCACGGAGGGCTTCGGGACCTCACGCAGGTGGATCGAGTTCGCCTTGCGGGGAATGACCGCCACGGCCTTCATCGCGTTACTCCCCCTTGAGTTTCTTGATGATCTTGGGGATGAAGAAGGAAAACACGAAGAGGACGACGGAAAAGACGACCTTGAACGAGAGAAGATATCCCCGGTTTCCGCTTGCCCAGACGTCTCGGACCGTGCCGACCCGTACAGCGAGGTCGGGGACCCGGCCCCCTCATTGGAAGTGCATCGCAAATCATTGATGAAAAATCCTTTCCTATGGATGGGATGATGAGGAGGGTGGATTCGAGCGGACGGGGGAATACGGCAATCTCGAGACCGGGGGGAGACGGAAAGAACCGGAGAATACTCTTCGATCTCATGGAGAAAATTCTCCCCGCATTAACTTAGGAATCCGTTCTGCTCTCATTTCGGTTTTTATATTAAGGATATACGAGAAACACGAAAAATGGCATGCCTGATGCAGACTTCGAGATTTCGGACTGGGAAAATTACGGCAGTCCACAGGATTCGAGAAGGAGGTGCTCGGTTATGGAAGGTTGGCTGATCTGGCTGATCATCGGAGGATTGTTCTTTTTGATGTTCCGCGGCGGGGGATGCTGCGGCGGGCACGGTGGTCATGGCGGAAATCGCGGCGGGGTGGAAGAAGGCGGTCCGGGGAAGGATGGAATCCATCCCAAGGGCCATTGACCGGGGAATCGTAAACGAAGGGGAATGGGATGGGTGAAAAACACGGATCGCATCATGGGCACTCTGGGGCGGCGGATTCTGCCGCTCTCCACGACCCCGTTTGCGGGATGACGGTCGGGCCGGAAACCGCGCATCGGTTTATTCACGCGGGGACGGCCTATCTTTTCTGCAGCGCGGGGTGCCTCGCGAAATTCCGGGAGAGCCCGGGCCGGTACCTATCCGCTGAGGGAGGGGGCGAACCTTCCCGCCAGGAGGAGTCCGCAGAGGGGAAGATTGTTCGCGAAGCGGAGTACACCTGCCCCATGCACCCCGAGATACGACAGGAAGGCCCCGGCAGTTGCCCGAAGTGCGGGATGGCGCTCGAACCGGTCGCTCCCGTCTCGAGGAGGGAATGGACCTGCCCCATGCACCCGGAGGTCGTTCGAGACGCCCCGGGCGACTGCCCGATTTGCGGGATGGCGCTTGAGCCTCGTACGGTGTCGGCGGAGGAGGAGGAAAACGCAGAGCTCGTCGACATGCGCAAGCGGTTCCGGGCAAGCGCCGTGCTCACGGTTCCGCTGTTCCTCGTCGCAATGGCGGATATCCTGCCCGGACGCCCCCTGGAGAACCTGGCATCCCCCCGGACGCTTGGCTGGCTCGAGTTCGCGCTCGGCACGCCCGTCGTCCTCTGGGGGGGGTGGCCCTTCTTCGTAAAAGCATGGCGGTCGATCGCGAACCGCAGCCTGAACATGTTCACCTTGATCGGGCTCGGCGTCGGGGTCGCCTACCTCTATAGCCTGGTCGCGGCGCTGTTTCCCTACATCTTTCCCGCGTCGTTCCGGGGGGAATCGGGGGACGTGGCGGTCTACTTCGAGGCTGCGGCGGTCATCGTGACACTGGTGCTGCTTGGGCAGGTGCTGGAACTTGCGGCGCGCAGCCAGACGGGCGCCGCCATCAAGGCGCTCCTCGGTCTTGCGCCGAAAACGGCACGCCGCCTCCGGGACGACGGGACCGACGAAGATGTTCCGCTCGACCTTGTCCGTCCGGGAGACAGACTGCGCGTGCGGCCAGGAGAGAAGGTGCCGGTGGACGGCGTTGTCCTGGAAGGGACGAGTTCGATCGACGAATCGATGGTGACGGGTGAGGCGATCCCCGTGGAGAAGCGGGCGGGCGACCGGGTGACCGGGGCCACGGTGAACGGAACGGGTGGGTTGGTGATGCGGGCGGAGCGGGTCGGCTCCGAGACCCTTCTCGCCCGGATCGTGCAGATGGTTGCCGAGGCCCAGCGCAGCCGCGCCCCCATCCAGAAACTGGCGGACATGGTAGCGGGCTATTTCGTCCCGGCGGTGGTGGGGATTGCCGTCGCAACGGCTTTCGTGTGGGGGCTCGCCGGACCGGAGCCCCGGATGGCACACGCGCTGATCAACGCGGTCGCCGTCCTCATCATCGCCTGTCCCTGCGCCCTGGGCCTTGCTACCCCGATGTCGATCATGGTCGCCACGGGGAAGGGCGCGACGGCGGGGGTCCTGTTTAAGAACGCGGAAGCGATCGAGGTGATGCGCAAAGTCGATACGCTCGTGGTCGACAAGACCGGGACGCTCACGGAAGGGAAGCCGAAGCTGATCACGGTGGAGCCCGCGGACGGAATGGACGAGGCGGGTCTGGTACGTCTGGCGGCGGGCCTCGAGCGGGGAAGCGAACACCCGCTGGCGGCGGCCATCGTGGAGGGGGCGGGGGAGCGGGGGATCGATCCGCCCGCCGCCGAGTCGTTCGAGTCGGTGACCGGCAAAGGGGTCACGGGGAGGGTCGAGGGGAAATCCGTCGCTCTTGGCAACCGGGGTCTCATGGACCACATCGGCGTGGATCCCGGTGTCCTCGCGGACAGGGCGGAGTCGTTCCGAAAGGAAGGGCAGACGGTGATGTTCGTGGCGGTGGACGGCAGGCCCGCCGGCATCCTCGGGGTGGCCGACCCTATCAAGGAGACCACTCCGGAGGCGATCCGCGCGCTCCACGCGGACGGTATCCGGATCGTGATGCTCACCGGCGACAACCGCACCACCGCCGAGTCCGTGGCGAGGAAGCTCGGTCTCGACGACGTGGTTGCGGAGGTTCTCCCGGACCAGAAGGTCGATGCCGTGAAGCGTCTCCAGGAAAAGGGACGCGTCGTGGCGATGGCGGGCGACGGCATCAACGACGCGCCGGCGCTCGCGCAAGCCCAGGTGGGGATCGCCATGGGCACGGGGACGGACGTAGCCATGGAAAGCGCAGGAGTCACCCTGGTCAAGGGAGATCTCACGGGGATCGTCAGGGCCAGGCTCTTAAGCCGCGCCACGATGAGGAACATAAGGCAGAATCTGTTCTTCGCTTTTATCTACAATGCGCTCGGCGTTCCCGTGGCGGCCGGGGTGTTCTATCCGTTCTTCGGAATCCTGCTCAGTCCCATGATCGCCGCCGCGGCGATGAGTTTCAGTTCCGTGTCCGTCATCGGCAATGCGTTGAGGCTTCGGGGGCTACGCCTGTGAAAATGCGTCGGGAGTTTGTTCATGCTTGAAACTTCCACTGGAGGAAAACATCTTTGGAATAGTGCATGTGGGGAAGGAATGAGGATTTCCTCTCCGTGTCTTTTCCCGAAACGATTCGGGGTTCCTGTAAGCATATCGGTCGTAATCCCAGGTGGCGAATCCATTCCTGGGAACGGGATGCGACGGGAGATTCCATGGAGAAGCGATCGATGACAGATTTCCTGTCTCGGGAAAGAAGAAGAGTCAGGTCTCTCTTCTTGGCCGTGAGCGTCGTGGTTCTGGGAGGCTGCGCGACGTTTTCCAAGGATGCCGGCTTCGGCACGGTCGAGCGGATCGCCAGAGAGCGCATCGACAAGGAAGTGAGGTGGCAGCGCGACGACGATCAGCGGGAGAGTGCGCGGGCCGCGGTCGACAATCTCCTGGCATCGCCCCTCTCCGCCGACGCTGCCGTGCAGGTCGCTCTATTCAACAATCCCGGGCTGCAGGCCACCTATGCCGAGCTGGGCATCGCCGAAGCCGACCTCGTTCAGGCTGGCCGGATGACGAACCCGCACTTCGCGTATCTGCGGACCTCGGAAAGCGGCGAGCGGAAACTCGAATGGACGCTGACGTTTCCGATCGTCGATCTTTTAACCATCCCGTTGCGCACCCGGATCGAGCGCGGGCGTTTCGAACAGGCGAAGCTGGCAGTGGCCAGCGATATGCTCGACGTCGCAACCGATGTCCGCCAGTCATGGATCGTGGTGGTCGCGGCGGAAGAGCGTGTCCGCTACCTCGGGCAGGTAAAGCTCGCCGCGGAGGCGTCCGCGGAGCTTGCGAGCCGCATGGCGGAGGTGGGAAACATAAGCCGACTCGACAAGATGCGGGAACAGGTATTCCGCGCCGAGACGCTTGCTCATCTGGACCGGGCGACGCAGGAGGCGGTAGCCGGCCGCGAGCGGCTGACGCGGCTTTTGGGCCTGTCCGGCGGCGACATCGCCTTCCGGCTCCCCGATCGCCTTCCTCACCTGCCTCCCGAGAAGCCTACGATCCGGGATCTCGAGGCGCGCGCCATGGCCGAGCGCCTTGACGTCCTGGCGGCGAAACAGGAAACGGAAGGCCTCGCCGCGTCGCTCGGTCTCACCCGGGCGACCCGCTTCATCAACGTGCTGGAACTGGGGCCTGCCGGCACGAAAGAGGACCCCGAGCCTTGGAAGCGCGGCTTTGAAGCCAGCCTGCAGCTCCCGATCTTCGACTGGGGAGGTGCCCGTGTGGCCCGGGCCGAAGCGGTCTACATGCAGGCGCTGCACCGCGTCGCCGAGACCGCGGTGAATGCGCGGTCGGAGGTTCGGGAAGCCTACTCCGCGTACCACAAGGCCTACGACGCGGCGAAGCGCTATCGCGACGAGATCGTCCCCTTGCGGATGAAAATCGCCGAGGAGAACATGCTCCGCTACAACGGGATGCTGATCAGCGTATTCGAACTGCTCGCTGACGCGCGCGAACAGGTCGGAGCCGTCATTGCGTCCATCGAGGCGCTGCGCGACTTCTGGCTGTCGGAGAGCGTTCTACAGGCCGCATTCAACGGACCGACGGACAGGGGGGCGACGGTCCGTGCGGTCACCGGCGGAATGCCGTCGAATTCGGCTCCCGCCGGGCACTGAGAGAGAGTATCGACAGGAGACTTCACCATGATGACGCGTCGTCAATTCTTCCACGCATCGGGCGCAGCGGTGCTCGGAGCGGCACTGGTAAGCAAAGCGGGGGCGGCGACCCTGCCGGAGGCGCCGGTCCGGACCGATTCGATGACCCGGCCGCCGCTGGTTCCCCCCAGCGGCCGGCCGTACCGGCCGGTCGTCACGCTGAACGGGTGGACGCTTCCCTGGCGCATGCGAAACGGCTGGAAGGAATTCCACCTCATCGCCGGTCCGGTCAAGCGCGAACTCGCCCCCGGCATGACGGCCAATCTCTGGGGCTACAACGGCCAGAGCCCGGGTCCTACCATCGAATGCGTCGAAGGCGACAAGGTCCGGATTTTCGTCACCAACAAGCTTCCCGAGCATACCACCATCCACTGGCACGGCATCCTTCTGCCCAACGGCATGGACGGCGTCGGGGGACTCAACCAGCCGCACATCCCCGCGGGAAAGACCTACGTGTACGAATTCGTCATGAAGCATTCGGGCACTTTCATGTACCACCCCCACGCCGACGAGATGGTCCAGATGGCGATGGGGATGATGGGCTTCCTCGTCGTGCATCCGAAGGACCCGAACCTGTACCGTGTCGATCGCGATTTCGTATTCCTCATCAATGCATTCGACATCGAACCCGGCAGCTACACGCCGAGGGTCAACACAATGCTCGACTTCAACCTGTGGTGCTGGAACAGCCGGGTGTTCCCCGGCATCGATCCGCTCGTCGTGCGCAAGGACGATCGCGTCCGCATCCGCATGGGAAATCTCACGATGACCAATCATCCGATCCACATCCACGGGCACAACTTCGCCGTGACGTGCACGGACGGCGGCTGGGTCCCGAAGAGCGCGAGGTGGCCGGAAACCACCGTCGATATGCCGATCGGCTCGATGCGCGCGATCGAGTTCATCGCGGATGCGCCGGGGGACTGGGCGTTTCACTGCCACAAGTCTCACCACGTGATGAACGCGATGGGCCACGATGTCCCGACCATGATCGGCGTCGACCATCGGGGGGTGGCGGAAAAGATCGAAAAGCTTTTGCCCGACTACATGGTGATGGGCGAACGCGGCATGGCGGAGATGGGCAGCATGGAGATGCCGCTGCCGGAAAACACGCTGCCGATGATGACCGGCTACGGGCCGTTCGGCCCCCTGGAAATGGGCGGGATGTTCACCGTGGTCAAGATTCGGGAGGGGCTTGCCCGCGACGACTACGGCGACCCGGGCTGGTACAGGCATCCAAAAGGCACCCAGGCCTACGAATGGAAGGGGGACCTTCCGTAATCCCGATTGTCAGGAGGAAGCAACCGATGAACAGACGGATATTGGCATGCGTGCTTGCCATCAGTCTCGGGTTTGCCACCGGAGCGCTGGGCAACGGTGGCGGAAAACACGGCAAGAAGCACGGGGGGGGCGCCGAAGGGCACGAAGCGGGTTTTGGCAGGCCCGGCAACCCCGGCAAGGTCACGCGCAGCATCAACGTGGAAATGAGCGACGAAATGCGCTTCCGTCCCGACAGCATCCGCGTGGAACGGGGCGAAACCATCCGGTTCTTCGTCCGGAACGCCGGAAAGCTTAGGCACGAGATGGTGATCGGCACGATTGAGGAAATGAAGGAGCATGCCGAGCTGATGCGGAAGTTCCCGGAGATGGAGCACGCCGAGCCCAACATGGTCGGCGTCGAGCCCGGCGAAACGGGCGAGCTGATATGGCATTTCACCAGGGGAGGGACGTTCGATTTCGCATGCCTCATCCCCGGACATTACGAGGCGGGGATGGTCGGCAAGATCCGGGTATCGGCCGAATCCTCCTCGGACAGCTCCTTGCAAACCGATGAAGACTTGCCGGGTGCCGGTCCGGGACCCGAAGAAGGCGGCAAGGGCAAGACCGAAGGGGGGGTGAGTATGGTCGACAGGACTGCCGGAAAGGT
>JBFKGZ010000022.1:0-26132 GCA_041633075.1 Candidatus Deferrimicrobiaceae bacterium | reverse complement strand
ATGGGAAGGGTCTCGCCGTGGACGCGCTTGGCCTCCTCGGCGGAAAACTGGAACGTTTCGATCGCGCGCGTCACTTCCCCGAAGGAGTATTTCCACGCTTTCCCCGCCTCCCGGCAGATGATCGTGGCGATCTCGTCCTGGTGTTTCGCGAGCAGCTGGCTCGTTTTCTCGAGAATTCGAAAACGCCTGTGGGCGGGCAGCCGCGAATAGGAGGGGAACGCCGCGTGGGCGGCGGCGATGGCTTTCTCGACCGTCTTTTTCGACGCCACGGGGACGGTTGCGATCGTCTCGCCCGTGTACTTGTCGATGACCGGCATCGTCTCATCGTCCTCGATCCTCTTTCCGTCGACCAGCAATCGGTGTGCGTTTGCCACTGCCATCTCGTTCCTCCTGAGTTTGTCAGAAGTTTACCGCGGTGCGGACCGCATCGAGCGTCCGGCGGACGCCCGGCATGTACTTCCTCTCGAGAGAGTACGGAAAAGGCGTGTCGAATCCCGTGACGCGGGCGACGGGCGCCTTGAGGTGAAGGAACGATCGCTCCTGGACAAGCGTCGCCACTTCGGCCCCGAGCCCGCAGGTCCGGGGCGCTTCGTGGAGAACCACCGCCCTCCCGGTCTTTTGCACGGACCGGTCGACCGCCTCCACGTCGAGCGGCCAGAGGGTGCGAAGGTCGGTGATCTCGACGCTCACCCCCTCCTTCTCCGCTTCCGCTGCGGCTCCTTCCCCCACCGGCACCATCGCCCCGTAGGTGATGATCGAGACATCCGTCCCTTCCCGGACGGTGCGCGCTTTTCCCAGGGGAACATCGTACTCTCCTTCGGGAACCTCGCCTTTCGCTGTCCGGTACAGCGCCTTGGGCTCAAGAAAGATCACCGGGTCCGGGCTTCGCATCGCGGAGACGAGAAGCCCTTTTCCGTCCGCTGGGGTGGACGGCATCACCACCGTAAGCCCCGCGGTATGAACGAAGTACGCCTCCGGGCTCTGCGAGTGATACAGGCCTCCCTTGATGCCTCCTCCCGACGGGGCGCGGATGACGACCGGAGCCGGGAACTGGCCGGCGGAACGGTACCGGAACTTGGCCAGCTCGGACACGATCTGATCGAAGGCGGGGTAGATGAAGTCGGCGAACTGGATCTCGGCGACGGGGCGAAGGCCGTAAAGGGCCATCCCGATGGCCGTCCCCACGATACCGACCTCGGCCAGGGGGGTGTCGAGGACGCGCTCCGGCCCGAACCGCTCCCACAGGCCTTCGGTCACCCGGAAGACGCCGCCGTTGCGGCCGATGTCCTCTCCGAGGAGAACGACCCGCGGGTTGCGCTCCATCTCGACGGAAAGGGCATCGCGGATCGCCTGAACGAGCGTCATGGTCGCCATCGCGTCATCCCTCGTCGGGCGAGAGCAGTTTTCTCTGCTCGACCAGGTGCCACGGCATCTCCGCGTACACATCCTCCACCATGCTCTCCGGGGGCACGGGGGAAACTCCCTCGCACGCCTTCACGGCGCGCAGGACTTCCTCTCGTGCCTCTTCCGCCAGGGTCTCCGCTTCCCCCCCGCCCACGATGCCCGCCTTCCGGAGATGCTCCGTGAACCGGGTGATGGGATCTTTCTTCGTCCATTCGGCAATCTCCTCCCCGGACCGGTAGCGCGTGGGGTCGTCCGAAGAGGAGTGCGGCCCCATCCGGTAGGTAACGGCTTCGATCAGCGTCGGGCCGCCGCCTTCGCGCGCCCTGGCGAGCGCGTCGCGTGTCACCCGGTAGACCGCCAGCGGATCGTTCCCGTCCACGCGGATCCCCTCGAATCCGTAGGCGGCCGCCTTTTCCGCAATCGATCCCGAAGCGGTCTGGAGGGACACCGGGAGGGAGATGGCGTACTGGTTGTTGCTGCAGAAGAAGACGGTAGGAGTTTGGTAGACGCCGGCGAAATTCATCCCCGCGTGGAAATCGCCGGTGGAGCTGCCCCCGTCGCCGAAGTAGGCGATGACCGCGATGCGGTCGCCGCACAGCTTCGCGGCGTAGCCCGCTCCCACCGCCTGCGGTAGCTGGGTCGCCACCGGGCTGGAAACGGACACCACCCGGGCCGCCCGGTCGCACCAGTGGTTGGGCATCTGTCTGCCCCGCATCGCGTCCGATGCATTGCCGAAGAGTTGCCCGACGAGGGTTTCAAGGGGGTATCCCCTAAGAAGTGCGACGCCGTGGTCCCGGTAGGAGGGGAAGACCCAGTCGCCTTCCCGGAGGGCATAGCCGGAGCCGATCTCCGCCGCCTCCTGGCCGGAGGACGGGACGTAAAAGCCGATCCTACCCGCCCGCTGGAGGAGGACCGCTTTTTCGTCCAGGGCCCGCAGAAGAAGCATTTTCCGGAATAGGAAGAGGAGGTCCTCGCGGGAGAGAGCCGGGTCCAGCGCCGGGTCGATCGTCCCGTCGTCACGAAGCGCCGTCAGCAACCGAAGCCCCATCGGATCCTCTCTTTCCCGGTATTTTTCCCGGCGGCCCCGTCCTCTATTCTACCTGTTTCCCCGGCGCCCTGCAGGCCGGGCGCGGCTCACTCCGTGTTCCCCCGGATCACGCCCTTCCGGCGAAAGGACGCAACCCGCTCGGCCGGAACCCCGAGCTCCGCCAAGATCTCCTCGTCGTGCTCTCCCAGGCGCGGGGGACGCCGGGGAGGTTTCTCCGGCATCGGACCATCCTCCTTCCCCCGGTCCCGGAACTTGACCGGTCGTCCCGGCTGCCTGTCCCGCCCGCCGAAGGGAGACTCCACATCGACCACCATCTCCCTCGCCCGGGCCTGGGGGTGGGCAAGGGCCTCGGAAAGGGAAAGGACCGGGGAAACGCAGATCTCCTTTCCCGCGAAAAAGACCTCCCACTCGTCCCGCGTCTTGCCCAGGAAGACCTGCGAAAGCGCCTCTTTCGTCCTCGTCCCCTCCTCGCCCGTCGCGTACTGGAAGCCGGCCAGATCCTCGCGCCCTATCGTCTTGAGGAGATCCTGCCAGAACCAGGACTCGAGGGCCCCCACGCTGACATACCCTCCGCATGCGCACCGGTACGTCTCGTAGCACGGGAACAACCCGCCGAGTATCATCCTGCCCCGTTCCGGGGGGGGCATCCCGGCGAGGACCGCCGCCGCGTGGATCGAGAGCATCGACATCGCCCCGTCGGTCATCGATATGTCCACCCAGCATCCCCTTCCGGTGGCATCTCTTTGCCGCAGCGCCATCAGAATCCCGGACAGGGCCATCATCGCCCCGCCGAACAGGTCTCCGATCTGGACAGGGGGGATCGCAGGGGGCTCCCCTTCCCGCCCGCAGAGGCCCAGCACGCCGGCGTAGGAAAGGTAGTTGATGTCGTGTCCGGCGACCGGTCGCATCGGCCCGGTCTGTCCGTACCCCGAAACCGAGCAGTACACCAGGCGGGGGTTGGCGGCGGAAAGCGCAGCGTAATCCACTCCGAGCCGTTCCACCACACCGGGGCGGAATCCCTCGATCACGACGTCGGCGGCAGCCGAAAGCGCGCGGAAGATCTCCTTCCCTTCCTCCGTCTTCAGGTTGAGCGTCAGGCTTCGCTTCCCCCGGTTCAGGTACCGGTCCGCGGGGCTTTCCCCCCACGTTTCCCCTGCGAAGGGATTGCGCACACGCGGCGCCGGCTCGTCCACCTTGATGACGTCGGCGCCGTGATCGGCCATCATCAGGGTGCAGAAGGGGCCGGGAAGCTGGAGCGACAGGTCAAGGACCCGAATACCGGAAAGTGGCGACATCGGCATTATCCCCCGGAGTTCTTGTGCTATCGTATGTTGCGTATGGAAAAGGGGTCTCCCATCTCCCTGGACAGAGCGATCTTCCTTTCCGACGCCCACCTGAACCAGGACGACCTGCACACACGCAACTTCCTGATCCTGGTGGAAAAGGCAGCGTCCGAAAAGATCCCCCTGTTCCTGCTGGGCGACATCTTCGACCTGTGGTTCGGGGCGCCGGGGCTTACCTTCCGGTTCCAGAAGCCCGTGATCGAGCGCCTGCGGGAATTGCGGCGCGGGGGCCTTCGCCTATATTACGTGGAGGGGAACCGGGATTTCTATCTGAAAAAACACCACGAGGGGAGCACGTTCCTTGTCGTCTCCGAGGGGGAGATGGACGCCGCCATCGGATCACGGAGGGTACTCCTGTCCCACGGCGACACCGTGAACCGGGCCGACCTCGCCTACCGGTTCTGGAAGACCGTGTCGAAAAACCCTCTCGCCTATGGCGCCCTCTCTCTGATGCCTTCTTCCGTGGTGCTGCCGGTCGCCGACCGCCTGGAGAAAACGCTCAAGAATACCAACCGCCGGTTCCGGGAATCGTTCCCCGAAAAGGAGGTCCGTGATTTCGCCCTCCGGATATTCGCCTCCGGCGTGGACTGCATCATCCTCGGACACTTTCACACGGAGCAGATCATCCGGTTCACGCAGGGGCAGGTGACCAAGACCCTCGCAATGCTTCCTTCGTGGAAGGAGGATTGGCGGTACTTCTACCTCGCCGGGGAGGGAGAGTCCGGTTTCCGGACCTTCCGGAGCGACGAACCGCTACTTTGACCCGGCGCCCCGCGGAGTCTCCTCGCGGATCGTCTTCCCCATGAGCACGACAAAGAGAATCCCGGCGGCCGCCTCGATCGCCCCGAACGGGATCGCAATCCGGTCCAGCCCCAGACCCACGGGCATCACCGCCCCGGCGAGCATCCCGACGAGGCCGATGTTCGCGAGCCAGAACTGCACTTCCGCCCAGCCGATGTGTTCCACCTTCGGAAGCCCGAAGAACATCGTGGGTATCAGCTTGTACCCGATGCCGTAGATGAGAAACAGGACGAACCCGACGAGCAGCATGTGGACGTGGACGAACTGGAAGTTGTCGTTTCCGAAGGCGATCATCCCCACGCCGAGGAGCAGCCCCAAGGCAAGGTAGAGGAAGGCGACGCGGATGTACCGTCGGCAGAGCCGGTTCAGCCGTTCCTGGGTTCTCCGCTCGAGGAAAGAGAGGTCCGTCGTCATGGATCATACCACCACCGAAAAGGAGGCTGCGGGGAGCAACGGATCGGACACGAAGGTGACCCGGGAGCCGCAAAGCTTTTCCAGGCGGAGGATCTCCTCCCGCTTCTGGTTCGCAACCGCCTCCAGCAGCGGGGGCGATACCCGGACGACGAGTTCTTTCCCCTGCTCGCGCGCAAGATCGCCGTGGACCCTCCGTAGCAACTTCACGACAGCCGCGTCAAGCGTGGGGAGAAACCCCGTGCCGGCGCAGAGGTCGCATCCCCTGAGCATAACGTCGTAGAACGATATCTTCATCCTCTGCCGGCTGATGGCAACCAGGCCGAACTTCCCCAGGCTGGAGACATCGGTTTTCGCCTTGTCCCGTTTCAGCCCCTCCTTGAGAACTCTCTCCACCTCCTTGATGTGGTTGCGGCCTTCCATGTCGATGAAGTCGACGACGATCAAGCCCCCCATGTCCCGAATCCGGAGCTGTCGGGCCACCTCGGCGGCCGCCTCCCGGTTCGTCCGGAATGCGGTGTCCTCGATGTCCCGGTCACGGGCGGATCGCCCCGAGTTGACATCGATGGACCACAACGCTTCGGTCCGGTCGATCACGATGTGGCCCCCGGACGGCAGCGGCACCTTGCGGAGGCAGACCCGCTCGATCTGCTCCTCGAGGTTGAACCGGAAGAAGAGGGGTCGTTTCTGCTTGTAAAGCTTGAGTTTGCCTTTCTGCTTCGGATAATAGACGTCGAAGAAATCCGACGCCTTCCGCTGGGAGTCGGGTGAATCCATCTGGACCTCGGCAATGTCCGAGGAGTAGTTGTCCCGAAGGGCCCGCACCACGATGTCCTGCTCCTCGTAGAGCAGCGCCGGCGCCTTCCGGGCGCGCGCCCCCTCCACCGTCCTGTTCCACAACTTGGTCAGGTTCGTCAGGTCCGCCCGCAGGTCTTTCAGCGGCTGGCCCGCCCCCACCGTACGCACGATGAACCCCAGGTGGTCGGGGTACGAGAGCTTCTCCATGTTCTTCCGGATCCGCTCCCGCTCCTTCTCTCCGGTGATCTTCTTCGAGATTCCGTACCGCTTCATGCCCAGCATCATCACCAGGTACCGCCCCGCGATACTGATGTACGAGGTGACCGCCGCCCCCTTGACAAGCGACTCCTCCTTGGTGACCTGCACAAGGATCTCCATCCCCGGACGCAGGTGGGGGCGCTTGTCCCCCTCGTTCCATGTTTCGAGGTTCTCGATGAGGGCCCCTCCGCAGTATTCATTCAGGGGGAGAAACCCATGACGCCCGCCCCCGAAATCGACGAAGGCCGCCTCGATCGCCTGGGCGACGTTGACCACCTTCGCCTTGTAGATGTTCCCTTTGAACTGTTTCCTGCGCTGGTTCTCCACCTCGAAATAGTCGAGGACGCCATCGCTTATGATGGCGACGCGGATCTCCTCGGGATGGGCCCCGTCGATGAGCATCACCTTCTTCGGCCCCGTCCCGACGGATACGACTTCCTCCTCCTCGCCCTCCTCTTCTTCTTCGTCCGGCAGGGGAGCCTCCTCGGAGGTGGTTCCTTCGGCCCCCGCGGGAATCTCCTCAACAGGCAAGGGAGCCTCCTCCGGGCGCGCTTCGGGGGTCAGGGCCTCCTCCCCGGCGGCAGCCGGAACCTTCTTCCCGCGGCGGCGTCCCCGGCGACGGCTCCGCCTCCGGCCCTTTCGCTGCGCACCGGACGGTTCCGCGCCCTCCCCGGGTTCCCCGGTCTCCGCCGCGGTATCTGCCTCCCCGGTGCCTTCTTCCAACGGCGACTCTCCCGGAAGATCCTCTCCTTCCGGCGCCGGGGCGGGTTTCTCTTCCCCCAAAACTGCCGCGGGATCCTGCTTTCCGCGCCCCCGTCCCCGACGGCGCCCCCGGCGACGTCCCTTTTTCGCATCGGTGAGCGCGGTGACCGCCTCGGCAACCTCGAAGATTTCCGGCGCCGTCCCGACCGTCCTGTCCCCTCCGTTTTCCGCGGCGGTGTCCGGCGGCGGCGGCTCCTCCCGGAATGCCGGGCTTTCCGCTCCTTCCGCGAGGAGAGTCCCGGACTCCTCTCCGGCAGCGGGCGGCCCGGGCGCTTCACCAGCCTTCTTTCGCCGCGGGCTCCGTTTCCAGAACCTGCGTTTCTTTTTCTCCTCCGTCATCCGGTTCCTCCTGTTGACGGCCCCCCTCACCGGGGGGGCTTTTACCCGCCGTCCGCGCCCTGACGCGCGCCGCGCTCTCTCTTGCGCTGCGCCCCGTCGGCGAGGAAACGGGGAAGGATACGGGGGAGATCGCACACATCCTCGATGACGGCGTGCGCGGGAAACCCCTCTTCCCCGCCCCCTACCCAGACGGCGAACATCCCCAGCTCGCGGGCCGGAACCAGATTCTCCCGGAGGTCCTCGCAAAAGAGGGAGTCTCGGGGGTCGATTCCGTTGGCCCGCAGGAGCTTCTCGTACGGGTAGCGGGACGGCTTGGCGACATATTCCATGAACTCGATACCGTAAATTCCTTCCATCATGTCCGATATCCCCAGCGCCGAGAGAACCCGGCGGGCGTAACACTCGGACCCGTTGGTAAACACAACGCGCCGCCCCGGCAGGGTGGACAGCATCTCCCCCAGTTCCGGCCTCGGCGGGACAATCTCGGGAATGGGAACGTCGTGGACGAACTCGAGATACTCGGCGGGCGACACATCGTGGTGATGCATGAGCCCGCGGAGCGTGGTCCCGAACTCCCGGAGGAAATCCTTGCGGACGCGCCCGGCGGTCAGCGGGTCGACGCCCAACCGGTCCTGCACATAATTCTCGATCCGGGAATCCACGATTTTCCACAACTGCACGTGGGGGGGGTAGAGGGTGTTGTCCAGGTCGAATACGAAAAGCGGCCCCGACGCCATCCTTACAGCCCCCCGATCTCGACGCCGGATACGGCCAGGGACGGACACCCCGTGCTCCCGAACCACCGGAAATCGTTCCCCACGGCGACTACGTCCCGAAGGAGCGCCAGGACGTTCCCGGAAACGGCAAACCCCCGGACGGGCTCCTTCTCCTCCCCGGCCTCGAACCGGACGCCCGATGCCCCCACGGAGAAGTCGCCCGATACCGGGTCCGCCGTGTGGATTCCCAAAAACTCCATGAGGATGACGCCGTTCCCGAGCTTCGACATCATCTGTCGCACGCTCCGGCTTCCCGCCATCACGCGCAGACCCGCCGTACCGACCGTCGGCGGTGCTTTTGGCGAGAGGCGCCTGAGGCTCCCCGTCGTCGCCGTCCCTCTCTTCCTCCCCCAGAACGTGTCGGAAAGGAAGGAAACCAGCGTCCCGCTCCCGATCAGGACGTTCCGCCGGGAGGGAACCCCTTCCCCGTCGAAGACCGTCGCCCCGGTTCCTCCCGGATCGAGCGGGTCGTCGACCAATTCCACCAGCGAAGAAGCGACGGGGCTCCCGATCTTTTCCGCGAGCATCGATTTTCCCTTGGCGACCTGCGGCGCAAGAAAGGAAGGGGCAAGCACATCGAGAAGGTCCGCCGCCGCCTCGTTTTCAAGAATCGCGGCGACGCGGCCGGATTGCAGGGGGCGGGCCGAAAGCATCCGCAAGGCCTTGCGCCCGCTCTCTTCCGCGATCGGTCCCGGCCGGAGCTCGGATAATCGTCGTGCGAACCCGAACCCGTACCCCGTCTGTCCTTCGCCCCCCTCCTCGGCCACGGATTCCACGGAGGCAAAATACCGGGACTCGCGCTGGGCGTCCTCCCGCCCCCGGGAGTTTCGTATCCGTACTTCCGACACCGTCTCCGTCAGGGAGGCGGTCCTCACCCGCTTCATCCTGGGATCGACGGCCAGCGTCCGGCTTTCCAGTTCGCGCGTGAAATCCGCCTTTTCCTGTTCCTCCACCCGTTCGCAGGAGGGATCGAACAAAAGCGGCCCGCCGTGTGCAACGGCGCCCGCGGACCCGTTCCTGCCGTTCTCCGGCAGTCCGTGGGCGTCGTCCCTGTCGGAGGCGTCCGCGCAGAAGATCGCAGCGTCCACCGTTCTCCGCACGTCTTCCTCCCTTTCCCCGAACCCGTAGGAGAATCCCATCCTTCCGTCCCGGAACACGCGGACTCCGAGGGACAGCGTGTTCGAAAAGGAGATGCCGTCGATCCCGCGGTCGCGCGCCTCGAACCGGCGTGCGCGGGCACGGCGGATCCACAGCTCCGCCTCGCCCCCCCCGCGGCGGGACACCTCCCGTTCCACGAGGTCGAAGAGGCGGTCAGGCACGCTGCATCCCGGACAGATCGGACACCAGCGCGACCTCGTCGCAATCGGGGAACTTGGAACATTTCAGGCAGTCGGTCCAGATCTTCTGGGGCAGTTCGGATTTGTCCACCTGCACAAATCCCAGCTTCGCGAAAAAATCGGGCTTGTACGTCAGGGCGAACACCCGCGAGATACCGAGGACGATCGCTTCGGATATGCACGCCTCGACCAGTTGTGTCCCCACTCCCCGGCCCATATTGCCGTCGCGGACGGCGAGCGAACGCACCTCCGCCAGGTCCTCCCACATGATGTGGATCGCCGCGGACCCGATCACCTCTTCGTCGTTCTGTACGTACACGAAGTAGTCGCGCAGGTTCTCGTAGATTTCGGAGAGCGACCGGGGAAGCATGTCTCCCTTCCGCGCATACTCGGCGATCAGTTTCTGGATCGCCTTGAGGTCTTTCCTCCGGGCCTTCCGGATCATCCCCGGGCCGCTCCCCTGATCAGTTCTCTCGCCTGCGCCCGTGCTTCCTCGGTCACGTCGGACCCCGATATCATCCGCGCGAGTTCCTTAATCCTATCCTGATTCGACAGCGGTTGCACCCCGGTTACGACCGAGGTCTTCCCGGGTTTCTTGGCGACGAGCAGGTGACTGTCCGCGAAGGCGGCCACCTGCGGAAGATGGGTCACGCAGACCACCTGGGCCGTCGCGCCGAGTCCCTTCAGGCGCGCTCCCACCCGCTCCGCCACCTTCCCGCCGATCCCCGTGTCGATCTCGTCGAACACCATCGTCCGGTTTCCCCTCCCCCGCGCGGAGGCGTTGTGGAGGGCAAGCATGACGCGTGAAAGCTCCCCTCCGGATGCCGTCAGGGAAAGGGGGCGCATCTCCTGCCCCGGGTTGGCGCAGAAAAGAAACTCCGCCTCGTCGAATCCGTTCGCCGAGAGGGATTTTGCTTCGGGTGCCCGGGAAACGAGCTCGACCCGGAATTTCCCGCCGGCCAGGGCCACCAGGGAAAGCTCCTTCTCGACCGCGGGTCCCATCCGTTTCGCCCCCTTGCGCCTCTTTTCGCTGAGCCCCGAGGCGAATCGCACACCTTCCTCCTCTTCCCTGCGCAACTGATCCCGCAACCGGTTCTCCTCTTCCCGCGCCCCCTCGAGTCTTTCCCGTTCCGTTTGAAGCGCCGCAAGCGTAGTCAGAAGACCCGGGACGTCGGTTCCGTATTTCCGTTTCAGCCGCCGGATTTCGCTCAGTCTTTCCTCCGCCCGCTCCATCGCTTCGGCGGACAGATCGACCGAAGCCGACAGCCCGGTCACCTCCTGCGCCAGTTCCTGCGCCTCGATCCGGATCGACCGGACGCGCTCGACGAGAGCTTCGATCCTCGGATCGACCGAAGCCGCCTCCTTAAGCCTTGCGACGGCAAAGGACAGGGACGTGACCGACGAATGCTCCGAGGAGGAGAGGGCGTCCTCGGCGCCCCGGAGAGCCTCCTGCACCTTCGAGGCGTTGCGAAAGACGAGGAGGTCCGTGGCGAGCCTCTCCTCCTCAGCGGGATCGAGGGCGGTCCGGGAGAGCTCCCCGATCTGGAAATCGAGATGCTCGCCCCGCTCCCGCGCGCCCGCTCCGCGCGACGCCGCCTCCTCCACCTTCCGCCTGCTGGCGGAGATCCGGCGGTACCGCTGCCGCATCTCCGCCGCTTCCTGCGCGGTCCCCGAAAAATCGTCCAGCGCGGACAGCGCGGCCGCCCGCGACAGCAACCGGGGGACGCTGTGCTGCCCCACCATCTCCACGAGCAACGGCGACAGCTCCGCGAGGGCGGACTGGGAGACCATCCGGCCGTTGAAGTAGGCACGGCTTCGCCCCGCGGCGGGGATGACCCGCCGGAGCACCAGTTCCTCCTCCCAGGGGAAACCCGCCTCCTCCCACGCCTCCTGCAGGTCCGTTCGCCCCGGGAGATCGAAGCGTGCGGAAACCTCCGCTTCCGCCTCCCCCGCCTTTACGGCCATCGGGTCCGCCCTCTCGCCCAGCGCGAGGTGGATCGCCTCCACCAGGATCGATTTGCCCGCCCCCGTCTCTCCCGTCACGATGTTCAAGCCCGGGGCGAACGGAACGCGGACGTCGCTGAAGATGGCGAGATTGCGGACGGAGAGTTCGATCAACATTTCGGAAGGCGAATCAACGCTCTCCCCACTTGAGCTTGGTCCGGAGAACAGCGAAGTAATCCTTGAATGGGGAGCGGAAGAAGCGGAGGGGAGGATCCGCCCGCTTCACCTCGATCACATCCCCCTCCCGGATTCCGAGCCCCACCTGCCCGTCCAGGGTGAGGAAGACGTCGGTCTCCCCTGTGCACAGCTTCGCCCGGACCTCCATGTCGTCGGGGATGACGATCGGACGGTTCGTGAGCATGTGCGGGCAGATCGGCGTGATCACGATGGCGCGCAGGGTCGGGTAGAGAATCGGCCCCTGCGCCGCGAGAGAATAGCCCGTCGACCCGGTGGGCGTGGAGATGATCAGCCCGTCCGCCTTGAACGACGAGAGGAACAACTCGCCGACCGTCGTCTCGATGTCGATGATCCGGGCAAGCGCCCCCTTGTTGATGACGACGTCGTTCAATACCGTGTAGTTGGCGACCCGCTCCCCGAGCCGGTGCACATGGGCAACGAGCATCATCCTCTCGTCGTATTCGAATTCGTTTTCGAAGATGCGCTCGAGTACCGGGTACAGTTCCTCCAGGGTGATCGCGGTCATGAACCCGAGCGAACCGAGGTTCACGCCCAGGATCGGCTTCCCCGAGGTCCCCACGACCCGCGCCGCGGAGAGAAGCGTCCCGTCCCCCCCGATGACGATGAGGAAATCGCAATTTCCCGGGATATTCGACCGGGTGACGGTGTTGTCGTGCCGGACGAGAGCGGCGGTCTCCCTGTCGAGCACGACGCGTTTCCCGCGGGCCTCGATCCATTCGGCCAGTTCGGAAACGATCTTCTCGGCACGCGGGTCGGTGTGCTTGGCGATGATACCGGCGCACTTCATGGTGGATTAGAATAATATATCGAAATCCTGAGGGGAAGGGAAAACGCTTGTTTTCCCGTTCTTCCCCCATCCGAAGCCCCGCCCGGCATCCCGAACCAGTTCGGTGGCCTCCTGCGTGGAAACCTCTCGGCACAGGAAGCAAATATTTTCCCATGGTGTCCACGGTTTTTCCCATCAATCGGCAACCAAACAGAATTTTCTTTCTTAATTAGTGACTTATATTGTCCCCGATTTCGGTATTGATGTTGCAAATATCCCCGTACGGAGATTTCCCGATTGTGTCAAGGGGGGTACTCGTCCATGAAGATCGATTGCCATAAATGCCATGCGCGGTACCATATCGATCCTGCCCTGTTCAATGGGGCAAAAGGGATGCGGGTCCGGTGCCGAAGGTGCGGGAATTCCCTTGATGTTTTAAATCCCGGAATAATCGTCCCGGACAGGAATGTGGTACAGGAACAATCGACTGCTCGGGAGATGGGATGTACGCTCCCTGCTGGGGAACCGGCACCTCTTTCCCAAGAGGAGGGGGAGAAAGAGGAATCCTATGAAGAGTTTTGGAAAAAGCCTCTCCTGGTATCGGCGAACGATCACGTGCCTCCCATGTGGTCTTCAGTCGTCCCACGTCCCGGTGCTATCCGCCTTTCCCAAAATCCCTGGAAAAAGCCCGCCCTAATTTTCCTTTTCGTCTTTCTCTTCCTTGTTGCCGGAGGATCCGCGTATCTTGTCTTCACCCCGGCGGGAAAAGGGATCCTGGCCGGCATCGGCCAGGATCTGGCAAACGCGGTCACGTTTTTCCGATCCTGAATAACCCCCCGACTCGGAACGAGCTACCATTCCCATCCCCGGATCCGGCGGCCTGCGATCACCAGACAGATCGTGGATATCCCCGGGATTGCGAGGAACAGCTGCATTCGTAGGAGGGAGTAAGGATCAAGGACGGGCCACCCCGCTCCGTCCTTCTGTCTCGTCATGCACCGAAGCCTTCCCCGGTCAGGTTTGATACTATAGCGGAAGGAAAAGAGAAAGAAGATGTCTGCATCCGGCAAACCACCTCCGTTGTTCCCTGGGTACCGGGGAGGCGTGCGGGACGAGGGTTCCCGATCCGCGCCGCTGGCGGACCGGATGCGCCCGAAAACCCTGGCCGGATTCGTGGGCCAGGAGGGTATCCTGGGGGAGGGCCGCTTCCTCTCCTCCGTCCTTTCCGCACGCCCGCTGCCTTCCCTCATCTTCTGGGGACCTCCGGGATCGGGGAAGAGCACACTCGCCCGGATCATCGCGGCCGAGACCAAGGCGGTCTTCCTCCCCTTCTCGGCGGTGCTCGCGGGGATACGGGAGATCAAGGAGGCGATATCGGACCTTCGGAGGGTCCCCACCGGCGCGGACCGCCCGGCGATCCTGTTCCTCGACGAGATCCACAGGTTCAACAAGGCCCAGCAGGACGCCCTGCTTCCTTTCGTGGAGGACGGGACCGTCACCCTCTTCGGAACCACGACGGAGAACCCCTCCTTCGAGATCCGCAACGCCCTCCTGTCCCGCAGCCGGGTCCTGGTCCTCGACCCCCTGTCCGCGAAGGACGTGGAGACCATCGTCCGCCGGGCACTCGGGGATCCGGAGAGCGGTCTCGGCAAACCCGAAGAGTTTCTTGCGCCGGATGCCCTCCGCCACATCGTGGAGATTTCCGACGGGGACGCCCGGGTAGCGCTCAATGCCCTGGAGGCGGCCGTGGCGATTGCGGAGCACCGGGGGCTGTCCGCCGTGGACGTTGCGGTGGCGGAAGAGGCGCTGAGAACGAAGGCCCTCCTCTACGACAAGGACGGGGAGGAGCACTACAACCTAATCTCCGCCTTCCACAAGAGCTTGCGCGGATCGGATCCCGATGCTTCCCTGTACTGGCTGGCGCGGATGCTCGCAGGGGGGGAGAACCCTCTCTACATCGCCCGGCGGTTGATCCGTTTCGCCTCGGAGGACGTGGGAAACGCCGCCCCGGGGGCGCTCCAGGTCACGCTGGCCGCGGCCGAGACGTACCGGACGCTGGGCAGTCCCGAAGGGGAACTCGCGCTGGCGCAGGCGGCGGTCTACCTCGCCACCGCCCCGAAGAGCAACCGGGTGTACATCGCGTTTCAGAGGGCGATGGAGGATGCGAAGGCCGGGGGCAGCCACCCCGTCCCGCTGCACCTTCGCAACGCCCCCACCCGGCTGATGAGTGAGCTCGGCTACGGCAAGGAGTACCGATACCCCCACGATTTCGCGGACGCCTTCGTGCCCGAGGAATACTTTCCGGAGACGCTGGGAAGAAGAACCTACTACGACCCTTCCGGGGCCGGCCACGAGAAGATTATCGCGGAACGCTTACGCAAGTGGTGGGGACAGCTTAAAAGATGAGGGACAATAAGGAAAGGGACGTTCCTGAACTTTCCGAACCAGAAGGGTAACATCCCCCCACTTCCCGAAATCCGGTTCCCGCAACAGTTCAACAACGTCCCCGTTTTGTACGTTTTGTCTCAGTAGCCGCCGGAAGCAGGTGCGCCGCCCGTCACCAGCGTCGCCTCGATCCGAAGCAGGGAGTTCGACACGAAGAGCGTGCGGGAATACGTCTCGTATCCCGGCTTCCGCAGTTCCAGCCGGTGCGTGCCGCTTTCCACCTTCAGATACCTTTCCTGCGTAAAGTCAGACGCTTTTCCCTGGGCGATTCCGTCGAGGACGACCTCCGCGTCCGGGGGGTTCACGTCGAAGATCAGGCCTCCGACATTTCCCACGCCGTATATCTGCGCTTTTGGATAGCAGCCACCGGCCAGGGCAAGCCCGCCACAGACCAGGAGGCCAATCAACCAAAAGGCAAAGGCGCCCTTGCGTCCCGCGCCGGCCACAATCGTCTTTTTGCTCATCCGGCGCCTCCTATCTCGCCAGCTTCACGATATCGTTGACGGCGAATCCCTCGCCGCTCACCAGCCTGCAGATCGCGGCGTCCTCACCGAAAAAGCCCGTGACGACGATCTCTCCCTTCTCTCTGCCCGGCTTTCGCCCGAGGGAGAGCTTCGTGTCGGGATCGATCACCTCTTGTCCCTCGCCGAACACCCGGAGCCTGTATCCGATGGCCAACCCCGTTTTCTGCCCGGCGTTGATGGCAATCTCGCCCCCGTCGACGGCGGCGATTTTCCCGCTCCACGGGATCGCTTCCATACGCTGGATCAGGTTGTCGATGAACTGGGAGACGGCCGCCCGCAGGGCCTTCCCCTCCAGGGTCTCGTCGTATCCCTTGGCTCCTCCGATCCCCAGAACCTGCGTCGAGCTCTCCTCGTGGACCCCCGTACCGCTTTCGGCGAAGATGACCTGCCCGGTCGTAGCGTCCACGACCCGGACGTCGATGGTTGCCTCGGCCGTCTGCGTCTTGCTCGCGCCGATCAGATAGGTGGCCGACTTCTGCTTGACCCCGAACTGTGAAACGGCCCCGGTGACGATCGCATTGAGGCCCAGAACCTCCCCCGCTTTCGCCCCCGTCTCCTCCTTGACGACGCCCGACATCCCGAGGTCCTGCTCGTCCAGAACCAGGTCCAGGTCGCCCCCGCGGGAAACGAGGATGAAGAGGCCGGATTTGGAGAGTTCGGTCATCAGGATGTCCTGGACCGCATCCCCGAGGCGGCCTCGCCCGTAGGCGCTTTTTTCCTGGAACTTGACGACCGCCACCCGCTTCTTCGGCATCCGCATCACAATGGGGGCCACGGGCTCACCCTTCGGCATCACGGCGGCCTGGGCCGAAGGCCTGTCCGAGGGGCCCGTGACGGGAGGTGTCGTGGCGCATCCGGCGAAGAACAAGGCGGCAACGCAGGCCAGAACGATCGCCAACCCGGTTCGAGAAGTCGAAAAGTCTATCTTTTTCATCTGGTTCCTCCCCCGTCTGCCGGAGTTACCGGTTCCCGTGTCGTATTGTCCTGCGCAGGTGCGGGCTCGTGCCCTTCCAGCACTCCGCCCGGCAACTTTCCGGCGATATTCCTGGCGACCGATTGCCCGTACGGGGTCATCGGATTCAGCAGCAGGTTCCCCAGGGCGTAGACCACGATCTCGGCCCCGATTTCCCTCCCCCCGTGCGGGACGAGAACTTTGGATTGCGTATCGCTTCCTTCCCACACCCGGGTGCCGTCCCGGTCGTACAATTCGAAGGAGGCGGCGATCGTTACGTTGTTGTAGACCCCCGTGGTCGTCTTGTTCCATTCCCGGATTTCCCCGTAGAACACGCCCTCCACGTCCAGATTCCGGCATACCTCCCCGGGTGTGGTGGAGGCAAGCTGCCCCCCGTAGGTAATCCCCAAAGACTCCCGCAGCATCCGGTCGCTTTCCTCGGTCGGCACGACGTTCCACCCTTTCCGGGCGATGGCTTCGACAAACGCGGACCGGATGATCTCGGAAGCGGTAATGTCGTTGCCCCTGTTTTCCATCGGTGGCACGGCAACCCGTGGCCCGGTCGCGATGGGTCGGGGCGGATCCTCCCGCACGGCGGCTTTTCGCCCCCCGCAACCGGTAAAACACAGAAGCAGAAGGGCGCACAGAAGAGCTCCTGCGGCTCGCACCTTCCCGGCTTCCATCGAAATAAGACGATGGGCGCCGAAAACTATTCACCGTCTCCGGCGCCCGACCCCCTAGTCCTTCCAGTGGATGCAAGAGACGGGGCAGGAGTCGATCGCATCCTGGATCTCCACCTCGCTTGCGCCGTTCGGATCGAACACCTCTGCCTTGTTATCGTCGTCCATCTGGAATACCGTCGGGACCATATCGATGCAGACGTTGCAGGACGTGCACTCTTCCTTGTCGACATACGGGACTTTCGCCATGCCTTTCCTCCTGAAAACCGATTTGTGAAACCTTACCATTATACTGAAAACCATCCGTCGCTCCAGAAAAGGGTACCGGAACAGGAAAAACGAGGCGCGTTCCCTCGAAACGGTCGAGTTCCCGAAACGGGTCCCGGAGAAACGCAAGGCCGTCGAGGCCGCCCTGTCTTGACGGAGCGCACCCCGCGGGGATATCGTGGTTTTCCTGCATACAGAATACGGACGGAGGAGACAAAAGATGCCGGAATTCCTTTACCAGGACCCTTTTCCGCAGGGCAAGGACGATACGAAGTACCGTTTGCTCACCCGGGATCATGTATCGGTCTCCCGCTTCAACGGAAAAGAGGTCCTCGTGATCGACCCGGAGGTACTCGCCTTCCTGGCCAACCAGGCGTTTCGCGACGTGTCCTTCCTGCTTCGTCCGGCGCACCTTGCGAAGGTGGCCGCCATCCTTGCGGACCCGGAGGCTTCCCCCAACGATCGGGGCGTCGCCGTAGCCATGCTGCGAAATGCCGAGGTTTCCGCCCGCTTCGTCCTTCCCTTCTGCCAGGACACGGGAACCGCCACCATCATCGGAAAAAAGGGGCAGCAGGTATGGACGGGGGCACGCGACGAGGAGTTCCTCTCCCGGGGCGTCTACCAAACCTACACGGAGGAAAACCTTCGGTACTCCCAGACGATCCCCCTGACGATGTATGAGGAGAAGAACTCGGGGACCAATCTTCCCGCGCAGATCGACCTCTACGCCACCGAGGGACAGGAATACAATTTCCTCTTCGTCGCAAAGGGGGGCGGCTCCGCAAACAAGTCGTATCTGTTCCAGGAGACGAAGGCGCTTCTTAATCCCGAAAGCCTCGAGAAGTTCCTGGTGGAAAAGATGAAGACCCTCGGAACGGCTGCCTGCCCTCCCTACCACCTCGCCTTCGTCGTCGGGGGAACCTCCGCCGAGACGTGCCTGAAGACGGTGAAGCTGGCATCCACCGGGTACCTCGACAATCTGCCCGCGAAGGGGAATGACGGCGGCCAGGCGTTCCGGGACCGGGAAATGGAGGAGAGGATCTTTCAAGCCGCCTGCAAGAGCGGGTACGGAGCCCAGTTCGGGGGAAAGTATTTCGCCCTCGATGTCCGGGTCGTCCGCCTGCCGCGGCACGGCGCTTCCTGTCCGGTCGGGATGGGGCTCTCCTGCTCCGCCGACCGGAACATCAAGGCGAAGATCGACAAGGACGGGATCTGGCTCGAGGAACTCGAGCAGAACCCGGGCCGACTGATACCCGAAAAGTACCGAAAAAAGCACGAGCACGGCCTCGTGAAGATCGATCTGAACCGGCCGATGAAGGAGATCCTCGCCGAGTTGTCGAAATACCCTGTCACGACGCAGCTCTCCCTCACCGGGACGCTCGTCGTCGGTCGCGACATCGCCCATGCGAAGATCAAGGAGCGGCTCGACAGCGGCGAGGGGATGCCGCAGTACCTCAAGGACCACCCTGTCTACTACGCGGGCCCGGCCAAGACGCCCAAGGGGATGCCGTCAGGGTCCTTCGGACCGACGACCGCGGGCCGGATGGATTCGTACGTGGACCTGTTCCAGTCCCACGGGGGGTCCCTCGTCATGATCGCCAAGGGGAACCGCAGCCGGCAGGTGACCGACGCGTGCAGGAAATACGGCGGGTTCTACCTTGGTTCCATCGGCGGGCCGGCCGCGCTGCTCGCCGAAGAGAACATCCGGAAGGTGGAGGTCCTCGAGTACCCGGAGCTGGGGATGGAGGCGATCTGGAAGATCGAGGTCGTAGATTTTCCGGCCTTCATCCTGGTGGACGACAAGGGGAACGATTTCTTCGAGCAGATCGCCGGGTAACCCCTCCCCGGCGCCCGCTCCATCCGTTCGCATCGGCACGCCCCGGGCAGTGGACGGGATGTGCCTGCCTCCATCGCGTTCCTTCGCCCGCCGTCAGAAGCAGGCAGGGACACACCGACGTTTCCGACCCTCCCTCAAGGGAGCAAAGTATTCACTTTCGCGGCCATGATAAAGTCGTTGCCGTGCAGACCATGAATTTTGTGCGTCTGGAACACGACGGTGCAGTAGCCCCATCCCAACGAGATGTCGGGGTGGTGCCCCTCCCCTTCCGCGAGGTCGCCCACCTTCCGCGCGAACTCCATCGCCTGGGCGAAGTTCCGGAACCGGATCGTCCGCCGGATCTTCGTGGCACTATCCTCCAGCTCCCACCCGGGGGTTTCCCGGAGCATCTCCTCCGCTTCTTCCCGGGACATCGGGGATACGGCTTCCCGGCACGGTTCGCACTTTCTCGCTGCAAGCCCCATGACGTCCTCCCGCCTTCCCCCCGGTTGGCCCTTTGCTCCCTTTCGTTCGCCTCCAGCATAGCAATCCCGAAGGGACCGGACCATCCGCCGGGGAAAAAAACTTTCCCTGCCCGCGCATTGCCTCTCCTATACTGAAACCGGAACGGGGACGGTCCGGAGGGACAGCATGAACATTCTGGCACTGAATTGCGGAAGTTCCTCCGTCAAGTTCCTGGTCGCAGACATCGACCCCGACGCTTCCACAGGAGAAAGCGAAACCCGACTGGCCCGGGGGGTCGTCGAGCGCATCGGGGGGGATTCCCTCCTCACATTTTGCCGGGAGGGGAGGCCTCCCGAACGACTGACTGTCCGCGTCGGCGACCACGGGGAGGCGATCCGCAGGATTCTCGCATGGGTCGATTCCCCGGACGCCCCTCTTTTCCCGGAGCAACCAAACCGCATCGACGCGATAGGGCACAGGGTCGTCCACGGCGGGAGGCGATTCTCCCGAACGACCCTGATCGATGCGTCGGTTACCAAAGCGATCGACTCCCTCGAGGAGATGGCCCCGCTTCACAATCCGCCAAGCGTCGCCGGAATACGGGCGGCGCGCGCGGCGGCCGGAACGTCGGTGCCGATGGTGGCGGTGTTCGACACGACCTTTCACGTCGCGTTGCCGGACCGCGCCTCCCTGTACGCAATTCCCTACGAGCTTTCGACGCGGCACGGCATCCGGCGGTACGGATTCCACGGCATCTCCTACCAGTACCTGCTGTCCCGCTACTGCTCGTTGACGGGCACGCCGCCCGGGGACGAGACGATCATCGTCTTCCACCTGGGCAACGGGTGCTCCGTCGCCGCCATCCGCAAAGGGGCACCGGCCGACACCTCGATGGGGTTCACCCCGCTGGAAGGGCTGGTGATGGGCACGCGCTGCGGGGACATCGATCCGGCGATCGTAGGCTTTCTCGCCCACGAAGAAGGGCTGTCCCCCGCGGAGGTGGAAGACATCCTGAATGCGCGATCCGGTCTTCTGGGCCTGTCCGGCCGAAGCCGGGACATGCGGGACCTGCTGAAAAAAGCGGGCGACGAGCCACGCGCGCACCTTGCCGTGGAGATCTTCTGCTACCGGGCCCGGAAGTACCTGGGCGCCTATCTCGCCGCGCTCGGCGGCGCCGACGCGATCGTCTTTTCCGGCGGGATCGGGGAGAACGCTCCCGAGGTCCGGGCGCGGATCCTGGACGGGATGGAATGGTTCGGCATCCGGATCGACTCCTCACGCAACAAGGAGACGACCGGAAAGGAAGGGGAGATCGGAGCGCCGGAATCCCGGCTGCGCATCTTCGTCATCCCGACGGACGAGGAAATCGTCATCGCGCGGGAAACGGCCGTCTGCCTCCGGACGTAGCGGTCCTCCGCCTGAACGCGAGGAAAAACCGAGGCGTCGCCCTGGCCGCTGGCGCGCACTCGATTCAGGACCCGCCCGGAGCGGTTTTCCCCTTGCGAAGCTGGTTTGCGAATTCGGCGGGGTCGCTCGTGGGAAGTCGGCAAACCCGGTTTTCACAGACATAGGCGGTCGCCTTCCCGTCCATCGCTTCCTTATCCTCCAGAAGGGGGACGATCCGGGCATTGCTTCGGAGTTCCTCCCCTTCCGTGACCAATGAGAAGATCCGGTTCGGCAGGAACTCGCGCCGGAACGTGTCCAGCAGGGGGGCCGCATCTGCTTTTTTCCCCTGCGGGGCGATGATGAGGACCTGCTTGGGCGTGTCGAAATAGAAATCAACTGCAAGCAGCATCTCGGAAAGGGCGACGGGATTTGACCGCAGCGTTTCCGACACATACCGGAACGTCGTTTCCGCCCGTCTGCGATACCCGTCGTTCGTCGTGAATTCGTGGAGCCGCAGAAGGTTGAGGACCGCCACGGAATTTCCCGACGGCTCGGCACCGTCGTACGCCGGCTTCTCGCGCACCAGCAGTTTCTCGTGATCGTCACGGGTCAGGAAAAATCCGCCATTGGCCCTGTCCTCGAAATGGTTCTCCAGGATGCCGTCCAGTTCGACCGCCTTCGTAAGCCATCGCAGATCCCCGGTGGCCTCGTACAGGTCCAGGAGCCCGGCGATCAGGAACGCATGGTCTTCCAGGTACGCGTTGTTTTTCGCCTTCCCGTCCATGTAGGTCCGGTAGAGCCGGCCGTCGCGGTACAGGTTCGCAAGGAGAAACTCCGCGGCCCTGCCGGCCTGCCCGACGTAGCGGGGATTGCCAAGGACGAGCCCGGCGCGCGCATACGCAGATATCGTCAACCCGTTCCAGGCGGCCAGGATCTTCTCATCCCGCAGCGGAGGAGGGCGGCGGTTTCTTTCCCGGTACAGGATCTCCTTCGCCTCCGGAAGGATGGCGCGCAGCTCCGTTTCCGGGGGGCTACGGTTTTCGGGGACGGCCGTAAGGGAATCCGTCACATGCAGGATCGTTCGTCCCTCGAAGTTCCCCTTTTCGGTCACCCCGTAATACCGGCCGACGATCCGGGAACGTTCCGAACCAAGCGCCGCTTCCAGTTCCTTCGGTGTCCATGTGAAGAAGTATCCTTCCTCCCGTTCGCCGCCCGGGGTGAGGCTGTCGGCATCCGTGGCGGAATAGAACGCACCGCCGGGAGCGGTCATGTCGCGCTCGATGAAGCGCAGCGTTTCCTCCACGACCCGCGCGAAATCCTCCTCGCCCGTTGCCTGGTAGGCTTCCAGGTAGGCGATGACGAGGAGCGCATTGTCGTAGAGCATCTTCTCGAAGTGGGGGACAAGCCAACTCTCGTCCGTCGAGTACCGGTGGAACCCTCCTCCCGCCTGGTCGTACATCCCTCCCGCCGCCATCTTCACCAGGGAACGCTTCGCCATTTCGAGGTATTCCCGGTCCCCGGTCCGCCGGTGGTAACGGAGCAGAAACCGGACGGGCAGGCTGCTGGGAAACTTCGGGGCCCCCGCCAGCCCTCCGTTCACCGGGTCGAAACGGCTCTTGTAAAATTGCGCGGCGGCGACGAGGAGTTCGGCGGACGGAAGCGCCTTCCCCCCTTCCGGGGACAGGGTCTCCCGGATGTGTGCCGTCAACTGGCGGCCGATCTCCTCCACCTGCCCGGGTTGATCGTCGTACGCTTTCCGCAATCCCTTGAGGAGGCTTAAGAAACCGATTCCCCGTCCCGAAGCGTCATCGGGGGGGAAATAGGTTCCCCCGTAGAACGGCGTACGGTCCGGAGTCAGCCAGACGTTGAGCGGCCAGCCGCCGTGCCCCGTCAGGGCCTGCACGGCCCGCATGTAGATGGCATCCACGTCCGGGCGTTCCTCCCGGTCCACTTTGACGGCGATGAACTGTTCGTTCAGGAACCGGGCGATCTCCTCGTTTTCGAACGACTCCTCTTCCATGACGTGGCACCAGTGGCAGGTGGAATACCCGATGCTGACCAGGACGGGGCGTTTCAGGGTCGCGGCCTGTTCGAACGCCTCGTTTCCCCAGGGGTACCAGTTGACGGGATTGTGCGCGTGCTGGAGCAGATAGGGGCTCGTTTCGAGAAAAAGCCGGTTCGTATATTTCGCCCGGCCGTCAGGCAGCAGGTGCCTCGTCCTCGGTCGGTACCCTTCCCCCCTTGTTTCCCTTGTCTGCTCGAACCGTTCGACCAGTTCCTCATCGAACGCGGAGACGCCGGGCAAAGGCGTGTACATGGGCCGTTCCTCCCTCGGGCCACTCGTTCCCGGGACGGGAACGCCGTCCTTCCCGACACATCCGGGGATGATGGCAATGACGATGATTTTTAGAACCGCAAGAAATCGCAGCATATATCCTTGCGATGTCTTTTCGGGTCCGTTCGTTTTCTCCCACGGGCAGAAATCGGCGAGGCCCCAGGAGGAGACGATGCGGGAAAACGGGAAGAAAAAACCCCCCGGGGTCCTGCAACCCGGGGGGTTCATGCAATCAATGGCGGGGTGGACGGGATTTGAACCCGCGGCCTCCGGCGTGACAGGCCGGCGTTATAACCAGGCTTAACTACCACCCCGAACGGGAGATAACCGGTAGGCGGAACAAGGTAGCAGACCTGCCGGGCACCTGTCAACACGATTCCCCTGCCCTTTCGCTTTTGCCCCAAGCGCCGGGAATCCGGGATCAAACGCTCGGCATATCGCGCACATTCCACGATAGATTATTGGTCCCGAAAGACTTCTCTACCAGGGTTTTCCGCCTAACAATTCCTGTTGGGCAGTCGCTCCGGCGGAATACCCGGGCATATACGGTATTTTCCCCTCGTCGCGTGAGCCGTCGCACTGTTTTTTTTAGTTGAAAAAAAAGGGGGGCGAAGCCGATGGCCCCGTCCCTGTTTCATGCTATCTGTTGATGTCGTTTACTTCTTGAACTTCCTCCTGCCAAACCCCACCAATCCCACCAGCCCGCTTCCCAACAGAAGCAACGTGGAGGGTTCGGGGACGACGCTATGGGAAATGTTATCATAACTCCAATTTCTTGAAATTAAATCGGAAGGATCGTCTCTTACGACAAGTTTTTCAATACCGATAGTTGATAAAAAGCCAAGATAAACCTCTGTCGGTGGGGTTAACCCAGTAGCATAAGTAATGTTGATGCTAAATGGAGTTGCTTCTCCTGTTTCAAAAACATCAACTATCCATTTCCCGGGTTCATCCCCATAAACACCCGAGATAAAGTAAAATCCAAAGGCATCGACGGAATTGCCGGTGCCAAAAGTCATTTCGTTAGAACCACCAAAAGTTGATCCAAATCCGTTTGTTCCAGCATGCCCGCCCCACGCGCCTGGTATGTTCCAATTCCCTCCGGTAGTAGCAGTATAAACAACATCATCGATGGTAACCTGTGATGAGAAGAACGTGGTGGGACTAGAGTATCCTTCAAAGTCTTCTGTAGATACTCCTGGCACCGATGACAAAAAAGTAGATTCATCAAGTCCCAAACTGACGACTGCATGCGCTTTTCCTGTTGCAAAAAGTAACGCCATGAAAATGATTGAAACTAAAAAAACTGCTGGCCATGCAATTTTTCTTGTTTGCATCACGTTTCACGTCCTTATTTCCATCGAGACAATTACTGATTCAGGGCAACCGTATTGAAAATTTTTGTTTAAATTTGCAAAATATATGCCCCAATAATTGCTGTTTTATATTAACGAACAGCCCCGATATTAAACTATATTAATATTCAGGATTTATATGTAATAAGGGAAAATGAAATTTTTCGGTGATAGTAGGACTTTTTTTCATTAAATAGCCAAATAAGTCGGGGTTCCCGATCAAACAATACCCACAAGATAAGTACTGGAAAGGATTTACAGCAGCACCGATCACGGGAATTTCCTGTAAAGTTGAAACATTCCAGAACGGAACATTATTCGGTATGTCGTTTCCCACACGGCTCTCATCGTTACGGCGTCCCTAGCAGGATACCTTGCGCTGATCCCGGGGAAGATGGATCTTCTTGGCGACCTCAAGGACTCCCTTGAACATTACGCGGCGCTGCCCCAATGCGTGCTGGAGATCCCGGCGATTATCCTCTCGGCAGCGCACGGTCTGTGGCTTGGCGTGACATTCGCCAAGCGAATACGACGGCGTGACATGGAAAGGTTTGGAGACGGGGCATTCATGGGATTCGGGGAAAGCATGTGGTAGACGCAGCGATTACTATATCGAATAGGAGCGGATAGGATGGATTGGCTTGGGTCTCCCAAGACTTTTATCGCCGCGATATTGGCTTTGCCGGTGCTTTGGTTCGCAAAACGCTCACTTGTGGACGAGGATGATCGTGTCGGTGTGTTGGGCGTCTGGTTCGTTATGGCAGTCCTTGTGCTCTATCTCTTATGGTACGCCGGGGCGTCGGGAGTCGCAAAGTTTAGGGAAACGGGTTCACACTTCTGCGGAGGATAGGCGCATCGTGCGACACTATACGGAGCAGGGTCGTTGAAGGAGAGCGAGGGGCAAGACATGGATGAACAAGAAATTCGTCCCCGTTACAAAACCACCACATACGATGGGTATTTATCTCTTCCCCTTCCGGCTTCCTATCTGTGGCGGTCACGCAGGGGGTTGCGGGGGCGACTCTCCCAGATTGTCTACTATCGACCGGATGGTCGACAGATAGTTTTCAAGAAGTCAGACTCCGAGGTTTATAGGGAACGGTTTCGTGTCGATCCCAAAGCCCACGACGCACCGGCGAAGGAATTGGCCAAGACGCGCGGGAGGGACAAGACAGGAAAGAAGAAACAGCCGAAGTGAACGGCACAGGGAACGGACTTCTCCCCTACTCCCCTTCCATCCCGACATTCGCGGTTCGCATGGCTTTCGGGTTGCACACCACCCTGTCGCGCGTATACTGACGCCGAAAGGAACGACGTATGGCTTGGGCAATCAGCACGAGACTGTTGTATACCGTAATTTTCCTTTCGGGTTTTGCCGCCTTGATATACCAGCTCGTTTGGGTGAGAGTTCTTGGCCTTGTGTTTGGAGTAAGCAGCTTCGCCGTCGCGACCGTCGTTTCTGTTTTCCTGCTGGGTCTTGGCGTGGGCAGTTTCTATTTCGGGAAGTGGTCCGAAACATCGAAAAATCCCCTGAAAACGTATTTGCTTGTGGAGTTGTGCATCGGAATATTTTCCATTGTTTCCTACCTGATGATTGATAATCTGACCATATATAAAGTTTTTTACGAGTATTCCTACAATAATTTCAACTTCTATTTGATT
>JBFKGZ010000021.1:0-26229 GCA_041633075.1 Candidatus Deferrimicrobiaceae bacterium | reverse complement strand
GCCGGCTCCGGTTCCCCTACTCCCGAAGCTGGGTCTCCGCCTGGACCCCCTCGTTCAGGATGATCACTTCCACCCGCCTGTTCAATGCCCTATTGGCATCCGTATCGTTGCTGACCGCCGGATATTTCTTCCCGTAACCCACGGTGGTGATCCGATCCGGACCGACTCCCTCCCTGATCAGTTTTTCTTTTACCGATTCGGCCCTTCTTCGAGAAAGATCCAGGTTGTATTCCTCCGATCCGATATTGTCCGTGTGCCCTTCGATCAACACGTTCCGGTTCGGATATTTTTTCAGGAAAATGGCCAACTTGTGCACGTTCCTGTCCGCCTTCGATGACAAATCCGCCTTCGCGAACGCAAACAGCACTTCGCCGATCGTCAACACGATTCCCCGCTCCGTCTGCCGGGCTTTCAGTTCCGAAAGCTCTCTCATGAGCATTTCGGCCTCGGCCTTGGCCTTGGCTGCTCTCTCCGCTTCCATCTTGGCGGCCAGTCTGGCCCGTTCCGCTTCCATCTGGGATCTTTTCATCTCGAGTTCACGTTGCTGGTCCAGTTTCTTTTTCTGCGCAAGAAGCTCGGCTGTCTCCGTGTTCAGTTTCCGGATGGTTTCCTCCGCCTTCTTTCCTTCCGCGATGGTCATCGCGAGCTGGGCTTTCCTTTCCGCCAAGGTACTCAAATGAATCATCTCATCCGAATTCCCGGTTTCCTCCGCCTCCCGGAAGGCATTTTCCGCATCGGTCATGTAGATCGGTGCGAGGGTGGATGTGTTCGGGTCCGCCTTGGCTTGTTCATACGCCTTGCGTGCCTTCTCCAGTTGGTCTTTTGCCATCTTGGAGGGACCGCATCCAACGGAGAGGGAAAAAATCAGACTCAACAGAAGAAGGATTCCAAATCCTCTTCCCATACGGTTCCATGTAAAATAATTCATATTCCAATTCCTCCTGGATGAATGGGTGGTTATCTGGATTGGAGCTCGATTTCCTGACGCAGGGTTTCGATATTTGCCTGCATCTCCTTCACGGTTCGTTTTTCCTTCTCGGTTCTTGCCTTGGCTTGTGCGTACTCCGCCTCGACCGCGGCTTCCTCTGCCAGGCGCGAGGCGCTATTATGCCACCCATTCGCGAATTCCTTCTTGGCCAGAGAGAGTTTTTCCTCCGCAGCCTTCAATTCGTCAGGCGCTCCCACCGAGGCGTTTCCCTCCTTTGCCTCCTTGATCGCCTTTTCTCCCTGGGAAATCATTTGTTTGGAAATAATGGGCCAGTTCGCGGGCGAGCAACCGCCCAGAAGCAGTGCACCAACGGCCAATACACCTCCGATCAAGTGCTGGTTTTTTCTTTTCCTTCCGTCCATATGACGCTCCTTTCTAATGATCGGAAGACACGTTCTTGTGAATACGTGTCTGCCGGACGATAGGGATACGGCGGTTTCAAAAATAACGGATAGCGCATCATTTTACCGGAAACGACCGGAGAAAGTGAAACAAAAATGGAAAGCGGGGGGTAAACGGGAATGCTTTTCCCTGTCAATCGAAGGGCTTGTGCCAATTCCCCCCCTGACGGCCCGTAAAACCCGTGCCCTTCCTCCGGAGATGGGATCCCGGCAAGAGGATGCGGGAGAGATGAGAGGGGGGGGTGTCCGGGAGGCGCATCGTGCCATTAAGGTTTAGGAAGAATAGTTCCGAAATACCCTTCATGGAAGATCAAAAGGGGCCGCCTGTGCAAGTTTCAAGGATTCGCACGAAACGGGTATCCGCCCTTCTGTTCGCGGTCGCGCTGGCGTTCCTGTGCGGATGCGGCGGAGGAGATTCAGGAACCGTCTCCTCTTCCAACCCACCGCCGGGGAACCCGGGGCCGGGGCCGGGAACGGGAGTTCCGGGAATCGACTCGATACGCCAGGAATTTCTGGATGCCGTCAACCAGGCTCGTTCGGCGAGCCGGATGTGCGGAGCCGACGCCTATGATGCCGCCCCCCCCGTGGCGTGGAGCGATCTTCTCGCCCTGGCCGCCTACCACCATTCCGAGGACATGGCGATCAACCAGTTCTTCTCGCACACCGGATCGGACGGCAGTTCTCCCGGGCAAAGGATCGACCGGGAAGGGTATGACTGGTGGACGTACGGGGAAAATATCGCCGTGGGCTACCAATCGGTTTCCTCCGTGATGCAGGGGTGGCTGGATAGCGCGGGCCATTGCCGCAATATCATGACCCCCTCCTTCGCGGAAATCGGCGCCGCCTTTGCGGAAGGGCAGTACCTGGGCAACCCCACTGCCCCCTACTGGACCTTCGATCTGGCGACCCACCGGTAGGCTGCACCTTTTTACCTCGCGCCCGACACCGGAATGGGGACCGACACGGATTTCACGTGGAGGTCCCGCTGCGGGAAGGGGATCTCGATATCGTGCTCCTTGAACGCCTTGAAGAGCATGAAGTAGATCTCGCTGGCCAGGATCTTCGGGTACTGGACCCTCGTCACGGTCCAGACGTTTAGGACGAAATTGAGCGAGCTGTCGCCGAACCCGGTGAAGACGACTTCCGGCTCCGGGAAGGTCAGGACGTCCGGGTGCCGGTCGGCGACATCCATGAGGACGTCGCGCACGGCCTCCGGATCGCTTTTGTACGAGACGCCCAGGGGGATGGGAAAGCGCACCTGGCGGTCGTTGGCGGTCCAGTTCGTCACGTGGCTGGTGATGAACTCGGAATTCGGTATGATCATCACTACATTGTCGTTGGTTCGGATCCAGGTGGCGCGCCCCGCGATTCTCACTACATCCCCGTTGGTGTCGCCCACCTCGACCCGGTCCCCCACCTGAATCGGACGCTCCATGAGGAGGATGATCCCCGAAACGAAGTTGTTCGCGATATTCTGCAGGCCGAAACCCACCCCGATGCCTATTGCGCCTCCCAGAATGACGAGACTGCTCATGTTCACCCCCGCCCACTGGAGGCCGATCAGCAACCCGAACAGAAAGACGACGTACGCCGCGATCTGCGCAAATGCGTACTGTTGCCCGGGGTGGAGGGAGGTGTGCACGAGGACCCGGTTCTCCATGAGGCGACGCGTCATTCCGACAACCATCCGGAGAAGGAAGAAGAACACGAAGGTCTTGATGAGGAAGACCGGCGTGATCGGAAGGTCCCCGATGTTCAGGTAGGGACGGTACAGGGCCTTGACAAGGTCTTCGCGCAGGCTTCCGAAGAGTGGCATGATCTTCTCGGAGGCGAGGAATCCGATACCCACCATGACGACGATCGCGACCCCCAGCAGGATCAGCAGACGATTGCCCGTGGTAAGCTTCATGACGGCATGCTCCTTTTTCGAAAGGATTTATCGGGCGGAATTCGGTTGATCTCCTAATGAAAACAAGGCATCAGTAAACCGGAACATTCGATCGTGGGAACCGTTTTCGGCGCCTTGTCCGGTCAAACCGGATGAGATATAATACCGTTGTTTCAAGTATTTGGTATACCCGCCGATCCTGTTCCTAAGCGATGAGGGAACGCCTGCTGGATGAAGTGAATCGTACCAGCGAGAGAAGCTATCGTTTGGACAATTGGGGAGAACCGGGAATGGATACGAAAACACGCACGGGAAAAAGCAGCCGGATCGATGCGGGAATTCCTCACCGTGTGGTCATCGAGAACGTCTCCCCGGAGATCGACGGGGGCCGCTTTCCCATCAAGAGGACCGTCGGCGAGAAAGTGACCGTCACGGCCGACATTCACACCGACGGCCACGACATGATCACGGCCGTCCTCCGCTACCGGAACAATGACGATCCGTCCTGGCGGGAAGTTCCCCTCCGGGAACTGGGCAACGACCGGTGGTCCGGAACATTCCCCATCACCTCCCTGGGGCGTTCCCTGTACGGGATCGCGGCCTGGGTCGACCGCTTCTGCACCTGGCGCCGCGACCTTGCGAAGAAAGCCGATGCGGGACAGGACGTCCGGATCGATCTGCTGGTGGGTTCGATGCTGATCGACGAGGCGGCCGGGCGGGCACGGGGTGTGGACCGGGAAACCCTGCGGGAGGCGGCGGGATCCCTCAAGGTGAAGGACGAAAAGGAGATGGCGGAGGCCGTACGGAAGGCTCTGGACGAAGGACTCGCGCGCCGGATGGGGGGGTATCCCGACCGGCGGTTCGAGACGGTCTACGACAGGGAACTCGCCGTAACGGCCGACCCGGAAAGGGCCCGGTACAGCACCTGGTACGAACTGTTCCCCCGGTCCTGCGCGTCTTCGCCGGGGAATCACGGCACCTTGCGGGACGTGGCAGGTCGACTGCCCTACGTCGCGGAAATGGGCTTTGACGTCCTCTATCTGCCGCCGATTCACCCGATCGGACGGACCCACCGGAAAGGGAAGAACAACGTCGTCGTGGCCGGTCCGGAAGATGTGGGAAGCCCCTGGGCAATCGGATCCGGGGAAGGGGGCCACAAGGCGGTCCACCCCGCGCTTGGAACTCTCGAGGATTTCCGGCACCTGGTGGCGAAGGCGGGGGAGTACGGGATCGAGGTCGCCCTCGATATCGCCTTCCAATGTACCCCGGACCATCCGTACGCCAAGGAGCACCCGGAATGGTTCCGCCTCCGGCCCGACGGCACGGTTCAGTTTGCGGAGAACCCGCCGAAGAAGTACCAGGACATCTATCCGTTCGATTTCGAAACGGAGCACTGGCGCGAACTTTGGGAGGAACTGCTCTCCATCTTCCGGTTCTGGTCCGATCAGGGGGTCCGGATCTTCCGGGTGGACAACCCCCACACGAAGCCGTTCGAATTCTGGGAATGGGTGATCGGGGAGATCAAGCAGGAGGTTCCCGAGACGATTTTTCTCGCCGAGGCGTTCACCCGGCCCAAGGTCATGTACCGGCTTGCGAAGGTGGGGTTCACGCAGTCCTATACCTACTTCGCCTGGCGAAACTCCAAGTGGGAGCTTATGGACTATTTCGAGGAGCTCACAAAGACCGAGGTCCGGGAGTACTTCCGCCCCAACCTGTGGCCGAACACACCCGACATCCTTACGGAACAGCTGCAGTTCGGGGGGAGGCCGACGTTCATGGCGCGCCTCGTCCTGGCCGCCACGCTGGGCGCCAGCTACGGCATTTACGGACCCGCCTTCGAGCTGTGCGAGAACCGGCCTCTGGGGCCGGGGCGGGAGGAATACCTCGACTCGGAAAAGTACGAGATCCGGCACTGGGACATCGGGAGGCCGGACAGCCTGAAGGAATTCATCGGGCTGGTGAACCGGATCCGGCGGGAGAACCCGTGCCTGCAGGCCGATGCGAACCTCGCGTTTCATCCCGTGGACAACGAGCAGATGATCGCCTTCACCAAGGCCAGCGACGACCTGTCGAGCATCATACTGACGGTGGTCAACCTCGATCCCCACCACACCCAGTCGGGATGGGTCGATCTCCCGCTGAACCTTCTCGGCCTTGACCCGGCGACCCCGTTCCAGGGACACGATCTGCTCAGCGGGGCGAGGTACCTGTGGCACGGCGAACGCGTCTACTTTCAGCTCAACCCCGCGGAGGTGCCTGCGCATATCATCCGCATCCGGCGGAAGGTCAGGACCGAGCGGGACTTCGACTACTTCCTGTAACCGAACAGCGCAATAAGGAGGAGCATTTCGCATATGCCGAACAAGGAGAAAGGCCTTTACACGCTGGACGACAATCCTCTCTGGTACAAGGACGCGATTATCTACGAACTGCACGTCCGGTCTTTCCACGACAGCGACGGGGATGGGGTGGGGGACTTCCGTGGGCTCACGGGGAAGCTGGACTATCTCCAGGACCTCGGAATCACCGCCCTCTGGCTCCTCCCCTTCTATCCCTCACCCCTGAAGGACGACGGGTACGACATTTCGGACTACCATAACGTCCACCCCTCCTACGGGACGCTTGCCGACTTCCGGCTGTTTCTGCGCGAGGCGCACCGGCGAGGGATCCGGGTGATCACGGAGCTGGTCGTCAATCACACCTCCGACCAGCACCCGTGGTTCCAGAGGGCCAGGCGCTCTCCCCCGGGGAGCAAGTGGCGGGATTTCTACGTTTGGAGCAACACCCCGGACAAGTACCGGGAGACCCGGATCATCTTCAAGGATTTCGAGAGTTCCAACTGGTCCTGGGACCCGGTGGGTAACGCCTACTTCTGGCACCGGTTCTACTCCCACCAGCCCGACCTGAATTTCGACAACCCGGATGTGAGGAGGTTACTCTTCCGGGTGCTGCAGTTCTGGCTCGGCATGGGTGTGGACGGCCTGCGGCTGGACGCGGTCCCCTATCTCATCGAGCGGGAGGGGACTAACTGTGAAAACCTTCCCGAGACGCACAAGACGCTTAAGGCCATACGGAAGCGCGTCGACGAAAAATTCCACAACCGGATGCTTCTGGCGGAGGCGAACCAATGGCCGGAGGACGCGGTCGACTATTTCGGCGACGGGGACGAATGTCACATGGCCTTTCATTTCCCCCTCATGCCCCGGATGTTCATGGCCGTCCGGATGGAGGACCGGTATCCCATCATCGACATCCTGACGCAGACGCCGCAGATTCCCGACGTGTGCCAGTGGGCTCTCTTTTTACGAAACCACGATGAACTGACGCTTGAGATGGTCACCGACGAGGAACGGGACTACATGTACCGGGTGTATGCCCACGACCGCCAGGCGCGGATCAACCTGGGAATCCGTCGGCGGCTGGTTCCCCTGCTGGGGAAGGACCGGCGGAAGTTCGAGCTGATGAACGGCCTCCTCTTTTCCCTGCCGGGCACGCCGGTCATCTACTACGGCGACGAAATCGGGATGGGCGACAACATCTACGTCGGGGATCGGAACGGGGTCCGCACGCCGATGCAGTGGAGCGCCGACAGGAACGCCGGATTCTCGCGCGCCCCCTCCCAGAGGCTTTACCTGCCCGTCAACATCGACCCGGATTATCATTACGAGACGGTCAACGTGGAAGCGCGTCAGAACAACCTGAGCTCTCCTCTCTGGTACATGAAGCGCCTCGTCTCCCTCCGGAAGCGGTTCCAGGCGTTCGGCCGCGGAACGATCGAGTTCCTCTATCCGGAAAACCCAAGGGTTCTCGCGTTCATCCGCAGCTACGAGGAAGAGATGATCCTCGTCGTGGCCAACCTCTCCCGGTTCTCCCAGTTTGTGGAGCTGGACCTCTCCGCCTTCCAGGACAGGACCCCCGTCGAGCTGTTTGGGCAGACAGAGTTTCCCGTCATCAAGAAGCAGCCGTACTTCCTCACGCTCGGCCCCCACGCGTTCTACTGGTTCGCTCTCGAAAAGACACGGCTCTCCGAAGACGAGATCGGCCCGGTGCCGGAGGAGCGCAAGGTGCCGGTGATCGAGTTGGTAGGAAGCTGGGACCACCTTTTCCGGAAGGAGGGAAAAGGTGCACTGGAAAAGATCCTCCCGGACTACCTGAAGATGCGCCGCTGGTTCGGAGGCAAGGCACGGCGGATCAAGTCCACGACCATTCGGGAAGCGGTCCCGCTTCCGGGGACCTCTCCCCCGTCGGTCCTTGCGCTGGCACAGGTCGACTACGCCGAGGGCGACCCGGAGTTCTACAACATCCCTCTCGTTTTCGCTTCCGGGGAGCGGTCGGCGCAGGTCCAGAAATCGCATCCATATGCCGTAGTCGCGCGCCTTTCGGTCAAACGGGGCAACAACGGCCAGGACGGAATCGTCTACGACGCCTTCCTCGAGAATGACGTGTGCGATTTCTTTCTCCAGGCGATCGGGCACAGGCGGCGGTTCAAGGGGAATCGCGGCGAGATCGTGGCCTCCCCCACGCGGGCCTTCCGACGCCTCCGGGGAGCGGAATCGGAGCACCTTCCCTCCTCCCTCAGCAAGGCGGAGCAGAGCAATACCTCCGTCTTCTTCGGGGACCGGCTGATCCTGAAACTCATCCGGAAGCTCGACGAAGGGCAAAACCCCGACCTCGAGATCGGCACCTTCCTGACGGAAAAGGCGCGCTTTCCCCACATTCCTCCCGTGGCGGGCGCGCTGGAATACCGGAGGAGCCGCGAGGAGCCTATTACGCTCGCCATTCTCCAGGGATTCGTGCCCAACCAGGGGGATGCCTGGAAGTACACGCTGGACTACCTGGGCCGGTATTACGAACGAGCGTTGTCCGTATCCCCCGAGGACGAAGCCGCGGCTTGTCCGAAAAAGTCCGCGCTGATGCTGGTCGGCGAGAAGATCCCGGACCGCGCGTCGGAACTGATCGGGATCTACCTCGTCTCGGCCCGCCAGATGGGGCAGCGCACCGCGGAGATGCATATCGCGCTGGCGTCGAACGTCGATGACCCCGCGTTCGCCCCCGAGGCCTTCTCCGCGCACTACCAGCGCTCTCTCTACCAGTCGATGCGGAACCTCACTTCCCAGACCCTGCCTCTTCTCCAGAAGCGTCTCCGGGGTCTTCCGGAAGGGGTCCGGGAGGAGGCAAAGCAGGTTCTGGACCTCCAGGACAGGATCCTGAAGCGCTTCCGGTCCATCGTCGACCGGAAGATCACGGCCATGCGGATCCGCGTCCACGGAGACTACCACCTCGGGCAGGTTCTCTTCACGGGGAAGGACTTCGTGATCATCGACTTCGAGGGGGAACCGGCCCGTTCCTTAAGCTCGCGCAGAATCAAGCGGTCCCCCCTGCGGGATGTGGCCGGCATGCTCCGTTCCTTCCACTACGCGGCGAACGCACCGCTTATCGGAAAGACGGGAGGAGGCGGGTTCCGGCGGGACGACTCCATGCGGCTCGAACCGTGGGCGCACTGCTGGACTCTCTGGGTCTCTGCAGCGTTTCTTTCGTCGTATCTCGATGCTTCCGCCAAGGCCTCATTTCTTCCCCGGTCGCGGGAGGAGCTCTCCCTCATGCTTTCCGTCTACCTGCTCGAAAAGTCGGTCTACGAGCTGGGGTACGAGCTGAACAACCGTCCCGACTGGGTGAAGCTTCCCCTTCGCGGGATCCTGCAGCTGCTGGAGACCGCCGAGTGACGGCTGCGGGGGAAAAACCACGGGGGATGGGTCCGCTCGGGCGGCTGGCGCGCGCGCACGGCGTCCAGACCGCCTATTACGACATCGCGCACAAGAGGGTTACGGTCTCTCCCCCCACGATCCTGGCGGTTCTTCGCGCGCTTGGGGCGCCGCTCGAGAAGGCGGAAGATGCCCGGGACGCGCTGCGGGAGCACGAACAGGCCCGGTGGCGCCGTCCGTGCGATCCGGTCGTGGTGGCCTGGGACGGCGGTTCCGGGGAACTACCGGTTCGACTCCCGCATACGGTCTCGGATGCCCGGATCGGCTTCCGTCTTTGCCTCGAGGACGGAAGCGTGCGGGAGCTTCCGTGCGACCTTTCCCGCCTTCCGGCCGCGCAGGAGAAGGATGTCGGTGGCGAACGGTACGTGATGAAGACGATCGGCCTTCCGGGGAATTTGCCATGGGGATATCACAACCTGACGGTGGAGATCCGCGGGAAGACCTCGGAAACTCTGGTGCTTTCCGCCCCGCGCGAGGCGTACGGACCCGGTGAGGGCGAAGAGGGAAAAACGTGGGGGGTCTTCCTCCCCCTCTACGCGCTCTCCTCCGGAAACAGCCTGGGCAGCGGCGACCTCTCCGATCTTTCCTCCCTGATGGAGTGGGTATCCGGGATGGGGGGAAATGTGGTCGGAACCCTGCCGCTGCTTGCCGCGTTCCTCTCCGAGCCGTTCAACCCGAGCCCGTACGCCCCGGCGAGTCGCCTGTTCTGGAACGAGTTCTACCTGGACGTTACCCGCGTCCCCGAATTCGCCGTGTGCACCCCGGCCCGCGAGCTGTTCTCTTCCTCCGGGTTCCGGGCGGAGGTCGATTCCCTGCGAACCGGTCCGCTCGTGGACTACCGGCGCGGGATGGCGCTTAAGCGCAAGGTCATCGAGAAACTGGCCCTGTCGTTCTTCTCCGGAAACGATCCCGCGCGTCGGGAAGCGTTCCGGGCTTTTTTGGCGGCAAATCCCGAGGCGCAAGGATACGCTTCCTTCCGGGCGACGGGAGAGAGGCAGCGGGCCCCCTGGGCCGCCTGGCCCCAGCCCCTAAAAGACGGAGAGATCACGCCAAAGGCGTATGACGAGGAGGCGAAGAAGTACCATCTCTACGCACAATGGGTCGTAGACGAGCAGTTTCAGGCGATTTCGAAACGGTTCCGGGAGCGGGGGGAGGCGCTTTACCTGGATCTGCCGCTCGGTGTGAGCTACGACAGCTACGATGTCTGGCGGCAGCGCGATCTGTTCGTCCTGGATGTCTCCGCGGGCGCCCCCCCCGACGACTTCTTCACCCAGGGGCAGGATTGGGGGTTTCCCCCCCTCCACCCCGTGCGAAGCCGCGACGAGGGGTTCCGGTACTTCCGGGAATGCCTGCGCCACCAGTTCCGCCACGCGGGGATCCTGCGGATCGACCACGTGATGGGCCTGCACCGGTTTTTCTGTGTTCCGAGGGGGATGACCGCCCGGGAGGGGACCTACGTCCGGTACCCGGCCGAGGAGATGTACGCCATCCTTTCCCTCGAGTCGCACCGGCACGGAGTCCGTCTCGTGGGAGAGGACCTGGGGACCGTCCCCTCCTATGTCCGGCCGGCGATGGCGAAACACGGCCTGTCGCGGATGTCCGTCGTCCAGTTCGGGCTTTCTCCGGATCCCGCCCACGCGCTTACCGCCGTACCGCCGGGGTCCCTGGGGTGCCTGAACACCCACGACATGCCCCCGTTCGCTTCCTTCTGGGAAGGGCGGGACATCGAAGACCGGCTTGCACTCGGCCTCCTCGACGAAAAGGGAAGTCGGGAGGAAAGGTCCATACGCTTCCAGGTAAAGGAAGCCCTCGCGGCATTCCTTCGCCGGCAGGGATGGCTGAAACGTTCCGGATCGGGAACGGAAGAGGTCCTAGCGGCCTGTCTTTCGTTCCTTGCGGGGAGCAGGGCCGGCGTCGTCATCGTCAATCTCGAGGATCTGTATCTCGAAACGAACCCGCAGAACGTGCCCGGAACCTCGAAGGAGCGGCCAAACTGGCTCCGGAAGGCCCGCCACGGCCTCGAGGAGATCCGCGAGATGCCCCAGGTGATCCGCATCCTCCGGGAAGTGGACCGTCTCCGGAAAGGAAAGAAGGCTGTCCCGGCGTGCTCCGCGGGACAGGAACGGAAGCCGATCAGGGAGGAGGTAGGATAGACCCATGCGATACGACGTGTCTCTCATGAACGACCAGGACCTGTACCTTTTCAACGAGGGGAGCCATTACCGGCTGTACGAAAAGCTGGGATCCCATTTCATGACCGTGGATGGGGAGGAGGGGACCTACTTCGCCGCGTGGGCCCCCAACGCCAAGGAAATATTCGTTACGGGGACGTTCAACGGCTGGAACAATGGCTCCCACCCCCTCAGGGTGAAGGGAGTGTCCGGGATCTGGGAGGGGTTCATCCCCGGTGTCATGCGCGGAAGCGCCTACAAGTACCATGTCATCTCCCGGGCGAGCGATTACCGGTACGACAAAGCCGATCCGTTCGCTTTTCATTCGGAGATTCCCCCGGACACCGGGTCCATCGTATGGGATTTGTGGTACGAATGGGAGGACGGGGAGTGGATGAAGGGCCGGAGCGCCAAAAACGGCGCCGACCGCCCGATTTCCATCTACGAGATGCATCTCGGCTCCTGGATGCGGGTTCCCGAGGAAGAGAACCGGATGCTGTCCTACCGGGAGCTGGCGCCGCGCCTGGTGGAATACCTCACGCGGATGAACTTCACCCACGTGGAGTTTCTCCCCGTGATGGAGCACCCGTTCTACGGGTCCTGGGGGTACCAGGTCACGGGGTTCTTCGCCCCCACGAGCCGGTACGGAACCCCGCAGGATTTCATGTACCTGGTAGACACCCTGCACCGCCACGGCATCGGGGTGATCCTCGACTGGGTTCCTTCCCACTTCACCAAGGACGGCCACGGGCTGAACTACTTCGACGGGACCCACCTGTTCGAGCACGCCGATCCCCGGCAGGGGCATCACCCCGACTGGGACACGGAGATCTTCAACTACGGCCGCCGCGAGGTACAGAGCTTCCTTCTTTCCAGCGCCTACTACTGGCTCGACGTATTCCACATCGACGGCCTGCGCGTGGACGCCGTGGCGTCGATGCTTTACCTCGACTACTCCCGCAAGGAAGGGGAGTGGATCCCGAACCAGTACGGCGGCAGGGAGAACATCGAGGCGATCGCCTTCCTCCGGCGGTTCAGCGAGGAGGTCTACAAGGAACGCCCGGACATCATCACGATCGCGGAGGAGTCGACCGCATGGCCCATGGTCTCCCGCCCGACCTACCTCGGGGGCCTGGGGTTCGGCATGAAATGGGACATGGGATGGATGCACGATACCCTCGTGTACATGGGGCAGGACCCCGTGCACCGGAAATACCATCACAACAAGCTCTCCTTCCGGCTGGTATACGCCTTCACGGAAAACTTCGTTCTCCCCCTCTCCCACGACGAGGTCGTCCACGGGAAAGGATCGCTCATCGGCAAGATGCCCGGGGACACCTGGCAGAAGTTCGCCAACCTGCGCGTGCTCTACGGATACATGTACGGGCAGCCGGGGAAGAAGCTCCTCTTCATGGGGGGGGAATTCGGCCAGTGGAGGGAGTGGAACCACGACGGCAGCCTCGACTGGCACCTCCTCGAGGATCCCTCCCACGCGGGTCTCTCCCGCTGGGTGGAGGAGATCAACGCCCTTTACCGGAGCGAGCCGGCGCTGCACGAGCTCGATTTCGACCCGGCCGGGTTCGAGTGGGTCGACTGCAACGATGGCGAGCAGAGCGTCCTGACATTTTTACGAAAAGGAAAATCCACGGAAGACATCTTCCTCGTCGCCTGCAATTTCACTCCCGTCCCCCGACACAACTACCTCGTGGGAGTGCCCCGGGGAGGGTTCTGGCGGGAGATGCGCAACAGCGACGCCCCGGAGTACGGCGGGAGCGGACAGGGGAACATCGGCGGCGTGGAAGCCGCGCCGATCTCCTCCCACGGCCGCCTGCACACGCTGACCATCGTCGTTCCCCCCCTGGCTGCCGTGTTCTTCAAGAGCGAGGCGAAAAAAGGGTGAAAAAATCGTACCGGTTGGAACTGGGCGCGACTCCGCTCGGGGACGGCCGCTGCCGGTTTCTTGTCTATGCCCCGAAGGCGAAGCGGGTGGAGGTCCTCCTTCTTTCCCCGCGGGAGGCCACCGTGCCGCTCGATCCGATCGAGCGAGGGTACCATCGCGGGGTGGCCGAAGATGCTCCGCCCGGCACCCTTTACCGGTACCGCCTGGACGGGGAGATGGAGCGCCCCGATCCGGCCTCCCGGTATCAGCCCCAGGGGGTCCACGGCCCTTCCCAGGTGGTCGACCGGTACGCCTTTCGGTGGGAGGAAAAGGAGTGGTCCGGTCTTTCCCTCGAGAACTATATCCTCTACGAGATGCACGTGGGGACCTTCACCCCGGAAGGGACCTTCGAAGCCGTCATCCCCCGCCTGGATGCCCTCCGGGAACTCGGTGTCACCGCGCTTGAACTGATGCCGGTGGCCCAGTTCCCGGGAAACCGGAACTGGGGATACGACGGGGTGTACCCGTTTGCGGTGCAGGACAGCTATGGGGGCCCCGAGGGTCTCAAGAAACTCGTGAACGCCTGCCACCGCAGGGAGATGGCGGTCGTTCTCGACGTGGTATACAATCACCTGGGACCCGAGGGGAACTATCTGGGAGCGTTCGGCCCCTACTTCACCGACAGGTACCGGACCCCTTGGGGGGCGGCGATCAACTTCGACGGTCCCCACTGCGACGAGGTTCGGCGGTACTTCCTCGAAAACGCGCTGTGCTGGTTTGCCGAATACCGCGTGGACGCCCTCCGGCTGGACGCGATCCACGGGATCATGGACTTCAGCGCCTATCCGTTTCTGGCGGAGCTGGCCGACATGGTGCGGGATCTTGCCGAGCGGACCGAACGGAAGATGTACCTGATTCCGGAGAGCGACTTGAACGATGCACGTGTGATCACCTCGAAGGCGCATGGGGGCTTAGGTCTGTCCGCCCAGTGGAACGACGATTTCCACCATGCCCTCCACACCGTGCTCACCGGGGAAAGGGGAGGATATTACGCAGATTTCGGGAACCTCGAACATCTGGCCCGGGCGTATGCGGAAGGGTTCGTGTACTCGGGAGGCTACTCCTCCTACCGCAGCCGCCGGCACGGCAACCCGTCCCGGCACATCGCCGCCCGGCAGCTGGTCGTCTTCTCGCAGAACCACGACCAGGTGGGGAACCGGCTGCATGGCGAAAGGCTGGGAACCCTGGTCTCCTTCGAGGATGTAAAGGTCGCCGCGGGGGCCGTTCTCCTTTCTCCCTTCCTCCCGCTTCTCTTCATGGGGGAGGAGTACGGGGAGACTGCGCCGTTCCTGTACTTCATCAGCCACTCCGACGAGAACCTCGTCGCGGCGGTGCGGAAAGGCCGCCGAAAGGAGTTCGCCGCCTTTCAATGGGAGGGGGATATCCCCGACCCGCAGGACGAGGAGACCTTTCTGCGTTCCCGGATCGACCACCGTCTTTGCGAAAGCGGGCATCACAAGACCCTGCTGGCGTTCTACCGGGAGCTCCTCCTGCTGCGAAAGGACCACCCGGTACTCTCCCGGCTGAGCAAGGAGGACATGGAAGTCACGGCCTTCGAGAGCGAGAAGGTGCTTTTCGTCAGGCGATGGAAAGGGACCGGCCAGACCGCGGTCATCTTCCATTTCGGGTCCGCGCCGGTCTCCCTCGCGCTGCCCCTTCCTCCCGGCCGGTGGGAGAAGCTCGTGGATTCCTCAGAGGAACGGTGGGGTGGAACCGGGAGCACCCTTCCGGAGAGCCTGCGCTCGCACGGAACCGTGGCGCTTCCCCTTACCCCCAAGTCGGTCGTCCTGTTCTCGAAGACATAAGGAGCAACTGCAAATGGAACGATACGTCTGCATCCATGCCCACTTCTATCAGCCTCCCCGGGAAAACCCGTGGCTCGAGGAGGTGGAGCTTCAGGATTCGGCCTATCCCTACCACGACTGGAATGAGCGGATCACCGCCGAGTGCTACGCGTCCAACGCCGCTTCCCGCGTGATGGACGAAAGCGGCAGGATCGTGAACATCGTCAACAATTACGCGAAGATCAGCTTCAACTTCGGTCCGACGCTGCTCTCCTGGATCCAGGACAAGGAGCCGGCCGTCTACCGGGCGATCCTGGATGCGGACCGGGAGAGCCGGGAGCATTTCTCGGGGCACGGCTCCGCCATCGCGCAGGCGTACAACCACATGATCCTCCCGCTGGCGACCAGCCGGGACAAGCGCACGCAGGTGCTCTGGGGAGTGCAGGATTTCCGGCATCGCTTCGGGCGGGAGCCGGAGGGGATGTGGCTCCCGGAGACCGCTGTCGACCTGGAGAGCCTGGACATCATGGCGAAGGAGGGGATCCGGTATGCAATCCTGGAGCCGCACCAGGCGCACCGCGCACGAAAGAAGGGAATCCGCGAGTGGCAGGACGTGACCGGGGGGCGCATCGACCCGAAAGTCCCCTACCTGCTCAAGCTTCCGTCGGGCCGCACGATCAGCGTCTTTTTTTACGACGGACCCGTCTCCCGGGCCGTTGCCTTCGAGGGGCTGCTCAACAACGGGGAGGTCTTCGCCAAACGCATCCTCGGAGCGCTTTCCGGTTCCGCCGCCGGCCGGTATCAGCTCGTCCACATCGCCACCGACGGAGAGAGCTACGGCCATCACCACGCGCACGGCGAGATGGCGCTCTCCTACGCGATCCACCATATCGAATCGAACGAACTGGCCCGGATCACCAACTACGGCGAGTTCCTCGAAAAGCACCCCCCGGGCCACGAGGTGGAGATCTACGAGTACACCTCCTGGAGTTGCGCCCACGGGGTCGAGCGATGGCGGAGCAACTGCGGCTGCAACTCCGGCGGACGCCCGGAGTGGAACCAGGAGTGGCGCGGCCCCCTGCGGGAAGCCCTGGACTGGCTGCGGGAGAAGCTGGCTTCGGAATACGAGGAGAGGAGCCGGCCGCTCCTCCGGGACCCTTGGATAGCCCGGGACGAATATATCGAGGTCATCCTCGACCGGTCGCCGGAAAGCCGGGAGCGGTTCTTCCGCAAGCACGCAGCCCGGGAACTTTCCGCGGAGGAGGAGACCACGGCATTCAAGCTTCTCGAGCTTCAGCGCTACGCAATGCTGATGTATACGAGCTGCGGCTGGTTCTTCGACGAGCTTTCCGGAATCGAGACGGCGCAGGTCCTCCAATACGCGGGACGCGCCGTACAGCTGGCCGGGGAACTTTGGGAAGACGGCATCGAGGACCGCTTTCTCTCCCTGCTCGAGTACGCCAAGAGCAACCTCCCCGAGCACCGGGACGGACGCCAAATCTTCGAGAAGTTCGTGAAACCCGCCATGGTGGATCTGCACAAGGTGGGAGCGCACTACGCCGTGAGCTCCCTGTTCGAGAACTACGGCGACAGGGCGGCAATCTTCTGCTACCAGGTGGAGCGGGAAGATTACCGGCTTCTGCCTGCCGGCAAGAAGCGGCTTGCCCTGGGCAGGGCGAAAGTCACTTCGGAGATCACCCGGGAATCGGCCGACGTCACCTTCGGGGTGCTCCATTTCGGGGACCACAACGTAAGCGGCGGCATCCGGGCGTACCGGGGGAAGGAGGCGTATGAATCCATGGCCGCGGAAATGTCCGAGATTTTCGCGGGCGCGGAATTTCCCGAAATCATCCGCGCCGTGGACCGGAACTTCGATGCGGGCGTCTACTCCCTGAAACTTCTGTTCCGGGACGAGCAGCGAAGGATTCTGGACATGATCCTGGCGGCAACCATGGCCGACATCGACGCCGTCTACCGCCAGCTCTACATGCAGAACGCCCCTCTCATGCGGTTCCTCTCCGAGATCGGCTATCCCGGGTCGAAGTCGTTCAACGTCGCGGCCGAACTGGCGCTTAACGGGGAGCTCAAGCGCGCGTTTCAGACCGAACCCCTCGACATCGACGCGATCCGGGGGACACTCTACGAGGCGGAGGGGGCGAAGGTAACCCTCGACGGGGCAGGCCTGGGGTACACCCTCCGGAAAACCATCGAGCGGATGATGCTCGCGTTCCGCGAGAACCCCGACGACGTCGTCCTCCTTGCGCAGATCGACGCCGCGGTGGAGATGGGCAACTCCCTTCCCTTCGAGGTGACCTTCTGGAAATCCCAGAATCTCTATTGGGAGATGCTGGAGGCCGTCTTTCCCGGGTACCGTTCCCGGGCCGCCCTGGGGGACGAAGTCGCCGGGGAATGGGTCCACCTCTTTTCCTCCCTGGGGGGAAACTTTTCCGTGGCTCTCCCGGAGGGGTGAGCAATGCCTTCTGCGCGGGTCCCCCTTACCACATACCGGCTTCAGTTCCACCGCCGCTTCCGGTTCGTGGACGCCCGCGCGCTCGTCCCGTATCTCGAAACGCTCGGGGTGACGGACCTCTACGCATCGCCTATCCTCCAGGCCCGGAAGGGAAGTTCCCACGGGTACGACGTGACCGACCCCACCCGTCTGAACCCGGAGCTGGGCAAGGAAGGCGAGTTCCATGCGCTGACCGAGGCGCTTCAGGAGCGGGGAATGGGGCTGTTATTGGACATCGTCCCCAACCACATGTCCGCCAGCAGCGAGAACCGGTGGTGGATGGATGTCCTGGAAAACGGGGCCGGCTCCCCCTTTGCCCCGTACTTCGACATCGACTGGCACTCCCCTAAAAAGGCTCTGGAAAGGAAGGTCCTCCTGCCGGTTCTCGGCGCCCCGTACGGGAGGGTCCTCGAGAACCAGGAGTTCTCTCTCCGGCTGGAGAAGGGAGGGTTTTTCGTCCATTACCACGGCCTGAAGCTCCCCCTTTCCCTCAAGTCGTATGTCCGGATCCTCGCGCACCGCCTGGAGGTCCTGGAGGGGAATTTCGGCCCGGACCATCCGTCCTTCCAGGAACTCTGGGGCCTCATCGTCGACATCGAACACCTGCCCGAGCCGGCTTCCGCCGACCCCGCGAAGGCCGGGGAGCGGCTCCGCTCGGAGGAGTCGATCCGGGAGAGGCTCTACCGGATGTACCAGGGCCGCGCGGAGGTGCGGGCGCATATCGATGAAACCTTGCGGATCACCCGGGGCGGGAAGGGGGATGCCGCGAGTTTCGATTTCCTGGACCGCCTCCTGGCGGAACAGCCGTACTGGCTCTCCTTCTGGCGCCTCGCAAACGAGGAGATCAACTACCGGCGGTTCTTCGCCATCAGCGATCTCGTCAGCATAAGGGTAGAAGACCCCAAGGTGTTCGATGCCACCCACGACCTCATATTCCGCCTGGCGAGGGAAGGGAAGGTGACGGGCCTGCGGGTGGATCACATCGACGGCCTCTACGATCCGATGAGCTACCTGGCCCAGATCCGGAACCGGCTTGTCCCGGTAAATGGCGAGAGGCCGCGGCATGCATTTTTTGTCCTGGTGGAGAAGATTCTTGCGGAAGGGGAGGATCTTCCCGCCGATTGGCCGGTTTCCGGCACCACGGGATACGATTTCCTGAACACGGCGACCGGCGTTTTCGTAAGCGCCGCCGGCGCGCGTGCTCTCGGCGAAACGTATGACCGGTTCCTCGGCGGAGCGCAGGAATTCGGCGCCATGGTGTACGAGAAGAAGAAACTGGTCATGGATACGCTCTTCGCGGGGGAGATGCACTCCCTGGGGCAGCACCTGGCGGGGCTGGCGGAGCAGGACCGGTACGCCCGCGACCTTCCCCGCAAGGAGCTGCGTCAGGCCCTGGTCGAGGTGACCGCTTCCTTTCCCGTCTACCGGACCTACATCCGGGGGTTCGAAATCTCCGCCCGGGACCGGCGGTACCTCGGAAAGGCCCTGAAGGAGGCGATGCGCCGGGGCACCGAGGCGAGCGCCCCCGTGTTCGACTTCCTGCGCCGGGTCCTCCTGCTGGAAAGCCCGGCCTTTGCCGCCGAGGGACAGAGGGAGGAGTGGCTCCGCTTCCTCATGCGCTGGCAGCAGTTCACGGGGCCGATCATGGCGAAAGGGTACGAGGACACCGCCCTGTACGCTTTCAACCGGCTCACCTCCCTGAACGAAGTGGGGGGCGAGCCCGCCGGCTTTGGCGTCTCCGTCAACGCCTTCCACAAGCGGGCGGGCGAGACCGCCGCACGCTGGCCGCACACGATGAATGCCACAGGCACCCACGACACGAAACGGGCCGAGGACATCCGGGCCCGGATCAATGTCCTCTCCGAACTCCCGGAGGAGTGGGAGAAGCGGCTGCTCCATTGGAGCGACGGGAACAGGGCACTCAAGCGGACGGTGGGCGGCAGGCCCGTGCCGGACCCGGCAGAAGAGATCCTTTTGTACCAGACACTGCTCGGTGCGTGGCCCCTCGAACCCGGGGAGACAAACTCCTTTCCCGAGCGGATCCGGGACTACATGACCAAGGCGGTCCGCGAGGCGAAAGTGCATACGCGGTGGATCCAGCCCAACCCGGAGCACGAGAGAGCGGTACGGGATTTCGTCACCGCGCTGCTGGAGGATGGGAAGGGCGCCCCCTTCCGGGAGGATTTCCTTCCGTTTCAGGCCAAGATCGCCCACTACGGGGCGCAAAACGGACTGGCGCAGGTCGCGCTCAAGATCGCCTCCCCGGGGATACCCGATTTCTACCAGGGGGCGGAGCTGTGGGATCTGCGGCTCGTCGACCCGGACAACCGCGGCCCCGTCGATTTCCCCCTCCGGATCCGGCTGCTCGCGGAGCTCAAGGAGCGGGAACGCCAGGGGCTCATCCCTCTGATCGGGGAGCTCCTGCCGGCCTGGAAGGACGGGCGGATCAAACTCTTCGTTACCCACCGCGCGCTGAACTTCCGGCGGGAGCGGCGGGACCTGTTCCTCTCCGGGGCCTACCTGCCTCTTTCGGCCTCCGGGGGGAAAAAGGAGCATGTCCTCGCGTTTGCGAGGAAATACGAAACCCACTGGGCGGTCGCAGCCGTTCCCCGTCTCGTCACCCGCCTTTCGCCCCCGGGAGCGTTTCCTCTCGGGCAGGAGGTGTGGGGGGCAAGAAGCGGCCTCCTCCTCCCGGAGGGGGCGCCGGACCGGTGGCGCAACGCCTTCACGGGGGAGGAAATCCATCTCTCCCCCGGTCGCGGAAAGAAGATGCTGCCCCTGCATGCGGTGTTCCGGCACCTTCCCGTGGGACTGCTCTCCAACGTTACGGAATGATTGCTTTTTCCGCGACGGCCATGGCGGAGTATAGCTTAAAATCGGTACTCCACGCTTTCTGTTTCTGGTACTATGCAAAAAAATTCCTAGCCGGGCGGGGCCGCCATGCGCAACACATTGACTGGACGTAAGTCGCCGCTATCCCCCATCATGGGCAGATGACGAAGAAAAATTCTCGCGTCGCCAGTTCCACAAGCCACGGAACCGAGGAAGTCCGGTTAAGCAGGGAGATGTCGGCGTTCAGCGTCTCGATGATCGGTGTCGGGGCGATGATCGGCGCGGGGATCTTCGTGCTGACGGGGATTGCCGCGGGAGTGGCGGGGCCGGGCCTGATCATTGCCTTCGCCCTGAACGGGGTGGTGACGCTGTTCACCGCGATGGCCTACGCGGAACTGGGGTCCTGCTTTCACACCGCGGGCGGCGGATACCTGTGGGTGAAGAGCTCCCTCCCCCACCCGAACGGGTTCCTGGCCGGGTGGATGACCTGGTTCGCCTCCTCGGTGGCGTGCAGCCTCTACGCCCTGGGGTTCGGCGCCTATTTCGGACACGTGCTCGAGGGGTTCGGCCTCCATATCCCCGTCATTCCGTACTTCTCCGTCGAGAAGACCCTCGCCGTGGGGGCGTGCCTCGTGATGGCCTACATCAACTACAAGGGGGCTTCCGAGGCGGGATTGGCGGGGACGATCGTTTCGCTGTCCAAGGTGATCGTCATCCTCCTGTTCATCGGTTTCGGTCTCTGGGCCATGCGGGGGATGCCGGAATGGAGAGGGAACTTCGACCCCTTCCTTCCGCTGGGGATCGGGGCCGTCTTCAGCGCTATGGGACTCACCTTCATCGCCTTCCAGGGGTACGAGGTGATCGCCCAGTGCAGCGAGGAGGTGATGGATCCCGCGCGGAGCATTCCCCGGGCGATCTTCCTGGCCCTGAGTATCGTCATCCCCATCTATCTCCTTGTGGCGTTCGTCTCGATCGGCGCCATCCGCGGGGAGGGGATGCCCACCTGGCAGTTCCTCGGGAAGATGAAGGAGCTTGCGGTCGTCGAGGCGGCGCGGCAGTTCGTATCCGGAGGCGGGGTGATCGTTTTGATCGGGGGGCTTCTCTCCACCCTGAGCGCGCTGCTGGCCACCATCTTCTCCTCCTCCCGCGTCGCCCTCGCCATGGCGCGGGACCACAACCTCCCGGTTTTCCTCGGAAAGATTCACCCGGAGAAGAAGACTCCCCATCTCGCCATCGCCGCCTCGGTGGTGATCGTCCTCTTCATGGCGCTTGCCCTGCCGATCGAGGACGTGGCGAGTACGGCGAATATCATGTACCTGCTCGTCTTTCTCCAGGTGAACGTGACCCTCATCCGGATGCGCAAGACCCACCCGGGCCTGAAGCGGGGGTTCAAGGTCCCGTTGGTCCCCCTGATCCCCGCCCTCGGAATTCTCACGCAGCTGTTCATCGCCCTCTACATGCTCGTCTACAGCCCGACGGCCTGGGCTTCGGTGGTGGCCTGGCTGCTCATCGGCGTCATGGTGTACAAGCTCTACGCCTCCAAGACCGAGGCGGAGGCCCTCTCGGTTCTCGCGCTCGCGGAGGCGGAAATGGCCAGGAAGGACTACCGGGTTCTCGTGGTTCCCTTCCGGCAGGAGCACATACGGCCTCTCATGCGCATCGCCTGCTCGCTTGCGAAAAACTACGAGGGGGAGGTTACCGCGCTCTCCGTGATCGAGGCGCCGCCCAAGGTTCCCCTGTACCGGTACACGGGGGGCATTCAGGAGGCGAGGACGATGCTGCGCCTGGGGGAAAACATCGCCGACGAGCACAAGGTGGAGTTCACCCGCCTGATCAAGGTTTCCCACCGTCTTTCCTACGGTATCCTGGAGACGGCACGGGAAGAAAAAAGCAATTTCATTCTCCTGGGGCCCATGGGAGCAGGGGAGGGGGGCTTCATGGAACAGTTCCAGGAGATCGTCCTCCTGAACGTCCTCGAGCATGCTCCGTGCAACGTGGGGATATACCACGGGGCGCTCCTGACCGATGTGAAGCGTCTGATGCTTTCGGTGGAGGACACCCCGTCCTGCCGGCTGGCGGTGAACATCGCCCCTGCCCTGGCCGAGGAGCTCAAATCGTCCGTCGCGATCCTCCGGATCATCCCCGAAACCGCGCCGAAGGGGGAGGAACAACGGGTCATTACCTGGATGGAGGAGGTGACGAAGGACCTCCCGTTCCGTCAGCCCGCGGAGAAGATCGTGATCCGGTCGAAGGAAGCCGCGAAAAGCATCATCGAACAGGTGCAGGAGACGGACCTGCTCCTCATGGGGGCTTCCCGCCACGCGGGGCGCATCACCTCGCTCTTCGGTCCCGACACCACGGAGGAGGTGTTGAATAGCGTCCGCGTCCCCAGCATTCTCCTCAAGCGGTATCAACAGCAGAAATCATCCCGGCTCTCCGGAATCCTCACCGGGAGATAAGGAGATCCTATGCGCGAACGTACCCTCCTGCACCCCATCGAGACCATGCTGGAGAGGATCTGGGAGTTTCTCCCCAACTTCATCGCGGCGGTCCTGGTATTCCTCGTGGGCGTCGCCATCGCGCTGGGGGTCCGGTTCCTCGTCATCAAGATCCTGAACTCCATCGGCTGGGAGAGATTCGCCCAGGAAGGGTCCTACCTGCGTTTTCTGGGGGTCGGGGACATTCGGTACCCCCTCTTCGATCTCGTCGGGGCGATCATCTTCTGGATCGTGATCCTGGTCTTCTCGGGTACGGCGGCGCACGCCCTGGGACTGACCCACATCGAGATGCTCCTCGATCAACTTGTCGGTTTCCTCCCCAATCTCTTCTTGGCCCTGCTGATCCTGGGCTTGGGGATCTGGCTTGGCATCCTCGCCGGACGGTTCACCCGTGCGTTCGCGGATTCCGCGAAGATCATGGAGGCGAACCTGCTCGGAACGGGGATCCAGTATCTCATCATCATCATCGCAGCCGGGACGGCGCTCGAGCAGCTCCGCGTGGCCACGAGGTTCCTGTTCGGGGCATTCCTCATTATCATCGCTTCGCTTGGGCTGGCCTTCGGGCTGGGCGGAAAGGACAAGGCAAAAGAGATCATCGACCGCGTCTCCCGGGCGGAAAGGGAATAGAGCCGGAGCCGGGCTCTGGGGGTTCTTCCTTGCCTACACTCAAGGGGAAAACGCTGTTCATCACCGGAGCGAGCCGCGGCATCGGCAAGGCGATCGCGCTCCGGGCGGCCGCCGACGGGGCGAATGTCGTCATCGCGGCCAAGACCGTTGAGCCCCATCCCAAGCTTCCGGGGACGATCCACACGGCCGCCGAGGAGATTTTGGCGTCCGGCGGCAGGGCGCTGCCCGTGCAGGTGGATGTACGCCATGACGAGCAGATCGCCGCCGCGGCCGCGAAGGCCGCCGATACGTTCGGGGGAATCGACATCCTCGTCAACAACGCAAGCGCGATCAGCCTTACCGGCACGCTTGCCACCCCGATGAAGCGGTTCGATCTGTTGTTCGGCGTCAACGTTCGCGGTACCTACTCCTGCTCCCGGACCCTGATCCCGTATCTGCGGAAGTCGGTGAACCCGCACATCCTGACCCTGAGCCCGCCGCTTTCCCTGGACCCGAAGTGGTTCCGGGATCACTGCGCCTACACGATGTCGAAGTACGGGATGAGCATGTGTGTGCTCGGTATGGCCGAGGAGTTTCGGGACGCCGGGATCGGCGTCAACGCCCTGTGGCCCCGGACCGTCATCGCCACGGCGGCGGTTGCGATGCTGGGCGGGGCGGTCTCCCTGAAAAACTGCCGGAAGCCGGAGATCGTGGCCGATGCAGCGCACGCGATTCTCGTCCGCAGGGCGTTACGCTGTACGGGAAATTTCTTCATTGACGAGGAAGTCCTTTCAGAGGAAGGAGTTACGGACTTTACATCCTATGCGTACGAACCCGGCGCTGCCCTGCTCCCGGACCTTTTCCTCGGTTGAGACGGGAATTTCCCTCTTGCACAAGAGAAAGGGGGGCCACCCTGCCACGTGTGGCCCCCCTTTCCAAGCTCACCAATCGGAGGGAAATGATGAGTTCTACCCACTTAGACGCAGGAGACCCGGAAAAAGTTCCCGGCCGCACGAATAATCCCCTTTTTTTATAAATATCAAAATGTTAATGGAAGATGGCAGGGACAAAAGGAAACAGAGGGACGCCATTCCGGATCGAGGGGGAAATACGATGAAGGTTCGGTTCCGTCTCTTTCCGCAAGGCAAAATTCGTGCATTGACCGTAAGCTACGACGACGGCACAGTCCATGACCGGCGGTTGGTCGAGATCCTTGACCGGCACAATGTCCGGGGGACATTCCATCTCAATTCAGGGATGCTGGACAGGCCCGGATGGGTATGTTCCTCCGAAGTTGTTTCCTTGTACAAGAATCACGAAGTCGCCGCTCATACGGTCCATCACTATCACCTGGAGCGAATTCCGCCCGACATCGCCGCGTCGGAGATCCTCGACGACCGAAGGGCGCTGGAAGCACTGGTGGGCTATCCGGTGCGGGGGATGTCCTTCCCCTTCGGAACGTTCAGTGACGACCTGGTCCGTCTTCTCCCCTCGCTGGGAATCGAGTACGCCAGAACAGTCAGGGGGACCCACCTCCTAGAGGTCCCGGCCAACGTTCATGTCTGGGACCCCACCTGTCATCACAATGATAACCTTCTCGCCCTGGGGGAACGTTTCCGGAGGGAAGAATCCTCCCTGCAGTTGCTCATGGTGGTGTGGGGACACAGCGCCGATTTCGACCGGGAGGACAACTGGGATCTCATGGAAGATTTCTGCCGCCTTGCGGGCGGAAAGGACGACACCTGGTACGCAACAGCGGGGGAAATTGCGGATTACATCGTGGCGACGCGCAGGTTGCGATTCTCGGTCGCCCGGGATCGGGTCTACAATCCTGCCTCGCTGCCGGTATGGTTCGAGGTCGACTCCCGGCCGGTCATGGTTGCGCCGGGAAAGACGCTGGCCCTCTAGTCGATTTCTCCTCCTCGCCGCCTTGGGAACCTTTCCCATTGCGTGAGTTTCTACCTTTTTATTGCGAAAGCATCTCCTGCGGGAGAGGGTATCTCCCCCTTGTCGGGTTCCGGTTTATAGACTTCATCGGGAGACAAGGGGACAAAGGAGGGATCCCACCACTTGTATTCATACATCTGGCCGTGCTTTCCCTCGAACGGCTCGAGCTCCTTGATCACCTTGGCCGGGTTTCCCGAGACGACGGTGAAGGGGGGGACGTTCTTGTTTACCACCGACCCGGCGGCGACGATGGATCCCTTTCCCACCGTGACCCCCTTGAGAATGGTGGAGCCGTTGCCCACCCAGACGCCGTCTTCCAGAGTGGTCGGTTTATGCTTCGGCGGGTTGTACCCTACCCCGTGGTAATCGGTATCCAGGATCGACACGTTCCAGGCGATGAGGAGGTAACGGCCGATCGTCACGCGCACCTTGCTGTGGATCTCGACACCATAGTTGATGCTGGTATAGTCGCCGATCTCCACGCGTGCTCCTTTGTCGACCTGGATTCGGATCGGCCCCTGGAACTGGGCATCTCCGATCAGGATTTCTCCCCCCCTGTTCTGGATCAGGAAAGGCCCGTACTTCTCCCAGGTCCCGCGAAAGGTGTAGTCGCCGCGCTCCAACTCCTCACGGATTGATCGGTAATCTTTCATTGTGATCCCCCCCCATCCGGGCTTCGGTAATGGCCAGCCCAACCGGTATTTGTCCCCATTAAGGTCATGATACGATGGTTCGGAAACGACATTTCCGTTCATTCCCTTTAAGCGTAATAGATTTTTCAACAGCTATTTTACCATGCGGATTTCCTTTAAATGTCAAGCAATTTTCCCTTCGTATCTAACAATATTCGGATTCATTTATTCGAAAAATAAAACATTATTCCGGGAATTCTCGCCGAACCTTC
>JBFKGZ010000020.1:0-26311 GCA_041633075.1 Candidatus Deferrimicrobiaceae bacterium | reverse complement strand
TGCCCGCCGCCAGGGTGGTAACCGGGGCGTCGCTCCCGTCTCTTACGGAAACGATCACTTGAACGGTCTGGCCCACCACGGTGACGCGGTTGATGGACATGTTGAGAGCTCTTCCCCTGCCCGCGAAGGTCGCGGTAAGAAGTGGTGCATCAGCGTCGTTGCTGGGGATATCGAGATCATCGGTATAATCAATCTGATCGGTGGGAGTAAAACGGATTGTCAGGACGCAGCTTTGTCCCGCAGGAATTCCCGCATTGGAGCAACCGTTACTGTCTATCACGCTAAATGGACTGGGTGGGGGGTTGATTGGTCCTATGGTAAGGGTTCCGGTTCCCGTATTGCTGATTCGAATGTTCTTGTCAGCGGATTTGCCCAAAACGACTATGCCGAAATCGGAATCCCCTCCCAACACTTCCAAAGAGATGTTCGGAGTCAGGGTTGGACTTGATTTTGACGAACCTGCCCCTCCACAACCGCTGATTGCCATGGCGGCAAAGAAGATAGTAACCGGTATCAACAGGCAACGAACAAGAGTTCCGGTCTTCCGTTCTGTCACGGGGGAACCTCGCTTTTTTTGGTTATGCCGGATTGACCTGCAATCTTCGCGCCATGTCATCTGCGGCATTATTAGATGATGTTTTGGGGGATTGGAAGTCACGATAAGAAAATTTACGGTCTGTCTGCACAATTAGTGGAGACAATATAGGCAAACATTTTCCTTGTCAAGGCGGAAACGTTAAGCTTTTTCCTTCGTCTTGTAAAACCCCTGCCAGGTCCTGTGACGGTGGTCCTCGCATTCCCGGGATTTTCGGCACGGACCACGGCCTCTCCATCCGGGACCCGGGTCGAGTCCCGCAAGCGCCTTCACCATTCCTTCAGGATGAAGCCGACGCCGATGCGGTTGGCGGAAGCGTTGTAATCCAGCAAGCTCTCCCCGTATCCGTTGAAATAGTGCACGTAGCCGCTCACCGATCGGAGGAGCGGGAAGCTCCAGGTTATCTGCAGGGCGCCTTTGTTGCCGTGTCCCCGCAGATTGTTTCTGGCGAGAAGCCCGAACATGTGCCCACGCCATCGATAAAAAACGTTCAGCTGACCGTAGCCCAGATAATCCTCTATACCGGGGTTGTCGTCTTCCGCTTCGTCCTCCGGGATGCGGTACCACACATTCAGGAGAAGGACGACGTTGCCCCTCTCGAAACCGAAGTTCGCCACTACGCGGTTCCAGCTTCTCGACAGCGGTTCGGCACGGCCATTGGACTGGTGATTCAGCCCTGCATTGACGAAACGGCCCCGAAACCCCAGGAGACGGTAATTCGTTCGCACGTTGAGCAGAAGCTCAGGCTCGAAGTCGGTCTCGCGGAAGGGTGCGGAATCCGCGAAATTGTAGAACTGCCAGAAGGAACGCTGGGTGTAGGCAACCCAGAGGTCCATCTCCCTGTCCAGGACGTCTTCCCAGAGCTTGACCTTGAAACTGATCTGGAAATTGACCTCGTTTTTCTGTACCTCCTTCCCCGGATCCGCCTCCCGTATGGGCCCTTCGTTCGGGGTGGTGTTGTGGGTATACGGCAGGATGTAGTTGGACCGGTACGGGGTGATGGGAAATCCCCGTGGACGCGATCCCTTTTCCAGCTCCCAGAGGCGGGTCAGGTAGGACTCGGTCCCCGTTCCCTCCGCCTTATCCCGGGCGGAATACGCATCGAAGCACCGCAGCCGCGCTGCGTCATCCGCGATCTTCGCGCAATCGCTCCACCGATCGGCCCTGTCCGCCCCGAACACCGCTCCGGCGGTAATGGATATCACCAGACAGACGCATGCCGGAAAACGCGAGATCGAGCCATCGAAAAATCGCAAGATCGCCATCCTCCTGCGAGACGGGGTGTCATCATGGTAACGCATCCGGACCGGTTTCCTCCCTTGTCAATGGTCTGCCGACGCGATATATTCTTGGCTATACTTCCGCGCTCATCCTTGACGGAAACGCGATATCGGTCCAGGCCGACATCGCGAGGGGGTATGGCGTACTTTCCGGCCCGCCCGGGGGGTGGCGCGTGCCGTCTTTCCCTCCGAACCGACCATAGGGGTTATGGCGATGGAAATCGAATGCAGCTGCTGCCAGGCCCGCTACCGGATGAAGGAATCGATGATGAGGGGATTCAGGGGGGCGGAGGTGCGCTGCCGCAAGTGCGGCGGAACGATCGCCGTCCTTACCCCCGGGACACCCACACGGACTCCGGCGGCAAAGGTCCCGGTTGATCAGCCTGGAGGGCCCCGACCCCATCCCCAAAAGGAAAATGACCATCCTTTGGTCGAACGACAGCATCCGTACCCGGGACGCGCCCGGCAGGGGCATGCGGAAGGAGAGGGAAAAACGCAGACACACACGGCGCTCGCGGAAGAAACCGATGCCGACGAGCCCGTCCCCGACAACGTGTATCCCCTCGAACTCTTTCGGGAGGGACGTCCGAAACGATTACCGACCGGGGGATACGACATCTCCGGTTCGATCCGTCCGGGTCCGCCCGGCTCCGCTGCAACACGGAAGTCCGCGGAAAGATCCCCTGCGGTGAAGGAACCCCCGGAAAAATTAGGGAGCATACGGTCGAGTCTCCTCGAGAAGCCGATACACGGGCAAAAAGAAGGTATCGCCTCTGCGCCCGCCGAGGCGTCCCTCGTTGCCCCGGACAAACCACCGGCCTCCGATAAGTCCCCCGCGGACATATCGCGCCTCCCGTGGAGGTTCTCCATTTCGACGTACCACCGTCCGACCCACATCACAATCTTCTACCTGCTGCTTCTGTTCCTGGGAGGGTTCGGGTATCTGCTCGTCCGCTTCTTCTCGCAACGGATCAGCGGGGGGGGCGGCTAAGGGGAGAGAAGGAAACGAAAACCGTCGTCAGTTCATCAAAATAACGAAACTGTTCACCCGGAGGTGAGAGGCATGGGCGACTTGGATATCGGATTTGCGATGGTCGCGGCAAGAATCGCATCCTCCAAGATGGACAGAGACGGAACTGTCCGGAAGAGGAGAGACGCCGGCGCTTTGGATCAAAAACCCCCGGAGAACAGAAGCCCGACTCTGTCCGGCATGAAGATGGAAGTGAATAAAGGGAAACTCATCCTGATCCCCTCCGTCGAATCGGCGAGGATCAGACAGGCGAAAGGGAGGACACCTACCCGGGAAGATGGGAGCGTCGTATTCATCGACACGGGCGAAATTGTCCAACCACCCAAAAGAAAAGAGAAACTGCGCTCCCCCCGGCAAGCGTAACGACTGCTCTTCCGCTGGGGACCGGTTCGGTTTCCCGGCCTGGCGGTCATCCCTTCCCCGGGAGACGGTCCAGAAAAGAGGACATCCGCTCGAGATGCGCCCGTTCTTCCCCCGCCAATGCCAGGAAGACCATCCTCGACCGCTCGTCCTCAACCACCCTCCCCATCTTGATGTAACGGTCCAGAGCGTTCGCCTCCATCGCGATGGCGAGTTCGAGAATCTCCCGCAGCGGCTTTTCCCGGGCCCACGTAATCGCTTCTCCTAACGGAATCCCTCCCTCCAGAAAGCTCCCTGCCCCCACCCCTTCCGGGGGTGCGGGGTCCGCGTTCCTTCCGGAGGACAGGACGTAAAGTTCGCGAAGGGTTTCCTTGTGCCGTTCCTCTGCGAGAACCAGGGAACGGAAGAGCGCGCCGTCCTCCCCTTCCCCCGCCTCTCTGGCGATCTGCTCGTAGAAGGCGCGGTTTCCCTCCTCGAGAGCAAAGGAAAGCGAAATCAGCTCTTCCGCCCCCGAAGCCCGGGAAAAATACGCCAATCCGAATTCGTAGTTTCCCCCCGCTACGAGGCCGTTCCAGGCGTCGATCCCGCCCGCCATGCTGTAGACCCGGGAAAAGCCGGCCTCCTCCAGGGTAGCCGCAGCGGCACGGCTGCGGACCCCGGCCCTTCAATAGGTGATGGTCGGCTTGTTCCGGTCGAGTTCCTGGAGGCGATCCCCGAGTTCCCCCACCGGAATGAGACGGGCCCCCGGGATATGCCCGCTCTCGTACTCTCCCGGCTGCCGGACATCGATAAGATTGTACGAGTCGGCGCTTCGCTCTGCGAGAAATTCCCTGACCTGCCTGGCAGTCCAGCTGGAAACCGGCTTGAAGTAGTCGAACAACCCCATGCTGCTCCCACCTCCTGTCTCCTGTTCCTCCGGGGGATTCGCGGGTTCCTGTTTCGCGGACCCGCTTCTTCCTAAGGATGCAGCCCGCGGTAATGCATCGCCGCCGCCACGCGCGAGATGCCGATCATGAGCGCAGCCATTCGGTGCGACACCCCCTTTTGGTTCGCCAGTTCGAGCACTTCCTGGAACGCCCCGAGCATGATGCGCTTGAGCTGCCGGTTCACCTCCTCGATGTCCCGGAAGAACTTCTGCGTGTCCTGGACCCACTCGAAGCAGGAGGCGGTAACTCCGCCGGCGTTCCCCAGGACGTCCGCGATGATGAAGACATCCTTTTCCACAGGATTTCCTCGGCCTCCAGCGTGGTCGGACCGTTTTCCCCCTCGGCAAGGATGCGGCACCGGATCCGCGACGCGTTCTCCTTTGTGATCTGGCCCGCGGTGGCGCACGGCGCCAGGATGTCGCACGGGATCTCCAGCAACTCCGTGTTCGACATCGCCTTCACGCCCGGGTATTCCGACACTTTCCCCCCCTTCCGTGTGCCGGATCATGCTGGCCACCGGAAGCCCGTCGGGGTCGCAGGCGGCCCCGTACACATCGCTCGCGGCGATCACCTTCACCCCCTTCTCCGCCAGTTCCAGGGCAGCGACGGATCCCACGTTCCCGAACCCCTGCACCACCGCGGTGAGTTTCTCGGGGAGAAGCCCCATCCGCTCGACGGCGGCGGCGATGAGATTGACCAGCCCGCGTCCGGTCGCCTCGCGCCGTCCCACGGAGCCCCCTACGACGAGCGGCTTTCCGGTCACCACGCCGGGGACGGAGTAGCCCATCTGCATCGAATAGGTGTCCATCATCCACGCCATCGTCTGCTCGTTGGTGAACATGTCCGGCGCCGGTCTATCCTTTTCCGGGTCGATCAGCATCGCGATCTCCGAGGTGAACCGCCGGGTCAGGCCCTGCAGCTCGCGGCGGGACATCTCGAGCGGGTTGCAGCACACTCCCCCGTTGGCGCCTCCGAAGGGGATGTTCATGAGGCCCGACTTTTACGTCACCCACATGGCGAGGGCGGTCGTTTCCTCGAGGGATACGGTGGGGCTGTACCGGATCCCCCCCTTTCCCGGTCCGAGGGTGATGTTGTGTTGGACCCGGTACCCCGTGTACGTGGCAACCCTCCCGTTGTCCAGCCTGACCGGCACGGTGACCACGAGCGCGCGTCTCGGGTACCGGAGCCGGTTGGCAATGTTCTGGTCCACGTTGAGAAGCTTCACGCCCTGGGCCAGCTGCTCCTCCGCCTCGTACAGCATGTCGTGACCTTCCTTGGTCTCTCCCCGGCTGGGAAATGGCATTGTTTCTTCGTCCTTTATTCTCGCCTTGCCGAGTCCATCCCGTTTTCCGGATTTCCCTATTTTGCACGGATTCCCGCTCGATATCCACCGGTCGCCCTTTCGCCCCGGGGGGGGAATAGCATAGGATAGGGGAATCACAATTTCCGGGAAACGCGGGCGGGGAGACGGCAGCAACCTTTCCATGACGTGGGGCAGATTGGCAAAAGGCGAGCTTTCCTGGGAGACGCTTACCCGGCGTTCCCGCGTTCTCGAATCGACGCGAGCGTTCTTCCGCGAGCGCGGTTTTCTCGAGGTCGACCCGCCGATCGCGCAGCCGTATCCGAACATCGATCCCAACGTGTTTCCGGTGCGCGTCTCCGACGCGGCGGGGAAAACGTCCGGTCTGTATCTCCACACGTCCCCGGAGCTGTCGATGAAGAAACTCCTCGCGGGAGGAGCGGGAAACATCTTCTACCTCGGCAAGGTATTCCGCGATCGGGAAGGATCTCCCCTGCACCATCCGGAGTTCACGATGCTCGAGTGGTACCGGGTGGGGGAGCCGGCCGGTGCGGTGATGGAGGACGTCGAGGACCTCCTCTGGAACCTGGCCCGCCAAACGACCGGGACGGAGGAGATCCGGCGGGGAGGCAAGCGGATATCGCTCCCCCGCCGCTGGATGCGGTGGGAGCTTTCCGATGCGTTCGCGCAACTCCTCGACGCCCCCGTAGGGAACGAAGAAGCGCTCCGGACCGCCCTCTCCGGGAAGGGAAACCGTCCCGGCCCGGCCGAGACGTGGGAGGACCTCTTCTTCCGGGCCGTGCTGGACGTGATCGAGCCGGCACTTGCCGACAGGGGCGCTGTCTTCCTGACGGGGTTTCCCGCCGCCCTCGCGGGAATGGCCCGGAGACGCGAGGGAAGCGGCGACATCGCCGAGAGATTCGAGGGCTACGTCGCCGGGATCGAGATTGTGAACGGATATGAAGAGTTGACCGACCCCCGGGAGCAGGAGAATCGACTCCGGGAACTGGTTGCCCGCCATGCGCGTCAAACAGGGGTGCAATTGCCGGTCGACCCGGACTTTCTTGCCGCCTTGCGGGCCGGGCTTCCACCCTGTTCCGGTGCGGCCCTGGGGATGGACCGGCTGGTGATGCTCCTCCTGGGGAAAGAGACGATCGCCGACGTGAGCTTTCGATGAACAGTGGCCCCCTGCTCCTCTTCCTCCTTTCGTTCGGGCACATGTGCGCAGATATCGTGCAGGGGGCGCTTCCCGCGCTCCTGCCGTACCTGAAGGACTGCTTTTCCCTTTCGTACGCCGTCACCGGATCGATCCTGCTCGCGGCGCACCTGACCTCCTCCGTGGTCCAGCCGCTGTTCGGCTACTTCACCGACCGCAGGCCGTTCCCGATCCTCCTGTCCATCGGGTGTCTCGTCTCGGGCATCGGCATCGCCCTGATCCCGCGCGCCCCGAGCGTCGCCTGGCTTTTCGCCTTCGTGATATTCACGGGTCTGGGCACGGCCGCCTTTCATCCGGAAGGGTTCAAGGCCACCGCTTGCATCACCTCGGTAAAACGGGCGACGGGAATGTCCTTCTTCTCCGTCGGGGGAAACCTCGGGTTCGCCATCGGCGCACCCGCCGCCATCTTCCTCGTCTCCCGATGGGGCCTTCCGGGAGCATCCGCGCTGATCCTCCCCGCGGCGGTAGCAACGGCCCTCTTCGTGCCGGCTTTGCCGCACATCCGGAAGCGCATCGCCGAGGCCTCCGCGCGTCCACCCTCCCTCGTCGACAACGGCGTCAAGCGGCCGATGTACGCCGTGTCGCTGATCGTCCTGATCGTCGTGTTCCGCTCGTGGACGCAGCTCGGGCTCGCCGCATTCCTCCCGTTCCTCTACCGGGAGGAACTGGCCCGCAACCCGGAGTTCGTGGCCACCCTCCTGTTTTTGTTCCTCGGCGCGGGCACGGTGGGAACGCTGGCGGGCGGGCCGATTGCCGACCGGATGGGCCACCGCAAAATGCTCTTTCTCTCGCTGGTCCTCCAGGTTCCCCTCATTTTCCTGTTTCTCTCGGCAACCGGGTGGGCCGTTTTCGTGCTGGCCGCCGCGGTAGGGGCGACGATCGTCTCGACTTTTTCCGTAACCATCGTGATGGCGCAGGAGATCTTTCCTCTGCGCCTGGCGACCGCCTCCGGAACCATCGCGGGGTTCGCCATCGGTACGGGGGGAATCGGCGTGACCCTCCTGGGAATGGTGGCCGACCGGTACGGCGTCCCCGCCGCAGTGCATCTGATCAATCTCCTGCCGGTCCTCGGGGCGCTGCTCGCGGCGATGCTCCCGCTCCCCTGGCATGCCGGCGTGCCAAGGACGGCGTGAGGCAGGCCACCGACCCTCGTCCGCCTGTATGCGAAGCGTCGCCTCGGAAGACCCGGGAGGATCCGCTGCGGGAGAACCGGGGATTTCCCCGGTTGAACCGGCTTGGAATAGAATACCTTGTCATGAGAATGAGTCGACGCAAGGAGAATAACGATGGGTGAGGGACAAAACGGAATCGGCGCAGTCCCGCCGGAAAACTCCCGGCGCAGGAAGGCGATGATGCTGTTCGTCGTAGCCGCCTTCGTGACTGTCGCGGCCGGCCTGTTCTACTGGTGGTACCGTCAAACACACATATCGACAGACGATGCCTTCGTGCAGGGCCGGATCCACCCGGTGTCCGCCCGCATCCAGGGAACGGTCGTCGAAGTGCTCGTCGAGGACAACCAGCCGGTGAATCGGGGGACGCCGCTCCTTCGGATCGATCCGGGTCCGTATGCCGTTCGGGTGGCCGCGGCGGATTCCGCCGTGTCGGCCGCTACGGCCGACCTCTCCGCCGCGCGCTCGGACATCACCGCAGCGACAGCGGAAATCCAGGCGGCCCGCCAGGACCTGGCGGCGTCACAGGCCCAGCTCGCCCAGGCGCGGCTCGGCGTGGAAGCCGCCCGGTCCCGGGTGACCCTCGCCGAGGCGCAGCTCGCCCAGGCCATGCGGGATGCGGACCGGGCGGAAAACCTCTTCGAGCGGCAGTCGATCAGCCGGGAGCGGTTGGAGAAGGCACAGACGGAACTCGCCGTGAGCCGGGCCCGCCACGACCTCGCGAAGGAAGAACTTCGATTCGCCGAGGCGGCCATCCCGACCCAGGAGGCGCTCCTGTCCCAGAAGAAAGCCGTCCTCGCCCAGCGGGAGGCCTCCCTTGCGCAGCGGAAAGCGAGGGTGGGGCAGCAGAACGCCATCCTCCGCCAGCGGGAATCCGCTCTCGCGGAAGCGAATCTGTTCCGGGGATACACGGAGGTCGTCGCCCCGGCCGACGGGTACGTGACCCGCAAAGGGGTGGAGGCGGGACAGGTCGTCTCCCCCGGGCAGCCGCTGCTTGCCGTCGCCGATCTTTCGGACGTGTGGGTTCTGGCGAACTACAAGGAGACCCAGATCGAAAGGATCCGCCCCGGCCAGCCGGTCACCATCCGCATCGACACGTTCGCCGGAAAGAAGTTCCGCGGGAGGGTGGACAGCATCATGGCGGGGACCGGGTCCGCCTTCTCCCTGTTCCCCCCCGAAAACGCCACGGGGAACTACGTCAAGGTCGTGCAGCGGGTCCCGGTGAAGATCGTGCTCGAGGGGGGGGAAGACCCGGAACACGTGCTGCGGATCGGGATGTCGGTCGTGCCCACGGTACTCGTCCAGTAGCCTGATGAGCGGGGGGAACCGGGGCGACGACGCGGTCGGCGCGATGGGCGTGAACAAGTGGATCGTCGCCTTCACCGTGATGCTGCCGACGCTGATCGAGATCATCGACATCAGCGTCGCCAACGTCTCGCTTGACCACATCCGGGGGTCCCTCTCCGCGGGGATCGACGAGGCCGCCTGGGTCCTCACCTCCTATCTCGTCTCCAACGCGATCATCATCCCGATGACCGGGTGGCTCGCCCGCACCTTCGGGCGGAAGCGGTACCTTATTTTCTCGATCTTCCTGTTCACCGGGGCGTCCCTGATGTGCGGGGCGGCCACCAGCCTGGGTATGCTCGTCTTCTTCCGGGTGGTTCAGGGGATCGGCGGTGGGGCGCTCCAGCCCATCTCCCAGGCGATCCTGCTGGAGACCTTCCCCCCCCGGGAACACGGGATGGCGATGGCCCTCTTCGGGATCGGCATCATGTTCGGCCCGATCGCGGGCCCCCTCATGGGCGGCTACATCACGGACACGCTTTCATGGAGATGGATCTTCTACGTCAACATCCCCATCGGGCTGCTCGCGATCGCGATGGTCAAGATGTTCATCATCGACCCGTCCTACATGAAAAGAACGGAGAAGATCCGCGTGGACGTTTGGGGGATCGCGCTCCTGACGTTGGGGATCGGCGCCCTCCAGATCGTGCTCGACAAGGGGCAGCGCGAGGACTGGTTCTCCTCGGACTTCATCCTGGTCTTCTCGGCCGTCTCGGTGCTGTCGCTTGTCGCGTTCGTGATCGTGGAACTCTATTTCGCCGAACAACCGATCGTCGACCTGCGCGCCTTCAAAAACATCTCGTTCTCCTCAGGAAACTTGGTCATGTTCGTCGCCTTTTTCAACCTCCTGGGGAGCATCGTCCTCCTTCCGCTGTACGCGCAGATCCTTCTCGGGTACACGGCGACCCTCGCCGGGCTCGTTTTGTCCCCCGGCGGGGTCGCCACGCTCATCACGATGCCCCTCGTGGGAAGACTTATCGTGAAACGGAACCCGAAGTATATCCTCGCGCTGGGCATCCTCGTGTGCGCCTTTTCCACCCGGCAGATGGCGGGGTTCAACCTCGCAGCGGATTTCGATTCCCTCATGTGGCCGAGGATCTACCTCGGTATCGGGATGGGCCTCCTGTTCATCCCGCTGACGACTCTCACCCTCTCTTCGATCCCCAAGCCCCAGATGGGAAACGCGACCTCCATCTACAACCTGCTACGGAACCTCGGCGGTTCGTTCGGGGTGGCGTTCTCCACCACCATGTTCGCCCGGAGGGCCCAGTTCCACCAGAGCCGCCTCACGGAACACCTGACCTGGTTCGACCGGGGCTTCCGGGACGCCGTGGAGTGGGGAAAGTCGATGCTGCCGGGGAGAGGGATCCCGGAGGCCGCCGCCGAGGGGACGTCTTTGAAGATGATCTACGGGCAGGTCGTCCGGCAGGCGACGGTATTGGGGTTCAACGACGCGTTCTGGATCCTGTCGGTCCTGATGGCATGCGTCCTCCCTTGCCTCCTCCTGATGCGACGGCCGGATCACCAGAACGGCCCGCCCGCCGCCGGGCACTGATCTCCCGCGTCGCGGGGGAATTTCCCCCGCCCGCCGGGGTTGCGGTATAATGGATATGGTTGCGGGCCGGTCCTTCGTCCACTCCTTCGCCAACCCTTACGCAAACAACGCATCGTTCGCGGTGAACCCCTACCGGGCCCAGGAGGATTCCGATGAGCATCCCGCAGAATCTTGTCCAGTTCCTCAAGGACCGCAAGATCCCGTTCCGGACGGAGACCCACCCCGAGGCATTCACCGCACAGCAGGTCGCCCAGGTATCGCACGTGGCGGGGCGCACCTTCGCCAAGTCGGTGATCGTCAATGTCGACGGGAAGATCTGGATGGCGGTCGTCCCCGCGACGGAGCGGGTCGACCTGAAGCGCATGCAGGCATGCCTCGAAGCGAAGAAGATCCGCCTCGCGAGCGAGGCGGAGTTCGCTCCCCTGTTCACCGACTGCGACATCGGGGCGATGCCGATCTTCGGATCCCTTTACAACATCCCGGTGCTCATGTCCCACGAACTCACGGGCAACGAGGAGATCGTCTTTACCGCGGGGACCCACCGGGAGATCGTGCGGATCCGGGTGAGCGACTATCTCGCCGCCGAGCAGCCAAGGGTCTGCGAACGCGAGGCGATCCTGGCGGGGACGACCTGAAAGCTCTCGGGCGGCATGCTCCTCCTCGCCGCTATTCCGCCGTTGGGGGGGCTTCCTTCCTGACGTCGGGGGGGAGGGCCGAGCCTTTGTGCGATCCGCGCCCGACGGGAAGGGCGGTGGACTGCCCACGGGCGAGGATACGGCCATCCCCGGCGGTGACCGTCAACTCACAGACCATCGACTGACGGCCCCTGTGGAGGATCCTCGACTCCCCGATCACCTCCTCGCCCGGCTTCGCCGCGCGGAAGACGTTGATGCTCCATTGGACCCCCACCGCGTCGACCTCCGCGTTTACCGAGAGGGCGAACGCCGCGTCCGCGACGGCGAAAAGGAGCACTCCGTGCCCGATCCCGTGAGCGTTCAGGAACCGCTCCTTCACCTCCACCGACACCTTCGCGTACCCTTCCCGGGTCTCGAGCAGCTTCATCCCGAAGTCCTGGATCAGCCGGTCTCCCTCCCAGATCTCGCCGATGCGTCCCATCGTCACTCTCCTTGTCCTTTCCGGTAGGCCCGGGCCAGTTCCACGTAGCTCACCGCGGTAACCCGATTCCCGTCCGCCGAGGGCGGGCCGAGATCCTTTACCACTTTCCCGGGGACTCCCAGCACGAGTGAGTGCGGCGGGACGGCGGTCCCGGGGGGCACGACGGCCCCCGCTCCGATCACGCTTCCCCTCCCGATGACCGCCCCGTCCAGCACGACCGCCCCGATTCCGATGAGGCAGAGATCCTCCACCGTGCAGCCGTGCACGACGGCTTGGTGGCCGATCGTGACCTCGTCCCCCACGACCAGCGGATCCCTCCTCGTGACGTGCAAGGTGCAATGATCCTGCACGTTGGTCCGTTGCCCGATCCGGATGCGGTGGATGTCCCCGCGGATGACGGTATGGAACCAGACACTGGAATCCTCACCGATCTTAACGTCCCCGATCACCATCGCCCCTTTCGCCACGAACACGCTGTCGTGGCATACCGGTGCGACGCCGTGGAACCCGATCAGCATGTGCCAGCCTCCCCAGACACCCGAAAAAAAAACGGGGGTCGCGCCTGCCTGCGCAAACCCCATATTACCGCATTTTTTCTGGCCGCTACCCGTCCAGCACCTCGCGGACCTTGCGAAGCAGGGCGTCGAGGCGAAACGGTTTCTGGAGGAAACAGGTCCCCGGGCGAAGAATGCCGCGCTGCGCGATGGCTTCGTCGGTGTACCCCGACATGAACAGGACCCTCATGTCGCGCAGCAGGGGCGCCAGGGAAACCGCCACTTCCGGGCCGCCCATGTTGGGCATCACCACGTCCGTGATCATCAGATGGATCGGGCCGCGGTGGGACACGGCGATCCCCATCGCTTCGGCCCCGTCCTTCGCCTCCAGCACGGTGTACCCGTGCCCCGTAAGGACATCGCGCACCAGCACCCGCACCAGCACCTCATCCTCTACGAGCAGGATGGTCTCATGCCCCCGGGGAGAGGCAACAGGCAACCGTTCCGGATCCTCCATGGCGGACGGAGACTCGTGACGGGGGAAGTAGATCTTGAACACCGATCCCTGATTGGGCTCGCTGTACACCCAGATGTACCCGTCGCTCTGCTTGACGATGCCGTAGACGGTGGAAAGTCCGAGTCCCGTACCCTTTCCCTTTTCCTTGGTGGTGAAGAACGGCTCGAAAAGGCGCGCGGTGGTCTCGTCATCCATCCCGATCCCCGTGTCGCTTACCGAGAGCATGACATACGCGCCGGGGGTCACCATCGAACGGAGGGACACGTATTCATCGTCCAGGCACACGTTGTCCGTCTCGACCGTGATCTTCCCCCTGTCACCGATGGCGTCCTGGGCATTCACCACGAGGTTCATTACCACCTGTTCGATCTGGCCCTTGTCCACCTTGACGCTCCACAGGTCCGGCCGAAGCACCGTGATCAGATCGATGTTCTCGCCGATCATGCGTCCGAGCATCTCCTCCATGCCCGCCACCACCTCGTTCAGGTCCAGCACCTTCGGCTGCAATACCTGTTTCCGGCTGAACGCGAGCAGCTGCTGGGTCAGGGTCGAGGCACGCTCCCCCGCCTTGTGGATCTCCTCCACTTCCTTCCGGTACGGGGAGCAGGCGTCGAGACGGAGCAGCAGCAGGTCGGAGTAACCCCGTATCGCCGTCAGGAGGTTGTTGAAGTCGTGGGCGACCCCGCCGGCCAGCGTCCCCACCGCCTCCATCTTCTGCGCCTGACGGAACTGCTCCTCGCTCTGACGCAAGGCCTCCTCGACCCGCTTGCGCTCCGTGATGTCCTCCACGACGGCCATGATCCCCGTGATGTTTTCCCGGGCGTCCCGCATCGGTGCGGTGGACAAGCTGATGTCTATGGGAACACCTCCTTTTTTCTGCCGTTGAAGCTCCATCCCGGAAAATCCCCCTTCGCGAAACACCTGTTCACGGAGACGATGGAACTCGGCGAGCTTCTCCTCGGGCACGAGCGGGAGGAGACGGCCGATCGCCTCCTCCTTCGTCCAACCGAACATCTTCTCCGAGGCAGGATTCCACAGGGTGACGATTCCCTCTCTGTCTAGGGCCACGATGGAAACCGGCGATGCCTCGATCAGGGTCTTCAGCGCATGGTTCGACACATGCAGCTCCTGGTCCACGCGCTTCCGTTCCGAGATGTCAAGCAGGAGGCCGTCCACGTGATCCAACGAGCCGTCCGGACCGTACAGGAGCTGGCGCCTGTCCGCGAGCCACCGATATTCGCCGTCGCGGTGCCTGATGCGGTATTCGACGCGCAGGATCTTTCTTTGCTCCCTCACTGCGCTCCGGAAGGCCTCCTTCACGGAGGGCAGGTCGTCGGGATGGACGATTTCCCGCCATCTGGCGGATTCCTGCATGACCTCTTCCGCAGAGTACCCGGTGAGCCGCTCCACCTCGGCCCCCACGAAGGTGATAGACCAGTCACGAAGGCCCCGGTAGACGACCCCGGGCACGTTGTTCATGAGGGAAAGGAGCTGGCCGGCAATCTGCTGCTGCTCTTGAAGCACCCATGCCTGCCTGACGGCAAGGGTGACCTGTCGTGCGACCGCTTCCGCCGTCTCGATCTCGTTCTCCGTCCACTCGTGGGGTTCCGGCCGATCGAGAAACAATCCCCCGAAGAGTTTCTCCTGATCGCAAAGAGGGACACCGATGAAGGCCCGCGGAAGAATGGTCCCGGGCCTTTCCTTCCCGTCGGGATAGGGCCAAAACCGGATATCGTTGACGACGAGGGAGCGTCCGCTCTCGAACGCCTCCCTCGATTCGGCGGCATTCGACAGCTCCCGGAACGCTTCGATGGCGGACGGGGAATCCGTCTCGAGATACTCGACCGTCTCGCCGAAAGATCCGGAAAGGAAGATCGCGCACCGGGGGACCCCGAGAAACCGGCCCAGGTCGCGTGCCGTTTCGGAAAGCACCGCCTTGATGTCGAAGTCACCCAGAAGCGACGCGCCGATACGGGTGAGCAGCGCAAGACGCCGCGACTGGAACTGGGCGCGCAACTCGGCACGCCGGGTCGCCGTGACGTCGGAGAGGATGTGAATCGCTCCCGCAAGGTTCCCATCCCCGTCCCGAAGCGGGTCGACAGTGATCCTTACCCGCATGTCCCGGTCCGGGAGATCCATATCGAACGATTCCCGTCGTCCGCTCTTCACCATCCGCGCGCAGGGGCACTCGTCGCCGGGACCTGTTCCTGCGTGCAGCAGACGGTGGCAGGGACGACCGATAACGTCTTCTTCCGGAAGACCCAGGAACGTGAGGAAAGACCGGTTCGCCCAGAGAACCTGCTGCCGGAGATCGAGAATCATGACCATGTCCTGAATGGTGTCCAGGATGTGACGCCAGTCGCCGGTGACCGGGCAGAATGTCATCCGACTGTTCCCCCTCCAAAATGCGAATACATTTCCCCTATCGGACATCCCGGGGGGTTTCTTTACGAATCCTTCCGTTTAACACCTTGCAGCACCGTGTCCCACCTGGTTTTTTTGGAAACGAACCCCGGGGACCCGCATCAAACCGGAAAATCCGGAAAATCAATGAATTTTTACGAGGAGACATCCTTTTCACCGGATACAGGCTCACAGGGGGCGGGGCACCGCCAATTCTTGAGCGGGGAACCGACTAGGAAAGGAGGGAAGGATGAAATATTTCTGTCTCATTCTGGCAGCGGGTTCATTGCTCCTGGGGATGAGTGGCGTTGCGCTGGCGCAGGAGCCGAAGTGGACCGACGAGGCAGAACTCATGTACGTCGACACCAGCGGCAACACCGAGGTGACCACCCTTTCGGCGAAGAACAGGCTGACCGTTCCGTTCACCGCGAAGACGGTGGGGACATGGAAACTGGGCGCACTGTACGGCAAGAGCGACGAGACAAAGAACGCGGAGAGCTACTTCACCGAGGTCCGCGTTGACCACTCGTACACCGAGCAACTCTACTCGTTCGGCTACGGAGGGTGGGTCAAGGACAAGTTCGCGGGAATCGACGCCCGGTATTATCTCGGCGCGGGCGGGGGGTACAAGCTATATACCGGCCCGAAGCACTTCCTGCTTGGCGAGGCGGGCCTCACCTACACCAAGGAGGATTACACCGATAACACGGACAACAGCTTCCTCGGGGGGCGTCTCTTCGGCAAGTACGAATACCACTTCAACGAAAAGAACAGATTCACCCAGTCCCTCGAATGGCTTCTGGACTTCAGCAAGTTCGACAACTGGAACCTGAACTCGGAGACGGCGGTATTGTCCGCCCTGAACAGCTGGCTCTCCCTGAAGGCGAGTTACCTGGTCAAATACGATAACGACCCGGTCGGAAATCTCAAGAAAGCGGACAGGATTCTGGGAGTGGCGCTGGTGGTAAATTTCTGACGGCCGCCCCCGCAACCCGGTCTCCCTCATGATCCCGCGAAAGGGAATATAAAGCATTACCCATGGTGGAAAAAAAGGAGGGTATCCATGCTTCAGGAGTTCAAGAAGTTCGCCGTGAAAGGCAACATGATCGACATGGCGGTGGGAATCATCATCGGCGCCGCCTTCGGGGGAATCATCAGCTCGCTGGTTGCTGACGTCCTGATGCCGCCGATCGGCATGTTGCTGGGAAACGTTGATTTTGCCAACCTTTTCCATGTGCTTAGGGAAGGAACGACGCCCGGTCCCTACGAAACGATCGCAGCGGCCAAGGCGGCGGGCGCGGTCACGTTGAACTACGGCGTTTTCACGAACACGATCGTGAACTTTCTGATCATCGCCATCGCCATCTTCTTCGTGGTCCGTGGCATCAACAACCTCAAGGAAAAGGAAGAGGCACCGCCCGCCGTGCCGACGACGAAGGAATGCCCGCTCTGCCTGTCTACCATCCCGATCAAGGCGACGCGGTGCGGCCATTGCACATCGGAGCTTAAAGCGGCGTAGCCGGGGAAGAGGCACACCGTTGCCTGCCGCGGACCGTTGATACGCGGTACAATTGTGTCCATGGACACGCTACCCGCGCTTCGCACGGACATCGACTTCCTGACCGCACATCTTGAAGGGCGGGACATGATCCTGGTCCGGGATCCGCTGGGGATCGTCTCCCCGAACGCAGCCCTTTCCGCCGAGATCGCCCCGTACCTTCCGTTGTTCAACGGTTCCACCACTATCGACGAGCTGCAGATCATCATGATGCGCCACCAGGGCGGCTCCCTCGTTTTCCGGTCGGCGACGGAGCGGATCGTCGAAGATCTCTCCCGGCTGGGTATCCTCCAGACGGATTCGTACCGGGCGGCAAAGGACCGGATCACGAAAGAGTTCGCAACCAGCCCGGAGAGGGGGGCGTTTTTCGCCGGAAGTTCCTACCCTGCGGACCCCCGAGAGGCCGCCTCCGCGCTCGACCGGATCCTTTCCCTCCCAACGACCTCCGCCGTCCGCCTCCCAGGGACCCCCTGCGCGCTGGCGGCACCCCACATCGACCTCCGGGTGGCGGAGCGGACCTACGCAGCTGCGTACCGGGCGATCCGGGACCTCGCTCCTTCCGCGATCCTTCTTCTCGGGACCGGCCACGCTCTCGGGGGATATCGTTTCTGCGTCACCGACAAGACGTTTGCGACACCCCTGGGACGGGTTCCCGCGGACCGGGAGGCGATCGCGCGTATCCGGGCCGCGGCGGGCGGGGCGCTGTGTCCGGATGACTTCGCCCACAGGAACGAGCACTCCCTCGAGTTCCAGCTCTTGTTCCTGCAGAGGCTCTTTCCGATGGAACAGGTCCCGATCCTTCCTGTCCTTTGCGGACAAATGGAAGACCTCTTCGAGACGGTTCGCTCCCCTCTCGACGCGCCGGGCATCGCACCCTTCGTCGAAGCGGTTTCCGCCTGGATTTCCGAGCCGCAGGGGAGGAAGCTCGTCGTGGCGGGCGTCGACCTCTCCCATGTCGGGCAGAAATTCGGGGACCCCCATTCGGGCCGGTCGCTCGAGGCCGACGTCATCGCCTTCGACCGGGAGATTCTGGATGCGCTCACGGCGGGGGACGCCTCCGCCTTCTTCCTGGCGGGAGCCCGCTCGCGGAACCGGTACCGGATCTGCGGGTTCTCGACGCTGTGGACCCTGCTGGCCGTTCTGCCCGGCATACGCGGGACGGTGCTGGACTACGCCGTCTGGCACGAGGACCCGACCCGGTCCGCCGTGAGCTTCGCTGCCGTGGCGTTCACCAGATGAAAAACCAACAGATCGCCAACGTTTTCCACGAAATCGCCTCCCTTCTGGAGCTCAAGGGGGATAACCCGTTCCGGATCCGGTCGTATCAACGGGCGGCGCAAAACATCGGGGGACACACGCAGGACATGGCCGGGATGGCCGACGATGCGCTGCGCTCCATCCCCGGGATCGGGCCGGACCTCGTCGGAAAGATCCGGCAGTTTCTCGAAACGGGGCGCATCGACCTCCACGAGGAGTTGAAGCGGGAAATTCCGGCGGGCGTCCTCGACATTCTCCACGTCACCGGCATCGGGACGAAGACGGCAAAGATGCTCTACGAGAAAGTGGGGATCCGGGGCCTGGACGATCTCGAGGCGCTCAGCCGGGAGGGGAGGCTGGCGGGACTCCCGGGAATCCAGAAAAAGACCGAGGAGAACATCCGGAAAGGAATCGACACCCTGCGAAGGGTGAGGGAACGCCACCCCTTGGGGAGGGCGATGCCCGTTGCGGACGACATCGTCCGGAAACTGCGGGCCAAAGCCCCCCTGGGCAGGATCTCCCTGGCGGGCAGCATCCGCCGCTGGAAGGAAACGGTCAAGGACATCGACATCGTGGCCACGTCGGTGAAACCGGCGAAGGTTCTCAAGGCGTTTTTCGGTCTTTCGATCGTCCGGGAAATCCTATCTCACGATACGACGAAGGCATCCATCCTCACGACGGACGGAATCCCGGTACACCTTCACGTCGTGAAGGAAACCTCGTTCGGAGCAGCGCTGCAGTATTTCACGGGCAACAGGGAGCACAACCTCCGCCTCCGGGAGATGGCCTCGGGCATCGGTCTCCTGTTCAACGAATACGGCATATTCCGGGAACCCGACGGGATGAGGATCGGGGGAAGGCGGGAGGGAGAGATCTACACGGCGGTCGGGCTTCCCTTCATCCCTCCCGAACTGCGCGAGAACGAAGGAGAGTTCGAGGCGGCGGAGGAAGGCGAACTTCCCCACCTGCTGACCGTCGAGGAAATCCGGGGAGACCTCCACGTCCACACGAACTGGTCGGACGGCGCCCACGACCTCGACGCGGTGGTCCATGCCGCGAAACGGAAGGGATACCAGTACGTCGCGATCACCGACCATTCGAAAGGACTCGGGATCGCCCGCGGCCTGGACGAGAAGAGGCTGCGCGGGCAGATGGCGCTGATCGACGATGCCAACCGGTCCTTGCCGGACTTCCAGATCCTGAAGGGAATCGAGGTGGATATCCGGGGGGACGGAACACTCGATCTTCCCGACAGCATCCTCTCGGAACTCGACATCGTCCTGGCATCCATCCACTCGGGGTTCCGTCAATCCCGGGAGAAGATCACGGCCAGGCTTCTGTCGGCCGTCCGGAATCCCCTTGTCGGCATCATCGCCCACCCCACGGGACGGCTCCTCGGGGAGCGGGACCCGTACGATGCAGACATGGAGGCAGTCCTCCGGGAGGCCGCCGCGAGGGGCGTGGCGATGGAGGTCAACGCCCATCCCGACCGGCTGGACCTTTCCGACTACCACGTCAGGATGGCAAAACGGTACGGCGTCCCCCTCGTCATCAGCACGGACGCCCACGTCAACGCCAACTTCGACTACATGGAATACGGCGTGACGATTGCGCGGAGGGGGTGGGCGGTTTCGTGCGACGTCCTCAACACGCTTCCCTGCCGGAGCCTGCTCAAAAGGCTGCGGTCGGGGAGGAACCCGGTCACGCCCTCGCTGGACCGGAAAGCGTAGGGGGAAGACCAGGAAAAATCCGCATTTGTCTATCCGATAAAACTTTGCTACATTTGGAAAACTCAACCCTTTGGGAACGATTGCCGGCCATCCCGTTGCCGGCGTTCTTCGATACGCGGCATTCGTACGCGATCTTCAACAAGAAGGAGGGAAACCTAATGGGAAACCTGCGCAGACCTAATGCAAGCAGCGCCACCTCGACGTTCAACCGGTCGAGAAGCGTCGTCCCCATGTCGGGAATCTGCAGCGATTGCTGGGACGGCTGCAAGGGGGGATGCGAAATATGGCTTTCCTCCTTCCGGGGCCGGGAGGTCATCTACCCGGGCCCATTCGGGCAGATTACGGCCGGCGCGGACAAGAACTATCCGGTCGATTACTCCCACATCAACATCCAGGGATACGCCGTGGGAGCGCAAGGGCTCCCCGAGGGGGTTGTGCCCGGGCCGGACACGGCGGTATTCTCCGATGCCAACACCGAAACGGAATACGGCTGGGACAAGAAGGTCAAGATGCGGGTGCCCGTTTTCACGGGGGCGCTTGGCTCGACGGACATCGCCCGGATCAACTGGGAGCATTTCGCCGTCGGGGCCGCCATCTCCGGGGTCACCCTGGTATGCGGGGAGAACGTCTGCGGCATCGATCCCAAGCTCGAGCGCACCGGGAAAGGGAAAGTGAAGAAATCCCCCGAAATGGACCGGAGGATCGAAACGTACAAGAAGTACCACGAGGGATACGGGGAGATCCTCATTCAGCTGAACGTGGAGGACACGAGACTCGGGGTCGCCGAATATGTGCTCCAAAAGCACAAGCTCGACACCATCGAACTGAAATGGGGGCAGGGGGCGAAGTGCATCGGCGGGGAAATCAAGGTGGACACGCTCAAGCGGGCGAAAGAGCTCAAGAAACGGGGTTACGTGGTCCTGCCCGACCCTACCCATCCCGAGATCCAGCGGGCGTTCGAAGACGGCGCCCTCAAGGAGTTCGAGCGGCACTCGCGCCTGGGCTTCGTGACGAGGGAGGATTTCATGGGCGAGGTTCAGCGGCTGCGCGATCTTGGGTTTCATCGGGTCACGCTGAAGACCGGCGCGTATTCCATGGTGGAGCTCGCCATGGCCATACGGTACGCCGCCGAGGCGAAAATCGACCTGCTCACGATCGATGGGGCGCCCGGCGGCACCGGGATGAGCCCGTGGCCCATGATGAACGAATGGGGGGTCCCGACGTTCTACCTGCAGGCCCTTGCGTACGAATTCTGCGAAAAACTGCGGAGCCGGGGGATACGAACCCCGGATCTTGCCATGGCCGGAGGTTTCTCCACGGAGGACGGGATCTACAAGGTCCTCGCCATGGGAAGCCCTTACTTCAAGGCGGTCTGCATGGGCAGGGCCCTCATGATCCCGGGGATGGTGGGGAAAAACATCGGCATGTGGATAAAGGAGAGGAGCCTGCCGAAATCCGTCTCCAAATACGGGCAGAAAATCGAGGAGATCTTCATCCTGTACGAAGACCTCGTGGAGAAATACGGAAAAGAGGCCCGGAACATCCCCCTGGGCGCCCTGGGAATCTACACCTTCGGCAAGAAACTGGAGGTCGGGCTCCAGCAGCTGATGGCGGGTAGCCGAAAATTTCGGATTTCCACCCTTGCCCGCAGCGACCTGATGTCGCTCACGGAGGAGGCGGAACGAATTTCCGGCATCCCGTATGTAATGAACGCTTACCGGGAAGAGGCGGAAAAGATACTGGAAGAGTAGCCGACCGTTCGACAAGGAGGACCGGAGGAGAGATCCGGGTAAACTGATTCCCGGAAGGTAGGCGATGGCCAAGGGAAAAGGAAAAAACCGTGCGCTGCGCGTAATCGCCGGTATCGTTGCGGTCCTGGCGCTTGCCATCCTCGCTCTCGTCCTTTTTATCGACATCGGCAGGTACCGGCCTGGGCTCGAAGCCGAGGCATCCCGGGTCCTCGGGATGGATGTCCAGATCGGCGGGGAGATGAAGATCGAGTACCTCCCCCCGTTCGGGATTTCGCTTGCCGACATCCATGTCACACGCCGCGGGAAAACCGTCGTCCGCGTGGAAAGGATGCGGACCGGGCTGAAGATTCTTCCCCTCTTGTGGGGCCGGGCCCGCATCCGGGAAGTGGAACTTATCCGGCCGCAGCTTTTCCTCCTGCGGACCGCAAGCGGTCCGTTCGACTTCGAGCGATATCTTTCCCGGCCATTGCGAACCGCCCGGGAGTCCCTGCCCGGAACCTTCGACCGCGTTGATCGTCTCTCGGTATCCGGTGGGATAATCTCCTACGCGAGCAAGGATTCCTCGATCCAGGCCGAAGTGGATGGGCTCGAACTGGTCATGCGGGACATCACGTTCACGGAACCGCCCGCTAAGGACCTGTTCCGGGCCGTCTCCTTCTCGGGAAACGTGAAGGCGGCAAGGACCGCCATCGGCACCTGGGAGGCTTCGGCCCTTGCGTGGGAAATGACGGGGAAAGACGGAAACTACGAGATCCACCCGATCGCCCTGCAGGCGTTCGGCGGGACCGGAAAGGGAAGCGCGTGGATCAATCTCTCGGTGTCGGCTCCCCTGGTCCATATCCAGTTTTCGCAAACGGGTTCCGACATCGGGGAGATGTTCAAGGGGACGGCCGAAAAGCGCCGGCTCCTTGTGGGAAAGGCCGACCTCTCCTGGAACCTGTTCATGAAAGGGGAGGACCCGGCCGCGTTGGTCGGGACGATGACCGGCGACATCTCCTGGAAAGGAAACGATCTCCAGGTTCCCGAATTCGACCCCGACGCGCCCCTGTCGGCAATACGTAAAGGGGAATCCGCCTTTCTCGCACGGATGGGGGCTCTCCTCCTGCCCAGCCCCCTCTTCACAGCGGCCGCCGGGGGACTTCTCGGACCGGATACCAAGGGGGAGAAAGAGGGGGAAGAAGGCCTGGTCAGAATGCTTGTCTCGCACTGGACCATAAAGAATGGCATGTTCGAGGCGGAAGACGTGGCCCTCGCCACGAAAGGGCATCGGGTCGCGCTCACGGGCAGGATCGACCTCCCGGGAGGGCAGTTCGACAACATCACGGTCGCGCTCGTGGACGACAGGGGCTGCGCACGGGCCGGGCGAACCGTCCAGGGGGCTTTCCGCCTTCCCCGAATCGCGGAGACATTCACCGCGAAGGGAAAAGGACCCGCCGGGGAGACACCTGTGGGAGAGGCGATGGAGGCCCCCCCGGGCGGGGAGTGCAAGGTGTTCTATGCGGGAACGGTACCGCCGCCGGAATGACGGTCGGCTGCCGCCGTACTTTTCCGGTCCACACGAGAAGATGACGGAAGACGGGCAATTCCGCCTTACGGGCACGATGGAATCGCCTATTGGTCCTTGGTGAAGCCGTACTTGATCAACTGCAAGTCCTCGTCCCTGACGAGCCCGATCCCCGGAGCATGATACTTGTACTCCTTTGCGAATAATTCGATGGCCGAGCCTTCCTTTACCTTCATGCATCCGGAGAACGTACCCGCGGGCGTTTTGCACGTCTCATCGAGACTGACAATCTCCGCCCGGTCCATCGCCACACCGGGCGCTATCTCCTGGTAGTATTTCATCTTCACTTTCGGCGTTCCGGGCATCATCAGACCCGGCTTGTTCCCGTTCGTTCCCGCAAGCCACGAGCCTTCGTGCTTGACCACCTTGCCGTTCTTGTAGAAATCCACGTCTTCACCGAAATAGAAGACGTCCTTCGTTTGTTCGCAAATCGCGAAGTAATTCCTCGAGATTTCGTACAATGCCCCGTCTTCCCACTCTTTCTCCTCGACAACGCGAGTGATGACCCCATCAACCGCCTTGGTTTCCTCGAGGACCGTGATCTGGAGCTTCGTATCTCCCCCTTCCAAGACGAGCTGAAAGCCGGGCTCCAGGATGAAGTATGGATTTCGACCCGTCGTCTGCATGTTGCAATTTGCGATATCGAACTCCTCCTGCCACGGGGGATTCGGCCCCATGCCCTGAGTACCGGTCGTGGAAAACACGAGGATCGCTGCCGCGATAAGGAACCGTTGCCATGTCCGCGTAACCATAGAATGACCTCCTTCGTTTCCGCTTCGATGCCCCTCGTACGAACTTCAATACCAGAACTTGGCGACGACGCTGTTCCCTCTGCCCGCGTGGCGGAACACGGGGTTGTCCGGGTCGCCCCCCTCGATGCGATAGCCGACTCCGGGGAAGAACCATCCCACCCGCACATCCAATCCGAGCCGCCGCACACCGAACAGGTTGCGAATTCCGAGCACGATGTCGAACGCGCTCCCCATGAACTTCCTCAGGTTCGCGTCGTCCTGGTTCATTTGGGCAGTTATTGCCGAGTTGCGGATTTCGTCCGCGATTTCGTCCAGCCGGTAACGATGGTAGACAAGGTCGACCGTGACGTTCGGTGCCGGCCGAAAACCAAAGCCCATGGTGAGAATTCCGAGGTTGCTCAGCTCCGGGTCGAGCGTCTCGCCGTACACTTTGAAATCGGATACCCCGGCAAACTTCGCTTCGTTCGACTGCAAGCCCGTTTGGCGGAACTCGTTGTTCCTGCTGTCGTCCGGGTTGCCGTCGCCGGTCGCAAACGCATAGCCCAAGGTTACGTTCGGGCGGAACGGAAGACCCGGGAAGCGATACGTGCCGCCGACGTCAAATGCGTACCCCGATAGATTCCGTTTCGACTCATCGTCGCCGCGCAGAAGGGCAAGTTGGGTCCAATAGCTGAAATTTTCTGATGGCATCCCCTGGGAATTCACCCCCATGAGAAAAGGCCGCCCTTCCTTCCGCGCACGATCATCGCGGAAAACCGTGTAGGCGGCGAATGTAAGGCCTTCGATTCCTCGGTAGTCCGCGTACAACATGTAGGTATTGATTCGATCTTTTTCCTGATTGATAAACAGATCCAGGTCCCACATGACCTCTCTTCCCGCGAGCGCTTCGGCCCGAAAGGGCCCTCTCTTGAACGAGACACTGGCGATATCCAGCGATGTGTCATACAACCAATGCCGATCGTCCTCGTAATTCCGGCGGCCTGCGTGAAACTTGAACGGGGCGGTAAACCCCTTGATCGTCAGAAACGCTTGGTCAACAAGCAACGATAAGCGTCTCTTCGGTGCAAATTGTGTCTCCCCGTTCGGAAGCGTTATCCTCTTCTCCTCCTGTGCAGCGATTTCTCTCTCGATGGTCATCTCCAGCGTCGTTTCCAGCCAATCGGTCGGCCGATAGGTGACGGTGCCGTTCAGTTGAGGTGTCAAGATCAGGGAATTGTCCCGGTTGCGCTTATCGAGATCCGGGTCCTTGCGGTACAGGACCTCCGATTCACTGCCGAGAGAATACTGGTACGTCAAGCGTTTCGGCAAATGGATCGCCGCCCCTTCCCCCCCATGCCCGCCTTTCGGCAACTGGAATTGCGCCATTTGACCTCTGGCCACGTCGCCGCGACGCAGGCCTTCCCCGCCGAGGTCGGTCCGAACCGGCAGTACTGCGGCGGGAATGCCCTCTCTCCTGTCGTTCTCTCCATCAGCGGCAACAACCGGAAGGCCTGTACCCAAAGCGACGGCGAACACAGTTACCCACATCACGCCGAGCTTCGTCTTCGCCCTTCGGAATCTCCCAATCTGTCTGTCAATTTTATTTAATTCAGCTATTGCCACCTCATCTCCATGGGATACCGAAATATCTCTAACTTGCAATATCCCTTCCCTTTCTTCTCTCATACGCGCATCTAGGCATAGTCTTCCTGGCTCTCCGCTCCACCCCCGAAGACCAGGTAAAGGGCCGGAATGACGAACAAGGTGAACAAGGTGGAGACCAAAAGGCCGCCGATAATGACGATTGCCGTTGGCTGCGCGATCTCGAGACCGGGAATCCGACCGAAAACGACCAGCGGAAGGAACGCGGCGATAATCGCTGCACAACTCGTCAGGATGGAAGACAACCGCTCTCGCGTTCCACGGAGCACGAGGTCAAGACCGAACGTCATGCCTTCTTTCTCCAGGCGCTGATATTGATCCATCAGCAGCACGCTATACCGGACGGCAATGCCCAGCACTGCCAGGAACCCGACGATCGAGCCCAGCGAGATCGTGCCACCGCTGACCAGCACCGCCGGCACCCCGCCCGCGATGGAGGCCGGGAGAGCCATGAAGGCGATCAGCGCCATGCGCCAGCTGCGGAAGCAGGCCTGCAGCAGCAGGAAAATCCCGACAACGGCCGCGAGGACGATGCCAAGCATGCTCTCCTCGGCGCTTTCCAGTTCGACGTATTCCCCCAAAATCTTGGGGTGATACTCCAGCGGGAACTGGATATTCTCGATCCGGTCTTCTACTTCGTCCACCACCGAGGCGGGATTCCGCCCGGCCACGTTGGCCACGACATCGAGATAGGGCGAGATCCCCTGATGCTTGATGACTGTCGGATTCGACACGATGCGCACGTCGGCGACG
>JBFKGZ010000019.1:0-26413 GCA_041633075.1 Candidatus Deferrimicrobiaceae bacterium | reverse complement strand
TGCAATATTATTTACTTTTCTCCTTATTTTTCTTCGGCTCTCTTGTCGTATAATGGGGGCAACCGGCGCAACCTCCGAAGATCTCCGATTTTTCAACATCGAAAGGACGACGATCGCGGGTCCATGGCTTCTTCGCAGGACGCTGTCGTCCAATTCTCTATGAGGCGTCGTAGCAGGAGAGTCACCATGCGGACGAGGAACGGGTACAGATACGTAATCAAGGTGTTCGAGGCGCAATGGGATCAGCATCACGCGGAAACGGTCAAGCCGTTCTTCGAGCAGCTGAAACGGGATACGGAAGAAACCTACGCGCGACGCAACGGGTATCGGCTGGATCGTCCCGGACATGACGCACTGTTCAGCTACACCGTATTCCAGAACACGCAAGGGTTGAAGGACGCCCTTTCCCGGTACGACCAGGGGGTGGACAACCGGGCCAAGATCGCCTACGTCGGCTGCCACGGAAAACGGAAGGCAATCAGCGCCGTCAAGGATATCAGCCGGACCAAACTCAAGAATATCGTCGCCCCTCTTACCAGCTACGACGGAATATTTTTCGGCGCGTGCGACTTCGCCAATCGGAAGACGGCACAGGTCCTCCTGGACCACTCGCCCTACATCAAGTGGATCGCCGGCTACGAGAACTGGGTGCCCTGGCTCGAGGGAATGTTGTGCGACATCATGTTCTTCCGCCTCCTGTTAAGCGGCCGGTTCGTTCGTCCGAACACCAACGCGCGGTGGGAGCCGATCAGCCGTCCGGAAGACGTCGCCAGGAAGATGTACGAACTCCACCCGCCGGCCCGCGACCTCCGGTTTTCCCTCTATTACCGGACGCGGGACGGGGTCTGCTCCACCCTGGAGGCGCAGCAGGAGAAGGATTGAGGGACCGCCCGTGCCGGGATCCGCGGCCCGGATCGATCACCTGTCGTTGCTCCGGGAACATTTCTTCCGGTTATTGACACTTTTCATAACGAAGCGCTGTCTAAAGGGGAAAACGGCGGCGGGTAACCTCTTGCTTCATGCCGGGGGGAAGGAGGTGAGGACGGGGAATACCCCGACGGGGGAAGGGGATGGGCGACACGGAAATCAACCGGAACGGATGCATGGGGGAAACGGGAAGATGAAAAAAGCAGCGGTAACGACGATCGCCGTTCTGCTCTGCCTGGGTCTGGCGGCAAATGGTTTTGCCGGAAGTGCGACAAAAGAGGAATGCATCGCGAAGAGCAAGGAAGCGGCACAGATGATAAACGAAAAGGGATTGGACGCCGCCGCAGCGGAGATCAACAAGAAAGACGGCACATTCGTATGGAAGGACACGTATGTGTTTCTCATGGATCTGGAAGGGAAGATGCTTGGCCATCCCATGAAACCGGACCTGATCGGCAAGAACCTGATGGGATCAACGGACAAGGCCGAAAAAGGAAAAGAAAAGTTGCTGTTCAAGGAGTTCGTCGATCTGGCCAAATCCAAGGGCGAGGGATGGGTCGACTACATGTGGCCCAAGCCGGGGGAGGATAAGCCCTCGAAGAAGATCAGCTACATCTACCGGGTTCCTGGGAAGGATCTGTTCGTAGGCGCAGGGATATACGAATAACGAACGGGCGGCGGGGTCAGACCACTTTGGCCGGCCCCGCCCGCTTCAATCGATGCGAACCGTCGCGGAATCGATTGTCCCGCCGGGTTATGGGGTATTCCCCACGCTGCATCCTCCCGCCGGGATTTCCCCGGGATCTCCCGGGTTGCGGAAAGCCGGAAGGGGGACAGTATGAGCTACCAGCCGATCGAGAATTACGGTGTCGTCGGAGACCTGCACACGGTCGCTCTCGTCGGTATGGACGGGTCGATCGACTTCATGTGTTTCCCGCATTTCGACTCCCCGACGATCTTCGCCGCGATCCTCGATCACGAAAAAGGAGGGCGGTTCCGCATCGCTCCCGTTCTCGACGGTGCGCGGCAGAAGCAGCTCTATCTCCCCGACTCGAATATCCTCCTTTCCCGGTTCCTTTCGGAGGAGGGTGTCGCCGAGATATCGGATTTCATGGTGATCGAGGAAAACAGGGAGCGCTGGCACGACCTCGTCCGCCGGGTAAAGACGGTAAGGGGGGAGATTCGTTTCCGCATGGTGTGCGATCCGCGTTTCGACTACGGGCGCAGAGGGCACCGATTGGAGATCCGGGACGGGGAGGCCATCTTCCATCCCGACGGGAAGGGGCTCCAGGCGCTTCGACTCCGGTCAAAGATTCCGTTCCGGGGGGAGAACGGGGCGGCGACCGCCGAGTTCACGCTTCGCGCGGGGGAGACCGCCTCCTTCGTTCTCGAGGAGGCGCGGGCGGGTAAGGAATCCCCCTCCCGCGGGGAAGACTACGTCTCCCGCGCGTTCAAGGAGACGCTCAACTTCTGGCATCGGTGGGTGGCCCGCTCGGACTACCGGGGGCGGTGGCGCGAGATGGTGAACCGGTCCGCCCTCACGCTGAAGCTTCTGACTTCCCTGCCTTATGGTTCGATCGTCGCGGCGCCGACGTTCGGCCTCCCGGAGGAGATCGGGGGGGAGCGCAACTGGGACTACCGGTACACGTGGATTCGCGACGCTTCCTTCACCCTGTATGCGCTGATCCGTCTCGGGTACACGGAGGAGGCGTCGGCGTTCATGCGGTGGATCGAAAACCGCTGCGGGGAGCTGGGACCCGACGGGTCGTTGCAGGTCATGTACGGGATCGACGGCCGGCACGAACTGACCGAGGAGATCCTTCCCCGCCTCGAGGGGTACCGGAAATCCTCTCCGGTACGGATCGGAAACGGCGCCTACAACCAGCTCCAGCTCGATATCTACGGCGAGCTCATGGATTCGGTCTACCTGTACGACAAGTACGGCGAGCCGATCCATTACGATCTCTGGGCAAATCTCGTCCGTCTGATCGACTGGGTGTGCAGGAACTGGCGAAAGAAGGACGAGGGGATCTGGGAGATCCGGTCCGCCCGCCAGGAGTTTCTCTATTCCCGCCTCATGTGCTGGGTGGCCGTCGACCGGGGAATACGGCTTGCCAGGAAGCGGTCCCTGCCCGCCCCTCTCGACCGGTGGTACAAGGCCAGGGACACGATCTACCGGGATATCTTCGTGAACTTCTGGGACTCCCGGAAAAAGGCGTTCGTGCAGTCGAAGGGCTCCACGGTTCTCGACGCCGCGAATCTGCTGATGCCGTTGGTGAAGTTTCTGGGCCCCACAGATCCCCGGTGGCTCTCCACCCTGAGGGCGATCGAGAAGGATCTTGTCGAGGACTCGCACGTCTACCGGTACCGGATCGCCGGGGGGTTCCCCGACGGCCTCAAGGGCGAGGAGGGGACGTTCACCATGTGCTCCTTCTGGTACGTCGAGTGTCTCTCCCGCGCCGGGGAGGTCCAGAAGGCGCGGTTCTTCTTCGAAAAGATGCTCGGGTACGCAAACCATCTGGGGCTCTTCTCGGAGGAACTGGGACCGAGCGGGGAGCATTTGGGCAACTATCCCCAGGCATTCACCCACCTGGGCCTGATCAGTGCGGCCCACAACCTCGACCGGAATCTGACGGCGTCCCGCGGGTAATCCGAAATCACCGGATCGAGGAACCGGAAGGCGTCGACTTCGAACAGCAGCCCGTCCACGGTCTGTTGGCCTGTTCCGATCTATGAGAATATGGTGATTCCCGAATACGGTCCTTGCGGTAGGGATATCGAAAAACGGGAGACGCACGGCGTCCGTGGAGGGACGGAATGACCGCGAAGATTCCGGAGGAACCTCCGGTTCTCATTTCCGAGAACGAGATCCGCCGTCGGGTCGGGGAGCTTGCCCGGCAGGTCTCCACGGACTACGCGGCAGCGGAAGAGCTGCATCTGGTCGGTGTGCTGAGGGGGTGCTTCATTTTCCTCGCCGATCTCTCCCGGCTCCTCACCGTTCCGCGGCAGATCGATTTCGTGGCCATTGCCGCCTACGGGAAGAATGCATCGCCGTCGGGCGCCGTGCGCCTCATCATGGATCTCCGGACGAACATTGCGGGCAAGCACGTTCTGATCGTCGAGGATATCGTCGACACCGGAAACACGCTCGAGTACCTCATGAGCAATCTGCTTTCCCGCAAGCCGGCCACCCTGAAGACCTGCGTGCTGCTGCGGAAGCGGGAACGCCTCGAACGGGACGTGAAGATCGATTATCTCGGGTTCGACATCCCCGACCGGTGGGTGGTGGGATACGGGCTGGACTGCGCGGACCGGTATCGCGCCCTTCCGTATATCGGCGTTGCGAGTCCGGATTGATTTATTCGCCCGCTCACGAGCCCCACTCGCTTCGGCTGTTTGGGGAACCGCTTGGGGGGGAAAGGGGGTTCGATGGACAGGGATGATCAGGGAAAGAGAGATGCCCCGAGGGAGGAGAGTTTCCCGGACCTGCTGGAGGGGGCTTTCCCCGAGCCTGCCCGGCTGGAGCCGGGTGAGAAGGTTACAGCGAGGATCATCGGAATTACTTCGGAGTACGTCTTTCTCGATCTGGGAAGGAAAGGGGAGGGATGCCTCGACAGGAAGGAATTTCTTGACGCGGACGGGAACGTGACCGTCCGGGAAGGCGAATTTGTCCAGGCGTATTTTCTCGGGACGAAACACAACGAAATGTGGTTCGCCACGAAGATCGGCGGCGGTGCGGTCGTTCCAGAACAGATCGAAGACGCCTGGCGAAACAGCATCCCGGTAGAGGGGCAGGTGGACAAAGAGGTCAAAGGGGGCTTCTCCGTGCGAATCGCAGGAGGACTCCGGGGGTTCTGCCCGTTTTCCCAGGCGGGCTTCGCTGCGGCAGAGAGCCGTGGAGAAATGATCGGGAAAAAGCTTCTCTTCCGTATTACGCAGTATGAGGGGAGAGGCCGCAACATCGTCCTTTCGCACCGTGCCGTGCTGGAGGAAAAACGCCGGGAGGAACGGGAATCCCTCAAGAGAACACTACGGGAAGGAATGACGCTAAGGGCCAGGGTCACCTCCGTCAGGGAATTCGGAGCCTTCGTGAGCACAGGCCCCATCGAGGGGTTGGTGCCGGCGTCCGAGGTCGGCTGGGACCGTGGGGGCGATATCCGGGAGACGCTGACCACGGGGCAGGAGGTGGAAGTCGCGGTGATGCACCTCGATTGGGAAAACGAGCGCTTTACGTTCAGCATGAAGAAGACGCTGGCCGACCCGTGGGATCGTGTAGAAGGGAACTATCCCCCGGGATCGCTCCATACCGGGAAAGTCACGCGCCTGACCGCTTTTGGTGCGTTCGTCACCCTTACGCCGGGGGTGGACGGTCTCCTGCACATCTCGAAACTGGGGGGAGGTAAACGGATCCGCCACCCTGGCGAGGCAGTGAGGGAGGGGCTGGAGCTTTCGGTGAAGATCGATTCGGTGGAAAGGGAAAAGCGGAGGATTTCCCTCTCCCTGCCGGGGGATGCAAAAGCGGAGGGGAGCCCGGAAGAATGGGAGGATTACCGGCATTCTCTCCGCGAGGAGTCTCCTCCCTCCCTTGGATCGCTGGGGGAGGAACTGAAAGCAAAACTGGAGGAAAAGAGAAAGAAATAGCTGGATTACTTGTTTTTTATTCGTCCAGCAGCTCCCGGATCTTGGATGTCAGTTCTTGCGGGGTAAAGGGCTTGAAGATGCAGGGCCTCCGACCGAACGGATTGTCCTGGTGATCGATGTCGGTATCGAAATATCCCGTCATGAAAAGGATCTGCATCTCCGGGTTCCGGGAGGCGACCCGTGCCGCAAGGGTTTGTCCCCCGATTTTCGGCATCACCACGTCTGTTAGCAGCAAGTGGATCGGTTCTTTGCTCCGGGAGAGCAATGCGAGAGCTTCTTCCCCGTTGGAGGCCACCAGGACCTTGTATCCCCCATCCTCCAGGGTTTCCCGCACAAGGGTCAGGACCGGTTCCTCGTCTTCCACAACAAGGATCGTTTCCTCCCCCGGGGGGCCTTCCAGGACCAGTTCGGAAGATTCCTTGGAAGGTTTCGGCTCGGCCACCCGGGGAAACCAGATCGTGAATGTGGTGCCTTTTCCCAGTTCGCTCTCGACCTGGATATCACCCCCGCTCTGATGGACGATGCCATATACCGTCGCCAGTCCCAGCCCCACCCCCTTTCCCACTTCCTTGGTGGTGAAATAGGGTTCGAAGATGTGTGCTTTGGCATCCTCGCTTATTCCGGCTCCGTCGTCCCGGATCAGCAGTTTCACGCGGGAGCCCGCCGGGACCTCCCGGTGCTCGCGGGCGACGGATTCCTCCGGGTCGACGTTTGCGGTTTCCATGGTGATCCTCCCTCCCTGCGGCATGGCGTCCCGGGCATTCAGCGCCAGATTGAGGATTACCTGCTCGATCTGCCCCGGATCCGCTTTCACTTTCCCGAGGTTGGGGCCGGGAATCGTCACGAGCTCGATATTTTCCCCGATCAGGTGTTTCAGCATCTTCTCCATATTGGAGACGATGAGGTTCAGATCAATGATCTGCGGCTGGAGGATCTGCTTGCGGCCGAACGCGATCAGCTGCTGCGTCAACCGGATGGCGCGGCCGCTCGCCTTCCCGATCTCTTCGAGTCCCTTGGAGACGAGATCGGGGGTTCCGATTCGCTTCTTCGTCAGCCCGACGTACCCCGTGATCACCGTCATAAGATTGTTGAAATCGTGTGCGATTCCACCCGCAAGCCTTCCCACCGCCTCGATTTTCTGGGATTGGCGCAATTGCTCCTCGAGCTGCTTCCGCCCGGTTACATTGCGACAGAAGACCTGGAGAGCGGGCTTGCCATGGTACTCGATCGGTACGGCCGATATCTCCATTTCCACGAGGGTTCCGTCGAGCCGGAGATATTTCTCCTCGATCGAAAGGAGTTTGTCCCCCTTTTTCTGCTCCATACGGATCCGATCCGCGGCCAATTCCCAGCTGTCCGGGTGGAGAAAGTCCAGAAGCGGCTTCCCCAAAAGATCCTGGTGGCTGGCGGCGCCGAAAAGCTCCACTCCCGCGCTGTTGACGAAAACGAATTTTCCTTCCTGCTGGATGTAGATCGTCTCCGGGGAGAGTTCCACCAGGTCCTGGTACTGCTCCTTGCTCTCCCGGAGGCTGTCTTCCGCCCGCTTTCTCTCCAGCAGGATGACGATGGCAAGCCAGAGCACGGTGACCCCGATCAACCGGTTGAGGATCGCCACGTTGGGCCTGCTTTGCGGTGTGGTCGCAACGTGCGCGAGACCGATCAGCAGCGTGCATATCAACAGAAGCAGGTAGGAAGTCCCGCGAGGGGCCACGTAGGCGGTAAAGAGCAGGGGAATCAGATAGAACAGCCAGACGGCGATATCGGCCGGCTTGTACCAGTCAAAAAGAAAAACCCCGATCGATAACAGGAGTGATGTCCCGAACACCAAAGGAACTTTGCGGTTCTTTCCCCGGCTCATCATCTCCCCGTTTCGGGATGCAATGAAGGTTACGCCCCCCCTTTGTATTTCCAAATATAGCATATTTATTGTTTTCTCTTTGATTCGTCGGCACATCGTTACCTTCTCCGAACAGATAACGCAGGGAGGTTTCTTGTCCGTTCCCGTCCGGCGTGGCATCATAGGTACGACGCAATCCCAGGGAGGGCATGATGTCAGCGAACCGGAAGTTCCCATCGGTATCCGTCCTTTTCTTCCTGCTCGCCGGCCTCTTCATCGGAAGTTCCCCGATCTCTCTGCACGGCAAGGAGGCGGAACCGCTTTCCCATCGTCTGTTTCCTTCCCCGACCGTCCTGGAGAGCGCTGCGGAGCATTCCCTGGAGGTGAACGTCGTCGAGAAAAGCCGCTTTTCGGAGATCCTGGACACGCATCTTTTCACCATCGACGAGCGTGCCATCAGGGCCAGACAGCTCCTGATGGTGCTGGTCGTCCTCATCGGGGGCATTCTTCTTCTCAAGCAGGGCATCCGGCTGTTCCGGAAGCGGGTGTTGCCCAAAACCACACTGAAGCCGAACGAGGCGGTCGCACTTACGAAAATCATCTACTACTTCGGGGTTCTGCTCATTCTCCTGCTCTGCATGCATATGGTCCATCTGCCGATTACGGCGTTTGCCTTCCTGGGGGGAGCGCTCGCTATCGGTGTCGGTTTCGGCGCCCAGAACCTGCTCAACAATTTCATCAGCGGATTCATCATCATGGCGGAACGACCGATCCGGCTCGGCGACCTGATCGAAATCGAGGGAAGTTTCGCGACGGTTGAGAATATCGGCCCGCGCTGTACCCGGATCCGGACCCCGGACAACATCCACATCCTCGTCCCCAACAGCAGTTTCCTCGAGAAGAACATCGTAAACTGGACCCTGTCCGACCAGAAGGTGAGGGCGCACGTGACGGTCGGGGTGATCTACGGCTCCCCGGTCCGCGACGTCGAACGGCTTCTGTTGAAAGCGGGGGGGGAAAACGAAAAAGTGCTTCGGGAACCGGAGCCTTTCGTGCGTTTCCAGGATTTCGGGGACAACGCCCTGATCTTTTCCCTCTTTTTCTGGGTCAGCATGGAGACGATGGCGGAGCGGCTTCGACTGGAGAGTGACATCCGGTTCCGCATCGATGAACTGTTTGGAGAAGCCGGAATCGTCATTGCGTTCCCCCAGCGGGATGTCCACCTCGACACGACCAAGCCGCTGGAGCTCAAATTCGTCGATGCGGGCGGATTTCCGAAGAAGGACCAAGAGGGCTGAAAGGAGGGATCCATGGCGAGGGTGCTTTCCCCCGATGACCTGTACAAGAGCTGCGATGAGCGCATTTTCGATTTCCAAACGACAGGCGAAGTCCCGCTGCTGGACGGGATCATCGGACAGGAACGGGCGCTGGACGCCATCGACTTCGGTCTGAACCTTACCAGCATGGGGTTCAACATATACGTGCTGGGGGACAGCGGCACGGGAAAAATGTCGGCAATCCGCTCCTTCATCTCGAAGAAGGCGGAGCAGGAGGAGGTTCCGCCCGATTGGTGCTACCTCCACAACTTCCGGGATCCGACGGAGCCGATCGCGATGTCCCTCGCGCCGGGCCAGGGAGTCGCACTTCAGAAGAGCATGGCGGAGCTGATCGCCTCCCTCAAGGTGGAAATCCCGAGGATCTTCGAATCAAAGGAATACAAGAAGCAGAACAATGTCATCGTGGAGGAGTTTCAGTCCCGACAGAAGGCCCTCTTCTCCCCGCTGGAGCGGGAGGCCGAGGAGAAAGGGTTCAAGGTGCGCGCTACGATGGGCGGATTTTCCATCGTAGCGGTCGGCGAATCGGGGGAGCCTCTCACGGAGGAGGAATACAATTCCCTTGGCGAGGAGGCGAGGGGGGCTTTTCTGGAAAACGGGAAGTACATTCAGGAAAAGATCGATGACGTAAAGAGAATATTGAAGGAGATGGAGAAAACGACGAAGGAAAGGCTGCGGGAACTTGGGCGATCCGCGGCCCTATCGGTGCTCGGGCCCCTGATCGAGGAGACCCAGGCCCGATACGGGAACGACGAAAAGCTGACGACCTACCTGGACGGCGTAAGGGAGGATATTCTCGAGAATATCGAGGATTTCAAGCCGCCGCCCGAGGAGCCTGCCGCGCCCACGATGCCGTTTTTGAAGATGTCGAAGCAGGAGCCGGATTTCCAGAAGTATACCGTGAACGTGATCGTGGACAACGGTGACCGGAAAGGCAGCCCCTGCGTGTTCGAAAGCAACCCCACCTACTACAATCTATTCGGCAGGATGGAGCACAAGTTCCAGTACGGAGCCGCGTTCACCGATTTCTCCATGATCAAGGCGGGATCCCTGCACAAGGCGAACGGGGGGTATCTCGTGATCAACGCCCCGGACCTCTTCCGGAATCTCTTCTCCTACGACGCCCTGAAGCGGGCCATCCGGAACAGCGAGGTGAAGATCGAGGACGTATGGGAACCGCATCGGCCTGTCCCGACGGCGATGATGAGGCCGGAGGCGATCCCCCTCGATGTGAAGGTGATCCTGAACGGCAATCCCGAAATCTACTACCTGCTCTACAGCCTCGACGAAGAGTACAGGGAGTTGTTCAAGGTGAAGGCGGACTTCGACAACCGGATCGCCAGATCGGAAGAGAACATACGAAAATACGCCGCCTTCGTGGCGACGAAGACGAAGGAGGAAAATCTTTTTCCCTTCGCTCCCGGCGGCGTGGGGAAAGTGGTGGAGTACGGCTCCCGGCTGGCGGAGCACCAGGAAAAGCTTTCCTCCCGGTTCAGCGACATCTCGAACCTGATCCGGGAATCCCATTACTGGGCGGCAAAGGCGGGAGCGTCGGTTGTTTCCCGCGTGCACGTCGAAAAGGCGATGGACGAGAAGGCGCATCGCCACAGCCGTATCGAGGACCGCATGCGGGAGGTCATGGAGGAGGGAACGCTGATCGTGAAGACCTCGGGCGAGACGAAAGGGCAGGTCAACGGGCTCGCCGTTCTGAACACGGGGGACCACGCCTTCGGGAAGCCGTCGCGGATCACGGCGACCGTGTACGCGGGAAGGGGGGGGGTGCTGAACATCGAGCGGGAAACGAAGCTTTCCGGGAAGATCCACGAAAAAGCCATACTCATTCTCTCGAACTACCTGGGGAGCAAGTACGCCACACGGAGGCCGATCAGCCTCGCCGCGTCGCTTACCTTCGAGCAATTGTACGGTATGATCGAGGGGGACAGCGCGACATGCGCAGAGCTCTACGCGCTTCTCAGCGCAATCTCGCAAGTCCCCGTTCGGCAAAGTTTTGCCGTTACGGGGTCGATGGACCAGGGCGGGAATGTGCAGCCGATCGGCGGGGTGAACGAGAAGATCGAGGGGTTCTTCGCACTCTGCCGTCTCCGGGGTCTCGACGGCTCGCAGGGGGTCATCATCCCGGAACGGAACGTCAGGAATCTGATGCTGAGGAAAGACGTCGTCGAGGCGATCGGGGAAGGGAAATTCCGGATTCACGCCATCGATCACGTCGAGGAGGGAATCGAAATCCTGATGGGGATGAAGCCGGGTACGCCCGGACCGGACGGAACATACCCGGAAGGGACGTTTCACCGGCTCGTGGAGGACCGCCTCGCGGTGCTCCGGGAAGCGTCGAAGAGGGAGGAGGGACGGAAGGAGAGCGGAAAAAACAGGGAGAACAACGAGTAACGGTGGGGGGGGGCGACCTCCCGTAGGAGGAAAAAGATGGCGGACCGGATTCGAAAAGCCGAGTATTACAAGCTGGAAACTTCGGACAAACCGGGGGAGGGTGCGCGGGTCCTCAAGGTTCTGCGAGACGCGAAAGTGAGTCTTCTGGCGTTCACCGGTTTCCCGCGAGGGGGGAAGACCCAGATGGACTTCGTTCCCCGGAACGGCGCTGCCTTCCGGAAGGCTATGAAACGGGCCGGGTTGCGGGTGAGTGCGAAGAAGACCGTCTTCCTCATCCAGGGGAATGACCGGGTGGGGGCGATCCACAAGGTCATGGACATGCTCGGCAAAGCCGGGATCAATGCGACCGCCATCGACGCGGTGACGGACGGGAAGGGGCACTATGGCGCACTCCTCTGGGTTAAGGCGACGGATGTCCGGAAGGCCGCCAAGGTGCTCGGGGCCTCCTGACGACAGTCGCTTCGAGGGCAAAACGATGCGCGTGGACCGGGTCGCCATTGCCTTTCTGACAGGTTTCCTCTGCGTCGGGGCGGCCCTGGAGGCCCGACAGGCGGACCCGTACCTTGAAAAGCGGCTGGCGATGGTGAGGGACCAGATCGAGAAGGAGGGGATTTCGGATCCCCGAGTCCTCGGGGCGATGCGGGAGGTTCCTCGCCATCTGCTCGTCCCGCCCGAATACCGCCCGATGGCCTATGCACCGCGTCCGCTGCCGATCGGGGAAGGGCAGACGATCTCACAGCCCTACGTCGTCGCCTTCATGACCGAGATCCTGCGCCTGAAACCCGGGGACCGCGTTCTCGAGGTGGGGACGGGATCCGGATACCAGGCGGCAGTTGCCGCGAAGATCGCCGGGGAGGTCTACTCCGTAGAGATTTTCCCGACACTTGCCGATCGCGCGCGAAGAAACCTCGAGTCCCTCGGGGCTCGAAACGTTACCGTTCGGCAGGGGGACGGGTATTACGGGTGGGAAGAGAAAGCACCCTTCGACGCCATCATCGTCACGTGCGCGGGAGGTCACGTCCCGCCGCCGCTTTTGCGCCAGTTGCGAAAGGGGGGGAGGATGATCATGCCGGTCGGGGGACCTTTCCTGACCCAGAATCTCGTGTTCCTCGAGAAGGACGCCGACGGCGCCCTCTCCCAGCGCAATGTCCTCCCGGTGGTCTTCGTGCGCCTCCTTGGTCACTGACGCCCGGTATGGCCGGGTCGTCCCGGCGGTCTTCCTCGTTTCCGCCGCCTCCCTGGCGAACGAGATCTTCCTGATCCGTCTGCTCTCCCTGCGGTTCTGGCCCCATTTCGTACCACTCATCATTTCCCAGGCGATGCTCGGGTTCGGCGCCTCCGGCGTCGCTCTCCATCTGCTGCGTCCGCGGATCGCGAAAACGCCGGGAACGGTGTTCGCCTGGGTGGTGCTCCTCGCTGCACCGTCGTTCGAACTTGCGTTCCGTGCATCGCAGCATGTCCCGTTCGACCCCTTTCTGCTTCTGTGGGATCCCTCTTCCTGGCCTGCGTTCGCTCTGTTCTTCTTCCTCCTCGCCGTCCCGTTTTTCCTGGCCGGTGCCGCGGTCGGCATTTCCCTCTCCTTCCCCCTGGGCAGGGCGCATGTGTTGTATGCCGCGAGCTTCGGAGGAACGGCCGCCGGGGCGTTTCTTGCCCTCCCGGCGTTCCTTTTCGTGCCGACCGAACTCCTCTTGCGCGTCCCCCTGGGAATGGGGCTACTCGCCTCTGTATGCGTCCTCTCGTATTCGTGCCGCCGGTTTCCTGCGGGACGGCTCCTGTGCGCAGGACTCTCCGCGGTGCTTTTCCTGGTTCCGCCCGTCCCGATTTCGCTGACCCCCTACAAGGACCTCGCGATCATGAAAAGGCTGCCCGCGACGGAAACGCTTTCGGTGCGCGCCGGCATGACGGGCGACTTCCGGGCCCTGTACGCTCCGGGAATCCACCATGCGCCGGGATTGAGCTTCCGGTTCGAAGGAGAGATACCACCGCAGGCGGCCCTATTCGCCGACGGGGAGCTTCGCGGCATCGTTCCCCGGGAGGGAGGAAAAAATCCCCCCGCCTATCTCGGCTATCTTCCCGCAGCACTTCCTTACCGGATTCTGGGCCGTCCCGCCGTGGTGCAGTTTTCCCTTCGCGGGACCGAGGGGATACTGATGGCGGCGGGGAACGGGGCATCCCTGGTCACGGTCGTGGAACCGGCGACGGAATATGTCAGGATGATCGAGCACGACCTGGCGGCGTTTTCCGGGGGGATGCCTCCCGCACTCCGTCTGGAGATCCGCAAGGAGGGGGGGAGGAACTTTCTCGCCCGGGGAGGAAGGGGATACGACATCGTCGAACTGTCCGATGTGTCCTCCCTGACGTTTTCCTCCCTTGGGATCCACGCAACGGGGGAGACCTACCTGCTTACCCGGCAAGGGATCCGGGACGCCCTGGCGCGGCTCACGGATCGGGGGGTGCTCGCCGTGTCCGGGTGGCTGAAGTCTCCCCCAAGGGAGAGCGTGAAAATGTTGCACACGATCCGCGCGGTGCTGGAAGAGGGAGGAGGGGCCCCGGTCCCGGCGCGATTCATCGTGGTCCGGGGGTGGGGATCGTTCGTTGCCGTTGCGAGAAGAAATCCGTTCACCGCGGGCGAACTTGCCGCGGCGAAACGATTCTGCCGGGATACGGGGTTCACGTTGGTGTGGCCCGAGGCGGGACCGCCGACGGACAGCCGGGGCCCGGAAGAGGAGGGTTTCCGGGAGGCGGTGCACAGCGCGCTGGCGGGACCCCCGGGCAGGTCCCCCGGGGAAGGTCTATTCGACCTTCGTCCGGTCACCGACGACTCACCGTATTTTCACCGGTTCCTCCGGTTGCGATCCCTCCCGGCGTTTCGGAGACTTCTCGGTGACCAGTGGTTCCCCTTCCTGGAATGGGGCATCGTGTTTCTCGCGTTATCCCTTGCCGTATCGGTGATGCTCGCCGCCGTCTTTCTCCTGCTTCCCCTTCCTTTCTCCCCGGCCGGCGGCGGGAGCGGGGGGCTTCCCGTTGCGATCTACTTCTCCGCCCTCGGACTGGCATACATGCTGATCGAGCTTACCTTCCTCAAGATCGGCATTCTCCTTCTCGGCGACCCCATCCGCGCCGCCGCTGCGGCCGTCGGTGGCTTCTCCCTGCTCTCCGGGATAGGAAGCGCGGTATCGGCAAAATGGGAGTCTCCGGAAACGATGAGAAGGTGGGTGTTTCCGGGCATCGCCGTCCTTGCGGCGGCGGGGTTTCTCACCCTCTTTCACGGGGCCCCCCTTCTTCTGGCAAAGGAAGAAGGGGGGAGGTTTCTCGCCTTTCTTTCCGCCCTCGCGCCGGCGGCGTTTCTCATGGGGATGCCGTTTCCCGCGGCCCTGTCCCGGATGACCGTCGCGAATTCCGCGGCCATCCCGTATGCGTGGGGCGTGAACGGCTTCTTCTCGGTGGCGGGGGCATCCGTCGCTTCGGTCGGGTCCCTGTGGATCGGGTTTCACGCCACCGTCGCCGCGGGCGGCATTCTTTACCTGCTGGCCGGAAAACTGTACCTCCGCCTGGAATCCGGGACCTCTTCCGCCCCCCCCGGGGGGATTTGATTTTGGCCCGAAATGCCTGTATGGTCAGGAATTATATTTAAATGGGAATTTCCAGCATTACAATGCCCGGATTGGTTTTTTCGGGGGGAATACGGTCCGGCGGTATCGGACGGGGAGAGAATCCGGGAGAGGGATGATCAAGAGGAAACCAGCGTGAAACCCTCGGAGCTTGTGGAAATCGTTTCTCGCGTCTCGGCGGGAGCAAAGCTCATCGTTGTGTCCAACCGGGAGCCTTACATCCATGAACGGGTGGAAGAGGAGATCCGGGTAGTGCGCCCCGCGGGCGGGATGGTGACGGCACTCGAGCCGATCGTCCGGGCGGTGGGAGGCACCTGGATTGCTTACGGAGGAGGGAGCGCCGACCGTCTCGTGGTGGACCCGAAAGGAAGGATCGCCCTCCCCCCCGACGACCCGAAATACACTCTGAAGAGAGTGTGGCTCAGCCGGACAGAGGAAAAGGGATATTACCAGGGGATGTCCAACACGGCCCTCTGGCCTCTGTGCCACATCGTCTACAAACGGCCCGATTTCTCCCGCAGGGACTGGGAGGCCTACAAGACGGTGAACCGGCGGTTCTGCGATGCCGTTTTGGAGGAGGCGGGAACCGATCCCGCGATCGTTTTCATCCAGGACTACCATTTCGCCCTCCTTTCCCGGATGATCAAGGACGCGAGACCCGACCTCCGCGTGATCCAGTTCTGGCATATCCCATGGCCGAACCGCGAGTCGTTCCGAATCATTCCGTGGGAGGAGGAACTGCTCGACGGACTTCTCGGGAACGACCTCCTGGGCTTTCACATCCAACACCACTGCAACAACTTCCTGGAGACGGTGGGAAGGGCGATCGAATCGCTCGTGGACTATGAGCATTTCCGGGTCTTCCGCGGAGGTCATCCCACCTACGTCCGGCCGTTCCCGATCAGCGTCGATTTCGACCAGATCGGAAAGGACGTCGAATCCCCGGAGGTGGGAAAGAGAAAAAATCGTTTTCTCAAGGAGCTGGAGGAGGATGTCCAGCACACGATAATCTACGTCGGCGCCGACCGGATCGATTATACGAAAGGAATCCTCGAACGGATCCGGGCATTCGACCTGATGCTCTCCAGGTACGCCGACACGAGAAAGAAGGTGACCCTGGTGCAGCTGGCCGCCCCGAGCAGGACGGCCGTGGCGGCATACCGGCAACTGAACGAGGAGCTGAACGAGGAAGTCGAGCAGACCAACGGGCGCCACCAGACGGAGGACTGGGTTCCCGTCCGTTTTCTTCGGGCCCATCACGACTATTACGCGGTGCTCGCCGCCTGCCGGTTGGGCCATGTCCTGCTGGTCACCTCCCTGCACGACGGGATGAACCTGGTGGCGAAGGAGTTCATCTCCGCCCGGACCGACGGGGACGGGGTCCTCCTTCTGTCCCAGTACACCGGAGCATCCCGGGAATTCCCGGACGCGCTTCAGGTCAATCCGTTCGATCTGGACCAGATGGCGGACGCGATGTACGCCGCGTTTCTGATGCCCGAGGAAGAGCGTCGCCAGCGGATGGAGAGGATGCGCAACATCCTGGAAAAAAACAACGTGTTCCAGTGGGGAGGCAACATTTTTACCGAGGTGGAGCGAACCTCCTCCCTGGAGGGGGCCTCGTGAGGGGAGGGAAGGGGTATCGCCGTATCTGGGCCTTCGATTTCGACGGAACCCTATCTCCCATCGTCCCGGTTCGCACCGAGGCCCGGCTCCACCCCGCCTGCCGGTCCCTGCTTCTGGACCTGGCAAGATCCCCCGATACCCTTGCCGCTGTGCTTTCGAGCCGGTCGCTCGATGACCTGGTTTCCCGGGTCCCGGTGCGCGGGTTGTTCCTGGGAGGGGGAAGCGGCCTGGAGTGGCGGCTCCCCGGCGGGCAGCGCATCTCTCCCGGGCGGGAAGTGGAGGAAAGCAGAAAAAAAGCCCTGACACGGCTTTTGCCCGTGCTCGAGAAAATATCCTCCGTTCCCGGCACGGACATCGAGGACAAGCGCTGGTCCATCGCCGTCCATTACCGGAAGGTCTCCCCGGATGCCCGGTCGACTCTCACCCCTCTTCTTGACGAGGTGCGGCGCAGTAAAAATGTCCGCGTGTTCGACGGCCCCGCCGTCGCCGAAATCCAGCTTGTGCCCGGGTGGGAAAAGGCGCGGGGACTCGAGAATCTCTGTCATTTTCTCCGGTTCGACCCGTCGGGAGGACGGATCGTATACGCCGGGGACGACGAAAACGACGGCACCGCCATGCGCTGGGCACTCTCCCGGAAAGGGATCGCCCTTGCCGTGGGAAGCCGCCCCCGGGTTTCCGGGGCGCGGGTCGTTTCCGGCCCCGCGGCGCTGGCGCGCCTCGTGCGCTCCCTTGCCCGTCTTTCCGGGAACGGGGGGGAGAAAACCCGGGGCCTGGACGGATGAAACCTTTCGCAGTAAAAGATTGCGCTCTCCTTGTCCGCATGAGCGGGCTTCCCCCGGCGATCAATCTCCGGGAACTCCGGGAGCGCGTCGCCGCCTGCAACGAAAATGTCCTGTTCCATCACTTCTGCGAATCGCTGCTCCGCCCCGCGTTCGACCATCCCGATTACCGGAACGATTTCGCGGTCTGGGCGAAATGGTACCTGTCGGACCGGGTGCTTGCGGAGCGCCTGGGCATCCTCGACCCCTATACCGTGAACTCCCTCGAGGAACTCCGGGCGATCACGCTGGACATCATCGACGAGAGGCTAAGCGAGGTGGTCGCGATCCCGTCAGCCGCTCCGGGGGACGAGTTCTTCTTTCTCGAGGCGACGACCGTCGTCATCGACACGGGGGAACGGGTGAATTCCCCCAAGGAGCTCGGAGCGGCCATCCGGAAGATGACGAACGGAAGCATCTTTTTCCATTTTCTGGAGGCGCGTCGCCGCGTCCCCGTCGGGATGGACGATTTCTCCGCATGGCTGAAAGGAGAGGAGAAAAAAAACGCGAAGTACATCCGCACCCTGGCCTCGATCGACTTCTATTTTCACAGCCTCAGCAACCTGAAGGAAGAGATCATCGCCGCGCTGGCCAAGGTGGAACGCAAACGATGAGCATGACGCTTTCCGCATACGAGAGGATCGTGGGACCGTCCGCGATCACACAGTTGTACCGACTCGGAAAGAAACTCAAAGGGAGACGGATTGTCCATGTGAACTCCACGCGGGAGGGGGGAGGAGTAGCGGAAATCCTCGATTGGATGGTTCCTCTCATGTGCGATGTGGGGCTCGACGCCTCGTGGGAAGTCATCCGGGGGACGGAGGAGTTTTTCGAGGTCACCAAGAAAATCCACAACGGACTGCAGGGAAGGCCCGTGGACATCTCCCACAAGGACTGGAAGATCTTCCAGGAGGTGAACGAGGCCAACATGGGCAGGCTGCGCCCGATACTGAAGAGCGCGGATATCGTCGTCGTGCACGACCCCCAGCCTGCGTTCCTCCTGCCGCTGTGCGATGGGAGAAAAGGGAAATGGATCTGGCGGGGGCATATCGACATCAGCCGCCCGTTCCGGCCGGTGTGGAAGGTGTTGCGAACGATGCTGGAAAAGTACGACGTCAGCATATTCTCCATGTGCGAGTTCGCCCAGTCGCTTCCCCACACCCAGTTCATCGTCACGCCGAGCATCGATCCGCTGAGCCCGAAGAACCGGGACCTCGAGCCTGCCGATTGCGAAAACGTGAGAACCCGGTTCGGGCTCGACCCCGATCGTCCTCTCCTCGTGCAGATCTCCCGGTTCGATCGGTTCAAGGACCCCGTGGGGGTGATCCAGGCGTACCGCCTGGTTCGGAAGGTGCTCCCGATACAGCTTGTGCTGGCGGGGGGGGGCGCCGCGGACGACCCGGAGGGGAAAGCGGTGCTGGAGGATGTCCAGGAGGCGGCAGCCGACGACCCCGACATTCACGTGCTCGAACTTCCTCCGACCGCGCACGTGACGATCAATGCCCTTCAGCGGCTTGGGGACATCATTCTCCAGAAATCGACGAGGGAAGGGTTCGGTCTGACGGTCACGGAGGGTATGTGGAAGGGGAAGCCGGTGATCGGGGGAGACACGGGGGGGATCCGCCTCCAGGTGGTGAACCATCACACCGGGTTCCTCGTGAACACCCCCGAAGGTGCGGCGCACCGGATCCGCTACCTCCTCCATCACCGGGAGCGCATAAGCGAGATGGGGAAAGATGCGCGCGAGTTCGTACGGGAAAACTTCCTGCTGACCCGGCATCTGCGGGAGTACCTTACCCTGATCCTCGCCATCCGCGGAGATGCGACCGCCAGGTTACTGGAGGTATGACCCGGGAGGAGCGGGCGACTCCCGTTATTTCCGTGCCTCGTAGACCCGAAGGGGAGGCAGGTTGAGCATCTCGTACTCGACTCGCACGAAAGGGAATATCCGGTCCAGGTGGGATTTCAGGTGGTTGTTGGACTGGTAGAAGGTCTGGTAGGCCAGAAATTTCCCGTCCGGCCGCAACGCGGAGAAGGAGTTTCGCAGAATCCGGTCCTTTATGGCATTCGTGAGGAAGGAAAACGGGATGCCCGAAATCACGTAGTCGGCACTGGGTTTCCCGTATTCCGCCAGGGTGTCGAGTATGTTCGAGGCGCAGCCGTTCACCACGACCGCCCTCGGGTCCCGGATCTTTTTTCGCAGAAGGTTCGCGAAGTTGGTGTTTCGCTCGATCGTGAACAGCATGGATTCGGGGCCCATCTTTTCCAGTAGGTATTTCGTGAAGACGCCGGTCCCCGGTCCATATTCCACGATCAGCCCGCATTGACGGAAGTCGATCTTGCTGCACACTTTTCTGACGCCGAAGTCCGAGGTGGGGGTGATGGAGGCGATGTACTTGTCCGACATGAAGTTTTTCACGTATGACATTGTGCTCATGGTGGTTTCCGTTCCTCCGCATTTCCGGGGTGCCGAAAACTTCCTTCCGCCCGGGCCGGGGTTCGCGGCAAGAGGAGCAACCCGATTATGATGACCCGAAGTATGCAATATGATAAGCAATCGGCGGGACGACCGCCAGTCGAATTTTTTCCCTTCCGAACCGGCATCCATCCGTTTTCCTTTTTTCGAAACCTCAGACCGGGCGGCGGCCGGAGAGGGAGGATTCGCTTCCTGTCGGGAAAACAACAGGATGCCCGCACGGTCCTTCACGCGGGCACAAGGAGGGGTCTGCCATGTTCCAGGAGTTCCTGAGCCGGGAAATTTTCCAGAACCGGGTATCGGACTATCTTGTATCCCTGATCATTCTGGTCGCAGGGATCGTGATCATCACGATCTTCAAGAGGGTTGTCCTTGGGCGAATGAAACGATGGACGCAATCAACCACCTGGAATATCGACGAATTCATCGTCGATATCATTCGAAAGATGCTCGTTCCGATCGCCTATTACGGGATGTTTATGCTGGCCGTGAAGAACCTGGCGATCCCCGGGTTTCTGGAGCGGGCCATCGGGGTGGCCGGAATCATCCTGGTTGTCTTCCTGACCGCCCAGGCGCTGATCGCGGTGGCGAGGTTCACGATCCGGACCTACATTGAAACCGCGGAGAAGGGGTCGGAACGGGAGCGTGCCCTCCAGGGATTCATGACCCTGATCCGGATCGTCGTGTGGGGACTCGCCGCGGTCGTCCTCCTGGACAATCTCGGATTCCGGATCAACACGGTCATCGCCGGTCTCGGGATCGGCGGCATCGCCGTCGCACTGGCGGCGCAGAATATCCTGGGAGACCTCTTCGCCTACTTCATCATCATGTTCGACAGGCCCTTCGAGATCGGCGACTTCCTCATCGTCGGGGAGTACATGGGGGTGGTCAATCATCTCGGAGTGAAGACGACGCGCATCGGCAGTCTGGGCGGTGAGCAGATCATCATCTCCAACAAGGACCTTACCGATTCCCGGGTGCGGAATTACAAGAGGATGGAGAAACGGAGGGTATTGTTCCGGCTCGGCGTAACGTACCAGACTCCCTACGAGAAGCTCATGGAGATCCCGGGGATCATCAGGGGGATCATTGAGGGGATCGAGGAAACCGCTTTCGACCGGGCCCATTTCTCCTCTTACGGGGATTTCAGTCTCGTATTCGAGGTGGTCTACTACGTCATGGATCGGGACTACACCAAGTACATGAATATCCAGGAACAGATCAACTTCCGGATCCACGAGGAGTTCGAGAACCGGAAGATCGAGTTCGCGTACCCGACGCAGACGCTTTACCTGAACAAGGTGGCGCACTCATAGAAGGAAACGTCGGCGTGCGACCCTGCCGCCTGCGGGAAAGCGCGGGATCGCTTCTCCGTCAGCCGCTCTCCCGGGATTCGAGCCATCGCTCCGCGTCGATGGCGGCGCGACAGCCCCACCCGGCAGCGGTCACCGCCTGACGGTAGACGATGTCATGGACATCGCCCGCGGCGAACACCCCCTCGACGCTGGTCATCGAGCCGTTCCGCAGAACGATGTACCCCTTGTTCAACTCGATCTGCCCTTCGAAGATCGCGGTGTTCGGGTCGTGCCCGATCGCGATGAAGACCCCGTTGGTCTCCCTCGTCTCCTCTTTTCCGTCTTTCGTATTCCGGATCTTCACTGCGGTAACCTCTTGTTTCTCCGGGTCCAGGATGTCCGTGATCACGGTGTCCCAGAGAAACTGGATCTTTTTGTTCTTCCTGGCGCGATCGGCCATGATCTTGGAGGCCCGGAGCTGGTCGCGCCGGTGCACGATCGTGACCTTGCTTGCGAACTTCGTGAGGAAATTCGCTTCCTCGGCCGCGGAGTCCCCGCCTCCCACGACGATGACGTCCTTCCCTCGGAAGAACGCGCCGTCGCACGTAGCGCACGTGGATACCCCCCGACCGACCAGCTTCTTCTCGGATGCAAGGCCGAGCATCCTGGCCGAGGCGCCCGTGGCGATGATCAGCGATTCCGCCTCGTAGGAGTTCTCCCCGGTCTTCACGATGAAGGGGGAATCCCCGAGACGCACCTCGGTCGCCCTCTCCATCCGGTATTCCGCCCCGAAACGTTGCGCCTGCTGCTTCATGATTTCGACGAGTTCCGGCCCCTGGATGCCGTCCCGGAAGCCGGGGAAGTTTTCCACCTCGGTCGTGAGGGACAACTGACCGCCGGGCTCGTGTCCTTCCAGAACCAGCGGGGAAAGGTTCGCCCGGGCGGTATAGATGGCGGCCGTGGATCCGGCGCATCCGGAACCGAGGATAATTACCTTGTACGCCATGGTCGCTCCTCCGAAGGGGTACCTGCCATGGGAAAGTGTGGCCCCCGCGGGGAATCGTTGTCAAGCCCGCTCTCCGTTTTTCATCGCGGAGGAATCCTCCCGGGAGCCGGCGCATCCAACGTGATGAAGAACATTCCGAATAATGAGAAAAAGGGGGAATTCCCATGTGCAAGACGTGCGGATGCGGCGGAAAGAAATAGGGTTTCTGCAGTTCATCCAAAGACCGTATCTCGGGGGGAGGGTATGCCCTCCCCGTTTTTTTTTCAGATTCCAGGCGACGGGAGGAAATTTTTAATGAAGCTCGCGGATCGCATGCAACCCGGCGGGACAGGAGTGATTGCGACGTCCGCTCCTGACGGATCGGTCAACACGGCCATTTACGCCCCGCCGCACCTGAGCGACGACGGCACGGCGGCCTGGGGGATGTCCGAGGGACGCACCTACCGGAACGTCCGGGGGAATCCGAACGCCTCATACCTCTACATCGCTCCCGGCGACGGATACCGGGGGGTGAGGCTCACCCTGAAGCTCAGGGAGATCCTGGACTCCGGGAATCTCCTCGAGAAGATACGGTCCCGTACGAAGAAATCATCGGGGGAGGGGGCGGCGATGGCCGTCAAGTACGTCGCCTTCTTCGAGATCGTGGAGGAGAGGCCGCTTGTGTGAGGCCGTCCCCCTGGGGATCCGGAAGTACAAGGCGGATTGGCCGGAAAGATAATTCCCATGAAACCGCCACGTTCCTGTTTGGCCTTCCTGTTTTTCCTCTGTTCTTTCCTGTTCGTTTCCTCCGCTGCCTGCAGCGTCGAATCCCGCCTCGCCTCGATACGTCTTCCTCCCGGGTTCCGGATCTCCCTGGTTGCCGGAAACGTTCCGGGAGCGCGTTCGATGGCACTCGGCCCCGACGGGATCCTCTTCGTCGGGAGCAGGAAGGCCGGGAACGTGTACGCCGTCATGCTCCGGGAATCGGGGAACCGGGCAGACGAGGTGATCACAATCGCCCGCGGTCTTACCATGCCCAACGGCGTGGCGTACCGGAACGGCTCGCTCTACGTGGCGGAGGTCAGCCGGATTCTTCGATACGACGGTATCGCCTCACGCCTGCGGAATCCCGGGGAGCCCGTCGTCGTATACGACCGTTTCCCCACCGCCAAACACCACGGATGGAAATTCATCCGGTTCGGGCCGGACGGGTTGCTCTACGTCCCGGTGGGGGCGCCCTGCAACGTCTGTGAGGTGAAGGACCCCTTTGGAACGATCACGCGAATCCGTCCCGACGGGAGCGGATTCGAGGTGTTTGCCCGGGGGGTGCGCAACAGCGTCGGGTTCGACTGGGATCCGGAGACAAAGGAACTCTGGTTCACGGACAACGGCAGGGACTGGCTCGGCGACGACCTCCCTCCGGACGAGCTGAATCACGCGCCGGTCATGGGTCTCCACTTCGGCTTCCCCTACCGGCACGGAAAGGAGACCCCCGACCCGAAGTTCGTCGACAGAAATGGCAAAACGAGGTTTATTCCTCCCGCAAGAGAGCTCGGGCCCCACGTGGCCGCTCTCGGGATGCGCTTCTATACGGGCTCGATGTTCCCGCCACGGTACCGCAATCAAATCTTCATCGCGGAACACGGATCGTGGAACCGGAGTACCCCGATCGGGTACCGGATCACTCTCGTCACGCGGGGGGACGGACAGGAAATCGGCTACGAGGTCTTTGCAGAGGGTTGGTTGTCTGCGAGAGGGGCATGGGGACGCCCGGTGGACATCCTCGTGATGCCCGACGGCGCCCTTCTGGTTTCCGACGACAAGGCGGGTGCGATCTACCGGATTACCTACGAGGAATAACCTGTTGGCGTACGGAGAAACCGGAATAGAATGGGAGGGCATGTCAAGACCGTCCCGGTTAGGGATGGAGGAGAAACATGAAAACGAAGCTGTCGCTCCTTGCGCTGGCCGTTCTCCTGGCAGGGGGAGGCCCCGGATGCAAGCCTCCCGCCGGGAAGGAGATCAAGATCGGCCTGATCACTCCGCTTTCGGGGGATGTCAAGACCTTCGGGGAATCGGTGAAAAACGCGTTCGAGATCGCGGTGGAGGAAGCGAACGCCAAAGGCGGCGTGGCGGGAAAGATGATCACGCCCGTCATCGTGGACGACAGGAACGATCCCACCGAAGCGAGCAACGCGGCGAACCTCCTGATCAACCAGCACGGAGTGAAAGCGATCGTCGGATCGGTCACCTCCAAGACCACCATCCCGGTCTCCGACATTGCCCAAAGCTATAGGATTCCCACGATCACGCCCACTGCGACGAACCCGAAAGTGACGGTTGCGGACGGGAAGCGCAAGGACTACGTGTTCCGCGCATGTTACACCGACTCCTTCCAGGGGACGGTGATGGCGAAATTCGCCCGGGAGAAGCTCGCCGCGCAGACCGCCGCCGTCCTGTACGACGCCTCCAACGACTATTCCAAAGGGATAGCCGAAGTCTTCCGGGATGCGTTTGCCGACGGGGGAGGAACGGTAACGGCCTACGAATCGTACGGGAAGGACGACGTCGATTTCTCGGCGGTGATCACCAAAGTGAAGGTCTCAAGGCCCGACGTCCTCTTCCTCCCGGACTACTACAACAAGATCGGTCTCATCGCGAAACAGGTGAAGGAAAAAGGCATGGAGGGGCAGCTGATCGGACCCGACGGGTGGGACTCGCCGGAACTGGTCAAGGTAGCGGGGGAGGCGATCGAGGGGGGGTACTTTTCCAACCACTATTCGCCGGAGGATACGCGCCCCGAGGTCGTGAACTGGGTGAAGAAGTACCGGGAGAAGTTCGGGCAGACTCCGGACGCCCTGGGAACCCTGACCTACGACGCAACCAAGATGCTGCTGGAAGCGGTCCGGATGGGCAACAGCGACGACCCCGGGAAAATCCGGGATGCCCTGGGGTCCCTCAAGGGATTCGAGGGCGTCACCGGGAAATTCACGATGGATGCGAACGGGGATCCCATCAAGAGCGCCGTCATCATCCAGATCCGGGGCGGGAAGCAGAGATTCCTTCAGGTCGTGAATCCCTGAATCCCGAAGCGCGGGAGAAAACGGCACGGCCGGGCGGTCTCCGCGCCACCCGGCCGTCTTTTTTTGTTTTGCCCACACCGGGGACGAAACGATAAATATTGGTTATGGAATATTTCGCCCAACAGGTCATCAACGGTCTGCAGCTCGGGTTCGTGTATGCCCTGATCGCCCTCGGCTACACCATGGTCTACGGGATCGTGCGGCTGATCAATTTCGCCCACGGTGACGTATTCATGGTCGGCGCCTTCATCGGGCTCTACACCATCGAACGTCTCCGGTTTCCGCTTCCGATGGTGTTTCTTTCCGCGATCATCGGGTGCACGATCCTCGCGGTGCTCATCGAACAGCTGGCCTATCGTCCCCTGCGCCACGCCCCCAAGATCGCCTCGCTGATCACCGCAATCGGCGTGTCGCTGTTCCTCGAGTACTTCACGAGTCTGCGACAGGTGTTCGGCCCGAACTTCTACTCCTTTCCCCGGCCGTTCACCGTGGTCGGCTGGGAAGTGCGCGGGATCCAGGTGACCAACATCCAGCTGGTCATCCTTGCCGTCACCCTGTTCTGCCTCCTGATGCTCCAGTTCATCGTGTACCGTACGAAAATGGGCAGGGCGATGAGGGCCGTGTCGTACGATTACGTAACCGCCGGACTCATGGGAGTGAACGTCAATATGGTGATCTCCTTCACCTTCGGGGTCGGGGCGGCATTGGCGGGGGTAGGAGGAGTTTTGTACGGCATCGCGTATCCCCAGGTGAACACCTTCATGGGTTTCATGCCGGGGCTGAAGGCGTTCACCGCGGCCGTCCTCGGCGGGATCGGCAACATCCCCGGTGCGGTGCTGGGGGCGCTCATCATGGGGCAGTCGGAAACGATGGTGTCGGCCTATCTGTCCTCCACGTACCGGGACGGGATCGCCTTCGTGATCCTCATCCTGGTGCTCCTGTGGAAACCCACCGGAATTCTCGGGACCCGTCAGTCGGAAAAGGTCTGACGCCATGACGAATCCCCTCCGGAATCTGGGCAGGATCCTCTCCGCGTACGCGCTTCTGGCAGGGGGCATCACCGTCCTGCAGGCGACGGGGCTCGCGAACCCTTACTGGATCCAGATCCTCCAGCTGGCATGCATCGTGGCGATTTCGGCCCAGGGGCTGAACATCATCTACGGATACACGGGTCTGTTCTCCCTCGGTCACGCGGCGTTCTACGGTATCGGCGCCTATACGTCGGCCTATCTCATGAAGATGTACGGGGGCCAGTCCCATGCGGCCTTCTTCCTCGCCCTGCTGGCGGGAGGGGGCGTCGCGGCCGCTGTCGCCTACCTCATCGGGCTGCCCACGCTGCGGCTCACTTCGGACTACCTCGGCATCGCGACGCTCGGG
>JBFKGZ010000018.1:0-26695 GCA_041633075.1 Candidatus Deferrimicrobiaceae bacterium | reverse complement strand
CGGGGAAAACCGGCCGGTGGATATTGCCGGGTCCATCTCCCCCATGAAGTAAGGCATCGAGGAAATTCCGACCGCGGGGCATTGGCGATGGCCTTTACAACAGGCCCGCCGATCGTTGACCGGGATCGGGCCGCTATTTCTTCGCCAGGTACCGGTGCACGCCCTCCGCAGCCGTTCGTCCCTGGTCGATGGCGCGGACGATGAGCGATGCGCCCACCATGCTGTCCCCCGCCGTGAACACGCCGGGGGAGGACGTCATCTGCTCGGCATCCACGGAAAGATTTCCCCGTGCGTCCAGCGCGAGGTCGAGATCGCGAACCAGGGGCCCGTGTTCCAGATGGACGAACCCCATGGCGAGGAGCACGAGGTCGGCACCCAGCGCGAACTCCGAGCCCGGAATCTCCCGGAAGGTGCTCCGCCCGTTTTCATCCGGCTCCGACCACTCGAGCCGGACGCACGAAAGCTTCTCCACGCAGCCCTGCTTCCCGAGGAACTCCTTCGTCGACACGCTCCACTGGCGTTCGCACCCTTCCTCATGGGAAGAGGAGGCGCGCATGATGATCGGCCAGGTCGGCCAGGGGTTGTAGAGGTGCCGGTCCTCGGGAGGTTTGGGCAGGATCTCGAACTGGTGGATCTCGCGGGCTCCCTGACGGCGGCTGGTACCGACGCAGTCCGAGCCGGTGTCCCCTCCCCCGATCACCACCACCCTTTTGCCCTCGGCCGATATCCCCCCGTCCTCCGGAATGGCTTCTCCGCCGATCGCCATGTTCTGCTGCGTCAGGAAGTCCATCGCGAAGTGGATCCCGGCAAGTTCCCGGCCCGGCACGGGAAGATCCCGGGGAACCGTGGCTCCGGTGGCGATCACGATCGCGTCGAAGGCGCTCCGCAGATACCGGGCGGAGATGTCCGTCCCCACGTTCACGCCCGTCTCGAAGACAACCCCCTCCGCGCGCATCTGGTCGAGACGCCGGTCGATCACCCACTTCTCCAGCTTGAAGTCCGGGATGCCGTACCGGAGGAGCCCGCCGATCCGGCCCGCTTTTTCGAAGACGACGACCTCGTGCCCCTTCCGCGCAAGCTGCTGGCCCGCGGCGAGACCCGCGGGGCCGGACCCGACGACGCCCACCCGGCGGCCGGATTTCCGCAGGGCCGGCTCCGGCCGGATCCATCCGTTCGTCCAGCCCATCTCGACGATCTGCAGCTCGATGTGCCGTATGGTGACGGGGGGCAGGTTGATCGACAGGGTGCAGGCGGGTTCGCACGGCGCCGGGCAGACCCTCCCGGTGATCTCGGGGAGGTTGCACGTGGAATGCAGGAGGGCCAGCGCCTTGCGCCACTGCTTCCGGTGCACCATGTCGTTCCATTCGGGGATCCGGTTCTTGACCGGGCAGCCGATGGCGTGGCAGTAGGGGATACCGCAGTCCATGCACCGCGCCGCCTGGATCTCCAGGCGATCTTGTGGAAGGAACGTCTCCACCTCCCGGTAGTCGCGGACCCGCTCCTCCACCTGCCGGTACGGAGGTTTCTCCTGGGGATATTCCAGGAACCCGGTCGGCTTAACCACGGTACACTTCCTCCGACGCCGACACGGTCTCGTCGTCCCGGTACTCCTCGAGGTGCATCCGCTCGAGCACTCTCCGGTATTCCATCGGCATGACCTTCACGAAGAGGGGCAGTCGCGACTCCCAGTTCTCCAGAATCATCCTGGCCCGTTCGCTTCCCGTAAACCGGTAGTGGTTTTCGATCATGTCTTGCAGTTCCTTCTGGTCTTTCGGGTCCCAGACGGTCTCCACGTCCACCATGTCGAGGTTGCAGCGGGTGTCGAACAGCTCCGTCTCGTCGTACACGTAGGCCACCCCGCCGCTCATCCCCGCGGCGAAGTTGTTCCCTGTGTGGCCGAGAACAACCACGACGCCTCCCGTCATGTATTCACAGCCGTGGTCGCCCAGACCCTCCACGACCGCCTTCGCACCGCTGTTTCGCACGGCGAATCGCTCCCCGGCGGTGCCGTAGAGATACAGCTCGCCTCCGGTGGCCCCGTACAGGACCACGTTGCCGGCGATCACGTTCTTGTGGGGGAGAAATCCCGCGTCCGGAGGCGGGACGATGGTGATTCTCCCGCCGGCCATCCCCTTCGCGAGATAGTCGTTGGCGTCTCCGACGACCCGGATCGAGACCCCGGGAGCGAGAAACGCGCCCAGGCTCTGCCCCGCGGAGCCGGCGAAGGATATCCGGATCGTGTCGTCGGGCAGGCCCCGGGCGCCGAACCGGCGGGTGATCTCGCCGGAAAGCATGGCGCCCACCGTCCGGTGGACATTACGTATCGGCATCTCGATGTCGACGGCCTGCCCTTTCTCCAGGGAGGGCATGGCACGCACGATCAGTTCGTTGTCCAGCGACTTTCCGATTTCGTGCTCCTGGTTCCGGACACGGTGTCTTTCCGCGTCGCTTCCGTTACCGGCGGGAAGGAGAACAGCGCGGAAGTCGAGCCCGTGGGCCTTCCAGTGATCGAGCGCCGGCTGGACCTCGAGCATGTCCACCCGCCCGATCATCTCGTCCACCGTGCGGAAACCCAGCTCCGCCATGTACTCCCGCAGTTCCTGCGCGAGGAACCGGAAGAAGTGCACCACGTTTTCGGCTTTCCCGGTGAAGCGGGAGCGAAGCACCGGGTCCTGCGTGGCGACCCCCACGGGACAGGTGTTGAGATGGCACTTCCGCATCAGCACGCAGCCCAGTGTTACGAGTACAGTTGTGCCGAACCCGTATTCCTCCGCACCCAACAGTGCCGCGACGGCCAGGTCACGGCCGGTTTTTAACTGTCCGTCTGTCTGCACGCGGATCCGGTCCCGCAGCCGGTTGAAGACGAGGGATTGCTGCGTATCGGCCAGTCCGAGCTCCCAGGGAAGCCCGGCGTGCTTGATGGAGGAGAGCGGGGACGCGCCCGTTCCCCCGTCATGCCCCGAGATCAGCACCAGGTCCGCCTTCGCCTTGGCGACGCCGGACGCCACCGTTCCCACGCCGACCTCGGAGACGAGCTTGACGGAGACGTCGGCCCGCGGATTCGCGCATTTGAGGTCGTAGATCAATTGCGCGAGATCCTCGATAGAGTAGATGTCGTGGTGCGGAGGGGGAGAGATCAGGGTCACCCCCGGCGTGGTGTGTCGCACTCTCGCGATCTCCTCACTCACCTTGTGACCGGGCAGCTGTCCCCCCTCCCCGGGTTTCGCCCCCTGCGCCATCTTGATCTGGAGCTCGTCGGCGTGGATCAGGTACTCGGTGGTGACGCCGAACCTCCCCGACGCCACCTGTTTGATCCGGGAGCGCATGCTGTCGCCGTTGGGAAGCGTGAGGTAGCGGGCGGGGTCCTCCCCGCCTTCCCCGCAGTTGCTGCGCCCCCCCAGGCGGTTCATCGCGATGGCGATCGTCTCGTGCACCTCCTGGCTGATCGACCCGTACGACATCGCCGCCGTGACGAATCGTGGGGTGATCTTCTCCACAGGCTCGACCTCTTCGATCGGCACCGGGTTCCCTTTTCGGAACCGGAAGAGACTCCGAAGTGTCGCGCGCTCCCGGGACTGGTCGTCGATGAGGCGGGTGTACTCCCGGAAAACCTTGTAGTCGCCGGCCCGCACGGCGAGCTGCAGTTTGAAGATCGCTTCGGGGGACCACAGGTGCTTCTCCCCCCCGACCCGCACCTGGTAGAATCCACCCGCGTCGAGAAGGCGGTCTCCCCCACCGTCCCCTTCGTAGGCGAGGCCATGCCTCATGCGCGTCTCGGAGGCAATCTCTTCGAGACCGATACCTCCGATCCGGGAGGCGGTGCCGGTGAAGTACCTCTCCACCAGCTCCATGCCGAGGCCGACGGCCTCGAAGATCTGGGCGCCCGTGTAGCTCTTCATGGTGGAAATGCCCATCTTGCTCAGCGTCTTGAGCAGCCCCTTCTTGATCGCCGTGATGTAGTGGTCAACGGCCTCCCCGGGAAGAATCGGTCTTTCCAGAAGCCCGGTCTCCGCCATGTCGCGCACCGTGGAAAAAGCGAGAAAGGGGCAGATCGCGTTGGCACCGTACCCGACGAGGAGGGCGAAGTGCATGACTTCCCGGGCTTCGCCGGTTTCGATGATGATCCCCGCCCGGGTGCGAAGCCCCCGGCGGATCAGGTGGTGATGCAGCCCGGATGTGGCGAGCAGGGACGGGATCGGGGCCCGGTTCCTGTCCATCCTCCTGTCGGTGAGGATGATAAGCGTCGCCCCCTCCCGGATATGCCCCTCTGCGCGCTCGAATACGTCGGAAAGCGCGGACTCGAGGGCGGCCCCGTCGCCGTCCGCCGGGAAAAGGATGTCGACCTCCTTCGCGACGACGTCCGGGTGGGTGGCGTTGCGCAGCCGGGACATGTCCTCCGGCGTGAGGATCGGGTGGGGAATCCGGAGCATTCGGCAATGCTCCGGCGTCTCGTCCAGCAGATTCCTCTCCCGCCCGATGAAACTCCGGAGCGACATGACAAGCTCCTCGCGGAGCGGGTCGATCGGCGGGTTGGTTACCTGCGCGAACAGCTGCTTGAAATAGGAGAAAAGAAGCTGCGGGCGGTTGGAGAGCACCGCCAGGGCGGAGTCGTCCCCCATCGAGCCGACCGGTTCCTGCCCCTGCGAGGCCATCGGGGAGATCACCATCTTGAGATCTTCCTCGGTGTAGCCGAAGGCGATCTGCTTCTCGACCAGGACTTCCGGGTCCTTCAGGGGAATTTCCGGCGGTTTGAACAGTCCGCGCATCTCGATCCGGTTGTCCTTCACCCAGTGGCGGTACGGGCGCTGTCGCGAAACGCGGGACTTGCACTCGCTGTCGGGGACGATCCGCTTCTGCTCGAGGTCCACGAGGAACGTCTTTCCCGGCTGCAACCGACCTTTCTGCACGATCTGTCTGGCCGGAAAGTCCATCACGCCGGTCTCCGATGCCATGACAACCATGCCGTCGCGGGTGACCGTGTACCGGGCAGGCCGCAGGCCGTTCCGGTCCAGGGTGGCCCCGATGTGCCGCCCGTCGCAGAACACGACCGCCGCCGGGCCGTCCCACGGCTCCATGATCGCCGAGTGGTACTCGTAGAACGCCCGCTTGTCCTCGCTCATGTGGAACTTCGGGCCGAATGCCTCGGGGACCATCATCATCATGGCGTGGGGGACGGAGCGCCCGCCCAGCAGCAGAAGTTCCAGCGCGTTGTCGAAGATCGCGGAGTCGCTCCCGTCCTCGACGATTACGGGCTTGATCTTCTCGATGTCGGTGCCGAAGAGCTTCGACTCGATGACCGCCTCCCGGGCTCGCATCCGGTTGATGTTTCCCCTCAGGGTGTTGATCTCCCCGTTATGCGCCAGGAACCGGTACGGGTGCGCCAGGTGCCACGTGGGAAGGGTGTTCGTGCTGAACCTCTGATGGACCACCGCGAAGGCGCTTGTAAAGGACGGGTCGCGCAGGTCCGGGAAGAACGTTGTGAGCTGGGAGCCGGTGAGCAGGCCCTTGTACACGATGGTGCGGGACGACAGGCTCGGGATGTAGAACTGGCTGGCGTCGCAGTCGGTAAAGCTGCGCACCTCCTTTTCCACCAGGCGGCGGATGACGTAGAGCTTCCGCTCGAAGGCATCTCCTTCGAAGGAAACGCCCGAGAGGAAGACCTGGCGTATCGCGGGCATCGTTGTCCGGGCGAGTTCCCCGAGCGTGTCGGGGTTAACGGGGACGTCCCTCCACCCGATCACCGGGCATCCCTCTGTCCGTGCGTTGTGTTCGAGGGCCTTTTCGCAGCGGTCCGCAAGGGCCGGATCCGTCGGCAGGAACACCAACCCGGCGGCGTACTGCCCCTCCAGAGGGAGGGGGAAACGGAGGTCACGGCATCCGAACCGGAAAAAGGCGTCCGGAATCTGCAGCAGAAGACCTGCTCCGTCACCCGTCGACTTGTCGCCGCCGATCGCCCCGCGGTGCTCGAGGTTCACGAGGACCTGAACAGCGTGTTCCACGATCGAGTGGTCCGGCAAGGCGGAGAGACGGGCGACGAAACCGACGCCGCAGCTGTCGTGCTCGTTGGCCGGGTCGTACAAGCCGGTCGGTGCCGCGACGCCGGCTGCATTTATGCGAGGAAAGCCTGTACGATTCACCATGGTTGCCACCATACTGTCGAGAGCCAGTTCTATAATTATGCCACGGTTTGGGCCGGGACCGGCGTTGGCCGGGGAACATAGGATTCTAATCGTTTCCGACGCAAAATTCCACCCCGGGGGGAGATAAATGATGCGCTGTGGCTGGGCCGGGGATGACCCGTTGATGATTTCGTACCACGACGAGGAATGGGGCGTGCCGGTCCGCGACGACCGGAAATTGTTCGAATTTCTCGTCCTGGAGGGTGCACAGGCGGGACTTTCCTGGCGCACGGTGCTCCGGAAGAGAGAAGGGTACCGCAGGGCCTTTCACGGGCTCGACCCGGAACGGGTGGCGCGCTACGGTGAGAAAGACGTGGCCCGCCTCCTCTCCGATCCCGGGATTATCCGGAACCGCGCCAAGGTCGCATCCGCGGTGGGGAACGCCCGCCTTGTCATCGCGGTTCGCGCCGAATTCGGCTCCTTCGGCGCCTATCTCTGGAGGTTTGTCGGAAACAGGCCGATCGGGAACCGGTTCCGGACGTTGTCCGAACTGCCATCGACGTCCCGGGAATCCGAAGCGATGAGCCGGGATCTTACCCGGCGGGGATTTCGCTTCGTCGGACCCACCATCTGCTACGCCTTCATGCAGGCGGTCGGGATGGTGAACGATCACCTGGTTACCTGCTTCCGCCACGCCGCCGTGAAAGAACAATCCCGTCGGTGAAAGGGAGGAAACCAGCCTTCGGGGGGCGGCATCTTTTCTACAACAGCATACGGAGAAATACCCAGGAAAAAGGAGGGATGTCATGGCCAAGCTGCTGCATATCGAGTCCTCTCCCCGGAAGGACCGTTCGGCCTCCATCGCCGTCGCGCGCGCATTTCTCGACGAGTACCGGAAAACGCATTCCGGCGACACGGTGGAGACGCTGGACCTCTGGAAGGCGGAGCTGCCGATCTTCGACGGGGACGTGATCAATTCGAAGTACGCCATCCTGCACGGGAAGGAGCATACCCCGGAACAGAAAAAGGCATGGGGAGCCGTGGAGAAGGTCATCGCGCAATTCAAGGGGGCGGACAAATACCTTTTCTCCCTGCCGATGTGGAACTTCGGGATCCCCTACAAGCTCAAGCACTTCATCGACGTCATCGTCCAGCCCACGTACACCTTCTCCTTTTCGCCGAAGGAAGGGTACAAGGGGCTGGTCACGGGGAAGCCGGCGGCGGTCGTCTACGCCAGGGGCGGTGCGTATCCTCCGGGAACGCCGGGGGAGGGGTTCGACCTGCAGAAGCGCTACCTGGAACTGGTCCTCGGTTTCATCGGGTTCACCGATGTCCGCCCGATTCTCGTGGAGGGGACGCTCGGGAAACCCGAAGAGGCGGAAAAATCGAAGGCGGGCGCCATCGCCCAGGCGAAATCCATCGCCGCATCGTTCTGACGCCTGCACCAGGCCTTAGGACCCCCGGTCCAACAAACGGGATTCGGTTACTGCTTCCGCCGGGAATTTTCTCCTCTTCCGCTTTGTTTCCCGGGAGGAGGGATTCGTCGCGGGGTTCGCCCGGGCGCACATGGTGAGTGCCCGGGAACGGAAGGAAGCGTGGGGACAATCGGGGGGAAAGCGCTGCGTCCCTCCGGTCAGCCGCGGAGTAACGCAAGGAGAACCGGCACGGCGAGCAGGACTGCGGAAAGAAGAAAAGCGAAGTTCCGGGCCCGGTTCCCCTGCCTGCGAAGATCGTCCACTACGGTCCCGGCCAGGGTTTCCGAGATTTGTACCCGCCCGTTGCGGATCTCCTCCCCGGAGGTCCCCAGCGTCTCGAGCGACCGGACGAGACTTCCCGAGACGGGGAGCACCCGCAGGAGACGCAGGCCTACAGAGGTCGAGAGTTTCGCCTTGAGTTGCAGCCGGAAGGTGTGCATGCTCTCCGCTGCGCGTTCCTCGGGGATCTTCCCCAAAAGCTCTTCATCGAGAACAGCAGCGACTCGCTCGCGGACCCTGTCGAGCTGGCTGAGGAGGGCGGACGCCGCGCCGCTTAAGGAGCCTGTGAGGAGTCCTGCGATCAGGTAGAGGGCGAAGACGCCGGTCTTCCCTACCGAGCGGAACAGGGATGTTCCGCCAGATGCGTCGAAGGCGAGGCGGCAGGTCACCGCCGCGGCCAGGCAAAAAAGAAGAACCGCACCCAGAGAGTGGGCCAATCCTTTCCGCGCCGACTCCCGGAGGAGGTCCCCCGCGAGAAAACGAATCGATTCCAGGGAAGGACTGATGTCAGAACTTTTCATCCGCCATTCTCCTATTCCGATAACGGTACCCCGCTCGGGGGGGGGAGAGAAGGAACCGAAGCGGATGGTCCGTACCATCCCCGGTATTCTTATCGGTGGCGGGAGGGCGGAACTTTCGGTGATTCCTCGCGGGCTACCACCGGAAAATCCCAGATCAAGGGGGAAGAGAGGGGTTCAAACGTCCCCTTTTCCCGGGCCTTCCCGTCCGAGAATGCCAGGTAACTGTACTTGCCGTAATGGGGGATCTTGCGGGCGGTCTGCGCGGCGGCTTCGGTAGAGAGGGAAAGAAAGACGGCCACGACGCGTTCCCCGCCCGCCGGATGGGGCAGTACGACAAAAAGAGAGTCCCCCCGGGAATCGAAGGTTTCCCCTCCGACCGAAAATCCCTCCGGGGAGAGGGAGAGCTCTCCCGGCAGGGGAGGGAGGTATCCTTTCCCTGCCGGAAGTCCGATAAAGAGGATATCGTGTCCCGCGAGTCGCGACGCGGGTGCGTCCTCTTCCCGAAGGATCGTCGCGTTTTCTTTCCCCATGCCGGAAAGGAGGAGTTTCGATGCCTCGAGGATGTCGGCCGGGAGCTTGCGGGCGGCGACGACCAGAAGGTCCGTGGACCCGCGGATGGCATTGACGGTGGGGGGGATTTCGGAGGGAAAAAGACGCCGGAACAGGTCCACCTCGGGGTCGATGATAAGTTTCCGGGGGGTTGCGTTAGCAGACAGGGAGAACGGGGTGTCCCCGGAGAAAACATCAAGAACGGTATCTGTTTCTCCTTCATCCGTCACCAGCCGCAAGGGTACGCGAAGATCGAAATACGGTCGTTCCTGCACGACCCGCCCCGAAATGTACCATCCTTCCCCCGCAGGGTCCGCCTTGACCTCTTTCAGTGCGACGATCGGGGCGCCGCTTCGTTCCGCCCACTGCCGGATAAAAGGGGCGAAATCGATCCCCGATTTTCTCCCGAACGCGTCGGAAAAATCGTCCCAGGTTGCTTCCCGAAACATTTTCTCCCGTGCCAGGTCCCGCAACCCCTCCCAGAACGCCTCTTCCCCGGCCATGCGTCTTGCCATGTGGAAGACCATCGCCGCCTTGCCGTACCCGATCGCCCTCGACGCCGGGCTGTCGCGTCCCGTGAACGAGGCAAGGGGAAAATCGCTCCTTGAGGAAACAAGGGTGCTGTAGTCCCGAAGGATTTTGAGACGATACGCCTTCCCTTCCTCCGGTGAGGCCCTTTCCTTGTACAGGTGGTCGGCAAGATAAGTGGTAAGCCCCTCGGCCCAGTTCCCCCGGCGGTAGTCGACGAGGACCCCGTTCCCCCACCAGGAGTGGGCAACTTCGTGGCCCAGGCTGGTGTCGACGATGAAGGGGAGTCGGATGACCGTGCTTCCGAGCAGCGTGTAGGAGGGAAAACCGTATCCCGTGGGGAAGAAGTTCTCCACAACCGCGAACTTTTCGAACGGGTAGGGGCCGAGGAGCTCCCGGTACAGGTCGAGATACCGGGTGACCGCCTCGAGATATTTCTTCGAAAGGGCGTCCGTTCCGGGGTAGAAGTAGGTGTAGATCTTCGTTCCTCCGGCGGTCCCCTCCCTGATTCGGTATGGCCCCGCTGACAGGGACAGGCCCCCCACCGGTTCCCGGGTCTCCCATTCCGACCGCGTGACGTCGCCCGACGTCTCTCGCCGGACGAGCCTTCCCGCCGTGATCGCTTCGTATCCCGCCGGCCCTTCGACCCGGAGACGGAACGTCGGCCGGCTCCCGGGGATCTCCGGGTACCACCCGGCCGAGTCGCTCAGGAACGTCCCCTTTTCCCCGATCGCTGCCCGGACCCCGTAGCCTGGGTCGTCGGTGTTCACGGGATGTTCGGGGACGGGGTCCCGAAGCGAGGCGTGATACTCGATGGTCAGGGAAATCGCACCTTTAGAGGAAATGCCCGGAGGAAGGACGACCGTAAGGGTCCCTCCCCCGAACGTGAAGGCAAGGTCCCTCCCCTGCGCGGAAACCTTTTCCACCGTGGCGTTCCCGGACAGTGCGAACGCAAGGGAGGATTTTCCGCCGGGGCGCACATCCATGGTGTCGAAGGCTTTCAGGGAGTTGGTTTTCGGATCGAGTCGCACCGTCAGATCGTGGTGCGTCACTGCGGGATTACCCGGGACGCATCCCGCGAGGAGGAAGAAACAGGCCGCGAGCACCGCTGCGGCGGCCCAAAGCACGATGACGCCTTCTCCTCGAAGGAGATGTGGGGAGCTCTCACGCAGGGATGTACGGTGAATCGGAATCGATAATGGGGTCATCGTGATCGTTAGAGTACTTTCTTTTTCTTCCGGTTCCTCTCTCTCCCGTTTCATCGGCAGGAATCCGGCCCTCATCTCTCGTACTCTTACCTCCGGGATCTTCGGGACAATCCTCCGGGGGAGGGCGGCGGGTAGCGGGACCGGACGAAAGGAGTTCCTATCATGCAGATCGCAGCGAAGGCAACCCTCATTGTGATACTTTTCCCTTTCCTTCTGAGCGCCTGCAAGAGCATTGCCAGCCCGGACTACTCGGTCCTCTCCAAACGGGACGGCTACGAGATCCGCGAATATGCCCCGTACCTCGTGGCCGAGGTCGAAATGAAGGGTTCGTACAAGGAATCCCTCAAACAGGGCTTCCGGGTCCTGTTCGACTACATTCGCGGGAACAACGAACGACGGGAATCGATCGAGATGACCGCCCCGGTTCTTCAGGAAACGGCCTCGACATCGGAATCGATCGAGATGACGGCGCCCGTGTTGCAGGAGGGGCGCGGAAACGGATATGTCATCTCCTTTGTGATGCCAATGAAATACTCCCTGGAAACATTGCCGCGGCCGAAAGATCCCCGGGTGGTGCTGCGCGAGGTGAAGAGAACGAAGGTGGCGGCACTCCGCTTCACGTGGTACGCCACGGAGGAAGGGACCAGGAAGAAAACCGAAGCGCTTGCGGCGCTGCTTGCACGTGACGGAAATCAGGCCATTTCCCCGTATCGCACGGCCCAGTACAATCCCCCCTGGGCAATCCCCTTCCTGCGTCGAAACGAGATCCTGGTCGACATACGGTAGGGGGGGGTGCCGGATCCCGGAACGGATGGTTCCCCGGTGCGAATCCCCGCAGGAAAAACCGGACTCTAACAAACGTATATTCCAGAAAAAAATCCCGTTTCATCCGGTGGTCCGATGCCTGACCCGGATTTGGGGCCGAAGGAGAAAATCCAACGGACATGACATACGGATCCGTCACGTTGCTGTTGCTCGGATGGGGACTCATGGCCGTCGTCATGGTCGGCCTCTACGCCTATCAGAAAAACCACGCCAATGCGGGCATCGTCGATGTCGGGTGGGCGGCAGGCGTCGGGTTCCTGGCGATCCTGTACGCGATGTTCTCGGATGGGTTCCCGTTGCGTCGCGCGGCACTGGGAGCCGTTGCGGGAATCTGGGGGTTCCGGCTGGCGGCCTACCTGTTCCTCGACCGGGTTCTCCCCGGCCAGGAAGACGGACGGTATCGCATGCTCCGGGAGCAGTGGGGAGAGAGGGCCCAGGTCAACTTCTTTCTCTTTTTCCAGGTACAGGCGTTTTGGGCGGTCCTGTTTTCCGTGCCGTTCCTGGTGGTCGCCGCAAATCCTCACGCCGCCTGGTCGTGGTGGGACACGGCCGCCCTCCTCGTCTGGCTGGGGGCCGTCACCGGCGAAACGGTAGCCGACCGGCAGCTGGAGCGGTTTCGCAACGATCCGGTCAACCGAGGTAAGACATGCCGCGCGGGACTGTGGCGGTATTCGCGCCACCCAAACTACTTCTTCGAGTGGATCCACTGGTTCACCTATGTGCTTCTCGGAGTCGGCTCGCCGTATTTCTGGGTCACACTGACCGGGCCGGTGCTGATGCTCCTTTTCCTGTACAAGGTGACCGGCATTCCGTACACGGAGAAGCAGGCGATGAAAAGCCGCGGAGACGATTACCGCCGGTACCAGGAGACGACCAGCGCGTTCATCCCCTGGTTTCCCGCAAAGGGGAAGCATTGAGAACCGCGATCGAACTTGTCGAAAAGGGTTTGGTTCCCGATCCGCTCATCCGCATGGGAATCCGGATGCTGAACCGGAGACGACTGCGGGGGGAGAAGAAGGGGAGCGAGGAATCCCGGCGCCATGCGTTCGGAGAGTTTGTCGCCGCCCTTCGTGCGAGCCCGATCGCTGTCGAGACCCGCAAAGCCAACGAGCAGCATTACGAGGTCCCCTCCTCGTTTTTCCGGCAGGTCCTGGGGAAACGGATGAAGTACAGCGGGTGCTACTGGCCGGACGGGGTCGCAACCCTAAACGAGGCGGAAGAGGCGATGCTCGATCTGACCTGCCGGCGTGCGCAGATCGAAAACGGCATGGAGATCCTGGACCTGGGCTGCGGGTGGGGGTCGCTCTCCTTCTGGATCGCGGAGCATTACCCGGACTGCCGCGTGCTCGCGGTTTCCAACTCCCCCACGCAACGGGAGTTCATCGAGACGGAATGCGCCGCCCGGAGAATCTCCAGCATTACCGTGGTGACCGCCGACATGAACGTCTTCCGGCCCGGGCGCTCCTTCGACCGCATCGTTTCGGTGGAGATGTTCGAGCACATGCGCAACTACGAGATCCTGCTGCGGCGGATCCACGAATGGCTTCTGCCGGGGGGGAAACTCTTCGTCCACATTTTCTCCCATCGTAAGTTCGCGTACTTTTACGAAACCGAAGGGGACGACAACTGGATGGGCAGACATTTCTTCACGGGGGGGATCATGCCCTCCGACGATCTCCTCCTCCACTTTCAGGGCGATCTTGCCGTCGAGGATCACTGGCGTTTGAGCGGCGTCCACTACCACCGCACGGCGGAGGGCTGGCTTTCCCGGCTCGACGAAAACAAGGACGAGATCCTTGCGATCTTCAAGGGGGTGTACGGTGAGGACGAGGCACCCCTCTGGTTGCGCCGGTGGCGCGTGTTCTTCCTTGCCTGTTCGGAATTGTGGGGGACAAGAAACGGGCAGGAATGGCTCATTTCCCACTACCGATTCCGGCGTCGCGAGGGTCCGGGATAGCCGCCGAAATCCGGAACAGTCCCGGTACGGCGATCCCCCAGACCACCGCCAGGACCGCCAGCGAAAACCCCATGTGATCGTGCAGTTGAATCGCCCCCAGCCGTGCGCCCGCATAGTACGCGGCCGGCCCGCCGATCGCGCCCAGGAGCGCGCTCAAGACGGGGTGACCATGCAGCCGCTTGAGACAGAGGTTGAGCGTGGTGGCGAAATTCACCCACAGAAAGACGAGCCAGGGGGGGGAAAGCGGCAGCGGCAGGAGCTTGTGCACGGGGGTAAAGATTCCAATGGCGATTAGCGCCGTGTCGACTGCGAAACCCGCTCCGGCGGAAACAACCGCCAGGCGAAGTTCGCGGGAGCGTCCCGGCGCGATTGCGAGGTGAAGCAGGAACAGGAGGAATACCACCGCGGGCCCAAGCCACATAATCCCACGCGCAGCTCCGAGGACGCAGGAGAACCATCCGATATAGAAGGCCGTGAGGTTGATTGCGAAACGCATTTCAATTTGATTTTCTTGAGAATCAGGATGTTACCAGATTCGGCAAGGGGGGGAGTATCGGTTCCCTGCGGCATCGTGGTTTCGTGAACACGATCTGCACGTTCCCGTTGTATCGTTCCTCGAACGAACCCTCGCAATAGCAGAGGTAATATTCCCACATTCGGAGAAAGGATTCCGGGTACCCCAGCGCGCGAACCTCGTCGCGTCTGGCCAGGAAACGCATGCGCCACTCGCGAAGCGTCCTGGCGTAATGCGGGGTGATGTCCTCCAGGTGGAACATGCGCAGGTCCGTGCCGCTTGCCGTGGCCCGGGACATCGCCGTAATCGACGGAATGAAGCTTCCCGGGAAGATGTATCGCTTGATGAAATCGACGGATCGTGTGTGAAGGTCGTATCGGTCGTCCGGGATCGTGATCGCCTGAAGCAGCATCATGCCGTCGGTCGTAAGCCGCTCGCTGCAGTGCCGGAAAAAAGTTTCCAGGTACTGATGTCCCACGGCTTCGATCATCTCGATGGACACCAGCTTGTCGAAGCTTCCCGAGAGATCCCGATAATCCGAAAGGAGGAGCTCGACGCGATCCGTAAGCCCCTTATCCCGGATGCGCCTCGCGGCGTATTCGTACTGGTGGCGGGAAATGGTCGTCGTGGTGACCCGGCACCCGTACCCGGCGGCGGCATGGACGGCGAACCCGCCCCAGCCGGTGCCGATCTCCAGGACATGGTCGTCGGGACGAAGCGCGAGTTTCCGGCAGATCCGGTCGTATTTGGCAACGGATGCTTCCTTCAGGGAGCTTCCCGCATGCTCGAAGATCCCGCAGGAATACGTCATCGTCTCGTCAAGAAACAGGGAAAAGAAGTCGTCCCCCAGGTCGTAGTGGGCGGCGATGTTCTTCCGGCCTCCCTTCCGGGTGTTCCGGCGGAGGAAATGGGCAAGCCGGTTGACGGAACCGGCAACCCCTGCCCACCCCCTTTCCATCCCGTCCATGATCTCCCGGTTTCGGACCAGAATCCTGACGAGCGCCGTAAGATCCGTGCAGTCCCACGACCCGGCCATGTAGCCTTCCGCCGCGCCGACGGTCCCGCCCAATATTGCGGCACGGTAGAAGTCCGGGGAATGCACGACGATCTCGGACCGCAGGGAACAGGCGGGATTACGTTCCCCGAGAAGGAACTCCTCCTTCCCGTCGGTCATCCGGATTTGCCCTTCGCGAAGGGTGCGAAGCTTGCCGATCAGGATGTTTTTCGCCGTGCGTCCCACCGCGTTCTGTCTGGCCTGCAGGGGATGCGTAATTCCGTTTTCCACGTCGATACGATGCATCGGACGATCTCCTGACCCGCGGGGCTCTTGTTTTGGTTAAGAAGGATGATTGGAGTCTCTTGTTTTACTGAGAGGATGATCGTGGAACGGCGCCCGTTTCAGGAGAAGCCGAAATGCCTGCCAGTAGATGGCGCCGAGGACCTTGACGGTCATGAAGGGATAGCGGGTCATTACCCGGGAAAGCGACCGGGACGAGATCTCCTCCCGGGACAGGGACAGGTCCACATCGAAGAATTGGTTCCCGTTTTCGTAATTGATCATCTGCACGTCCAATGTGTCCCCGGGCATCTGGAACCGCCAGTCGTAGGACAGGTTCATGCCCATGAAGGGGGAGATGTGAAATTCCTTCGGAAATCGGAACCGCATCCAATCCTCTTCTCTCTCGCTTTTTTCCGCTGCCAGGACATAGCAGTGCCGTTCCCCCCACGGTGTGTTGTGGATCTGCGCTACGATGGCCTCCAGTTCCGTTTCGTTCCCCGCAATACAGTAGTAGAAACTCACGGGGTTGTAACAGTAGCCGAAATATCGCATGTGGGTCAGCAACCGGACCGGCCCGGCGGGGCGGGTTCCCGTATTCTCCGCAACGAGGTCTCGAACCGCCTGGTCCAGGGGAACGGGTGGATTGCCCAGGTAGTCGCTTCGGTGAAATGCCGCCACGTTGCGGCGTTCGACCGACCAGAGACGATACCGGTCGAACAGGGCGGGAAGTTCGGCCAAGTCCAGGTACATCATGAACAGGCCATATCGGAAGAAGTTCTCCACGGGAGAGAATCTTCGGTGGCGGATCTGTCCCGAATAGATGCAGCTCTGCGTCACGATAACGTTCTCCCGAAATGCCGGCACACCTCCAGCGCGCTGTTGACGCCGTCCTCATGGAAACCGTACCCCCAGTATGCGCCGCAATACCAGGTCCGGTTGACGCCGTTGATCGCGTCGCGCCGTTTCTGGGCCCGTATCCCCTCGATGGTATATACGGGGTGGTGATAGATCATCCGCCGGAAGATCTCCGACGGCCGGATGCCGTCCTCGTAATTGAGCGTCACCAGAAATTCGGCGGATGACCGGTGGCCCTGCAGGATATTCATGTCGTACGTGACCACTGCGCGGCCCCCCGGATCCCTCGGGATCATGTAGTTCCATGCCGCCCATACCTTTCGCCGACCGGGGAGAACCGAAATATCCTTGTGCAGGATGACGAGGTTCTCCTGGTACGGGATGGCGGAAAGGATCTCCCGCTCGGCCTCCGACGGATCGGCAAGAAGGGATAAGGCCTGGTCGCTGTGGGTGGCGACAACGACATGATCGTACCGCTCCGGCGAAGATCCCGCGGGTGTCACTTCCACGAACTCCGTATGGCGCCGAATGGATACCACGGGGGTCTTCAAACGAATGCGTTCCCGGTAGGGACGGATCATCGCCTCGACATACCGGTTCGATCCGCCGCGAACGACCCGCCATTGGGGTTGCCCGGTAACCTGGAGGAACCCGTGGTTTTGGAAAAAACGCACGAAGGAGGCAGCCGGAAAATCCCGGAACCGCTCGGGGTCTGCGGACCAGATCGCCGCTCCCATCGGGACAAGGAATTTCTCGATGAAGAATTGCGAATATCCCCTTTCGACGAGGTATTCCCCCAGCGTGGTGCTCCGTTCGTCGCCGCGAAGAAGCTCCCCCGATTCACGCCGGAAGCGCAGGATCTCGGCGAGCATCCGCCAGAAAGCGGGGTTCCATAGGTTCCTCCGGTCCGCAAAGAGGGTGGCAAGCGTGGAGGGACGGTACTCCAATCCGGTATTGCGGCATGTGACGCTGAAGCTCATGGTGGAGGAGTCCGACGGGATGCCGAGGCGGGAGAGCAGCGTCACGAAATGGGGGTAGTTCTCCTCGTTATATACGATGAAACCGGTGTCCACGGGAAACCGAATGTCCGCTTGTTCGCATTCCACGGTGTGGGTGTGCCCGCCGGCATAGTCGTTGGCCTCGAACACCGTGATGGAATGATCCCGGCACAACAGGTAGGCGGCGACCAGGCCGGAAATGCCCGCCCCGATGACGGCAATATTCATGGAATTATTCCCATGAGGGCACGCCGGCGCCTTTGAGAGGGGCTAGGCATCCCGGCTCGCGGGAAGCAGGAGGTTCTCGCGCAGAACCGCTTTGGGAACGGGGCGAAGGTCCCGCACGACACCCAGCCATGACAGGAAGACGAGGGCGTAGTAGGTGAGGTCGATCTCCCACCAGAAAAACCCCTGGCGTGCGGATATGGCGTAGTGGTGGTGGTTGTTGTGCCACCCCTCCCCCAGGGTGAACAGGGCCAGAACGGCGTTGTTTCGGCTTTCGTCGCCGGTGTGGTAGCGCTTCGTCCCGATCATGTGGTCCAGCGAGTTGATGGTGGCGGTCGCATGGAACAGGACGACGGTCGAGACGAAAAAACCCCAGATCAGCAACTGGGGCCCGTTTGTACCAAGCTCCGGGGCGAAATAAGCAAGCGCGGATCCTGCGGCATAGATCGACGCGGCAAAAAGAACCGGGACGAGGATGTCGAACCGGTCGAGAAATCGCAATTCCGGGTACCGGGCGAAATCTCCCACCAGGGAGAGGTTCGTCGGGAAGTTCCGCGTGGAGGTGATCCACCCCACGTGGCTCCACCAGAAGCCGCTTTGTACAGGAGAATGGATGTCCTGTTCCTTGTCCGCGTACCGATGATGATGTCGGTGATGCCCCGCCCACCAGAGAGGGCCGCGCTGCACGGCCGTGCTCCCCATCACCGCGAACAGGAACTGCCAGGTGCGGGAGGTCGAAAAGGCGTTGTGGGAGAAGAACCGGTGGTAGAATGCCGTGATGGCGAACATCCGGACGAGATAGAGGCCCGCGGCCACGATGACGGCCGTGGTGCTCCATCCGACCCAGAGCACTCCAGCGCACATCGCATGCAGGAAAAGGAAGGGGAAGACCCGCCACCAGTCGACGTTCCTTCCCTTGCTCCTCCGGAGTTCCTCCATCCCGGCATACGAATCGAACCAGCGCAGGAGGGACATCAGGACGTGGGAGAGCATCCCGGTCTCTGTCTTGGAGCGTTCCATATCAGAATTCCTTTATTATATAGGATTTTTTTTTCGCCGTTTCGCCAAGGTTCGAGGCCCCCTCGCTCGTTGGCGGAAAAACATGTTTGAATCATCCCGGAAAAATTCGAGTCTTACCTAGATAACGAGGCGGGAACAAGGATTCTTTCCGGGGGCGGACGCATGCACGAGCGCGTTCCCCCCGCCGGAGACACGCGCGGAAGGAGACGGGATTGAGGCTCGACCGACTTCGTTACGTCGTACGACTCCCGATCGGTCTTTCCGTTGCCTGGGATTTCTTTTCCGACCCGCGGAACCTCAGGCGACTGACGCCTCCTTCCCTCGGGATCGAAATTACCTCCGAGGCACCGTCCCGGATGCTTCCGGGGATGATCATCACCTACTCGATCCGGCCGCTGCTCGGAATCCCGGTTCGCTGGGTGACCGAGATCACCCATGTCCGGGAGCCACACCTGTTCGTGGACGAGCAGCGTTTCGGTCCTTATCGTTTCTGGCATCACCAGCACCACTTCCGCGAGGTCGACGGGGGGATCGAGATGGAGGATCTCGTGCATTACGGCCTTCCGTTCGGGGGCATCGGAAGACTTCTGGCAGGAAGACATGTCCGGCGGCAGATCGAAGGAATTTTTTCGTTCCGGGAAACGTTCCTCGAAGAGATGTTCGGGACGATGCCCGAAACCGGGAGCGGGTGAACGGGATGGCGCCGACCACCGCGGGAAAACGCAATCCCGCAATCGTCTGGTTCCGCAGGGACTTCCGAATCTCCGATAATCCGGCGCTCTCGGCAGCCGTTGCCGGGGGAACCCCGGTGGTTCCGGTCCATATCATCGATTCGGAAGAGGAGGGAGGATATCCGGCCGGCGGAGCCTCGCAATTGTGGCTCCGCCAGTCGCTCACCGAACTGGATCATGCCCTGAGGGGGGTAGGGTCCCGGCTTGTCATCCGCCAGGGACCGTCTCTGCAAGTGCTCCGCGAGATCGCCGGGCAAACCGGAGCTTCCCGGGTCTACTGGAACAGGATCTACGAGCCCGCTGCCGCGAAGCGCGACGCGGAGGTGGCGCAGGGTCTTGCGGACGGCGGGTGGAAGACGGAGACGTTCAACGGCTCCCTCCTCTTCGAACCCGGCGATGTTCGCACCTCCGGAGGGGGTCCGTACCGCGTGTTCACTCCCTTCTGGAACAAATGTCGGTCCCTCCCCGAGCCTTCTGCGCCGCGTAAGGCGCCGAAAACCCTTCCCGGACCGCGTTCCTGGCCGGATTCCCTGGCCCCTGGCGATGTGGGACGGGAAGCCGGCCCTGCCCGGTCCGGAGAACTTCGCATGATCGGGAGTCCCGGGGAAAAGGCGGCCGCCGCCATGCTTGCGCGGTTCCTCGACGAGGCCCTGTCGGGGTACCCGGTGAATCGGGACAGGCCGGATCTTCCAGGCACGTCGCGCCTCTCCCCGTATCTCCACTTCGGGGAAATCTCCCCGCGGCAGGTCTGGCACGCGGTAGGCGCCAGGACCGTGTCCGACCCGTCGCGGGGAGTGGAGCGCGGAGCGGAGGCATTCCTGCGTCAGCTCGGGTGGCGGGAGTTCGCGCACCACCTGCTCCACCATTTCCCCGAAACCCCCGAAGCACCCCTGCGGGAGGAGTATGCCGCATTTCCCTGGAGGTACGACAAGAAAGAGCTTGCGGCGTGGCAGCGAGGGGAGACGGGGTACCCGCTCGTGGACGCCGGGATGCGGGAACTCCTGGGAACGGGATGGATGCACAACCGCGTGCGGATGATCGTGGCGTCGTTTCTCGTCAAGGACCTTCTCCTCCCCTGGCAGGAGGGGGCGAGATGGTTTTTGCACACGCTCCTTGACGCGGACCTGGCGAACAATACCCTGGGGTGGCAGTGGGTTGCCGGGTGCGGTGCGGACGCGGCTCCATTCTTTCGGGTCTTCAACCCCGTGGGACAGGGGAAAAAGTATGACCCGAAGGGGGATTACGTGAGCCGATGGGTGCCGGAACTTGCCGCCCTTCCGGCGAAATGGATCCATTGTCCGTGGCAGGCCCCGGGGGAGGTGTTATCCGGCGCGGGCATTACGCTGGGCAAAACATATCCGCAACCCATGGTCGATCACGGAGCGGCACGCGAGCGCGCGATCAAGGCCTGGAAGTCATTACCGAAGAGACGGTGAAACGCGCGGTTTTCTTCCGGCACCTAACAGGTCCTGACAAGAGGGGGGGACGCATACCCGATGGATGTGGAGAGAACGACATCATTTCTTGTTGGGGCGATTCTGGTATCGTTTCTTGTCCTGATACCGTATCTTGCCCCGGATGAGGGAGACGTCGTGGCGGCGCAGACGTGCAGGCCGACCCGACCTGACGCAGAGGGACCGTTCTACGTCCCGGGAGCGCCGATTCGAACATCTACGGGCAGCGGCCTGGTCATCCGGGGGCGTCTCCTCGGGGTCCCCGATTGCCGGCCTCTTCCCGGGGGGAGGATCGAATGGTGGCAAACCGACCGGCGGGGTCGATACGACGACGCCCACCGGGGGAGCCAAATCGTCGATTCGGACGGTACCTACCGGTTCTCCACCGACTTCCCCGGCGTCTATCCGGGTCGTCCCTCGCACATACACTTCAAGGCAATAGCCCCCGGGTACCGGAGCCTCACTACCCAGCTTTACCTGCGCGGCGGGGAGACGGAGGTGGAGTTCGACATCGTTCTCGTCCCCGCAAGGTGAGGAACCGGATCGGTAAACCATGGGCATGGGAGATGCGATGAAGGTGCTTGTCAGCGGATCGAGCGGGCTGGTCGGATCGGCCCTCGTCGGTGAGCTTTCCGCCAGGGGAGACATCGTCACGCGGCTCCTGCGGTCCTCCCCGAAAGAGAAGCAGGGTGGGACGGCTCATTGGGATCCCGATACCGGAACCGTGGATCCCGAAGGGCTCGGGGGGCATGATGCCGTCGTCCACCTGGCCGGGGAAAACATTGCGGGGGCTCCGTGGAGCCCGGAGAGGAAAAAAAGGATCCGGGACAGCCGGGTCGTGGGAACCCGCCTCCTTTGCGAGTCCCTCCTGCGCCTGGATCGCCCTCCGAACACATTGGTCTGCGCGTCGGCCACCGGGATTTACGGGGACCGGGGAGAAGAGGTGCTATGGGAGGAAAGCAGGCCGGGGAAAGGGTTTCTGGCCGATGTGTGTCGGGACTGGGAGGAGGCAACCGGGGAGGCCGCCCGGAAAGGGATGCGGGTGGTCAATTTGCGCATCGGAATGGTGTTGAGCAAGGAGGGCGGGGCGCTGGCGAAGATGCTCCCGGCGTTCCGGGCAGGAGCGGGGGGCCGGATCGGGAGCGGGGAGCAGTACATGAGCTGGATCGCCCTGCCCGACCTCGTCGGTGCGATCCGTCACGCGATCGCCACGGATTCCCTGAGTGGCCCCGTGAATGCGGTGTCGCCCCACCCGGTGACGAACCGGGAATTTACGAAAACCCTGGGGCACGTCCTCGGGCGCCCCACCGTCGCCTTCCTCCCCGCGTTCGCCGCCAGGCTCCTCTTCGGGGAGATGGCGGACGAACTGCTGCTGGCCAGCGCCCGCGTCGAGCCCGCGAAGCTTCTCGCCTCGGGGTACAGGTTCCTTCTCCCCGAAGCGGAAGGAGCTATGCGGTACCTGCTGGGGAGGTAAAACGAGTGTGTTCCCTGACAGGTCCGCTACCATGCCTGGTTCGGCTCTATTGCAGTCTTGCTTTCAGATCTTCCAGATGGTTCTTCCAGGAATCAAATTCATCGCTTTCCTGCCAGAGTTCGAGTGCTTCCGAGGGTGCGGTAAGAATGCGATCAACGGCCTGGATGGCTGCGGCGATGAGTTCCGGGGGAGGATTGGTTGCGTGTTTCGCTACCCATCGATCAACCTTCTCCGTGTAGGAATTTCTTGTGTAGAACCTGCCTTTTAGCCTGGACAACGTATCCGCTGCCGCAATCGCCTCTTCGGCGTCGGGCGCTTCAAGATATTCAGAGCCAATTGCATTGACCTTCCGGAGTGTCTCCTGGATCAAGGACAGATCCTCACATTCCTCCAAGGTGTACGCCCAATCGCACGCGGTATCATTTCCAAACGGGTCTGTACTCCATGCTCCCATAATCTTCTCCTTCTTGTTTTCGTCTTGCCTAACGGTCAAGAGCCAACCGTGGGCGAGCCGGGAAGCGGCGAGTCCTGTCCGGTTCAGCGATCGGCCGGGTGGGACGGGCCATTACCGGTCCGGCCGGAGGTAGGTGATCGTGTGATGCGTCAGCAGTTTTCCCCTTTTGTCGGCGCATTCGGCAATCCCGTAAATCAGTCGTTTTCCCATCCGCAGCATCCTGGCCGTGCACCGGAACTCCTCCCGGCTTGCCCAGGACAGAAATGCCGTCTTCATGTCGATCGTGACGGATGGGTCGTCCTTGCCGAACCGGGTCATGATCGCCAGCCACATGGCCACATCTGCTGCGGCCATGAACACCGGTCCGCTGATGATCCCGCCGGGACGCTCGAAGGCCTTGCGGAACGGCACGCGGAGCTGGCACACCCCCTCTCCCACGGAGTGGAGCCGGAACCCGTACCCTTTCAGAAAGGGAGCCTCGGACAGGATCTTCTGAAGCTCGCCTTTCGTGACCGCCAGGGGTTTTTTCATAAGAGACGATACGGTCCGTCAGATCGCCTTCGCCCAGGCCAGTCGCTTCTCGAGATACCGGGAGAGAGTGGTAAACGCGTAGCAGAAGATGAAATAGACCAAGGCGATGAAGAGGAAGATCTCGGTCGGGTATATGAGGCTGCGGTTGTTGATCTGCGTCGCCACCATGGTGAGCTCCGAGACGCCGACGATGAAGGCGAGCGAAGTGTCCTTGATGAGCGACACGAACTGGTTGACGAAGGACGGGATCATGTTCCGCAACGCCTGCGGCAGGATGATGTGGACCATGGTCTGCCAGTGGCTAAGGCCCGTGGAGATGGCCGCCTCGGTCTGCCCCTTCGGGATCCCCTCGATCCCCGCCTTGACGATCTGCGACATGTAGGCCGAGGTGAAAAACGTGAGCGCCAGGATGACGGTCTGGCTCTCCGGCATCGAACGGCCCATGAGGGCCGGATAAAGAAAGTACATCCAGAAGATGACCATGATCAGCGGCATCCCCCGCACGGCCTGGATCACCGCCTCCGAGGCGTACCGGATCACCCGGTTGCGGGAGATGGCCAGAAGCCCCAGGATCATCCCCCCGAAGAAGGAGAGGATGCAGGAGACGACCGCAAGATAAAAGGTGAGCCCCACCCCCCCCAAAGGGCCGTGGGGGTACCGCCCGATGAAGAAGTACGTCAGGTTGTCCCAGATGACTTGGAAATCGAGCCCGAGCACCATTTTATCTCGCCCTCAGCGGGGAAAGGATCGTCTTGCTGTACCAGGTGACCGCAACCGTGATGATGATCGACAACCCCAGATACACGAGCGTCGCGGCCGTGAACGCCTCGAATCCCTTGAAGGTGTAGCTTTCCACCTGCCTTGCCTGGTAGGTGAGCTCCGCCACCCCGATCGTCATCGCGAGGGAGGAGTTTTTCATCAGGTTCAGAAACTGGCCGATCAGGGGCGGGATGGTGATCCGGACCGCTTGCGGCAGGATGATGTACCGCATCGAGCGGATATAGGAGAACCCGGAGCTTCTTGCGGCCTCCATCTGCTCCTTCGGAATGGAAAGGACCCCCGAGCGGATGTCCTCGGCGATGAACGCCGAGGTATAGATGGTCAGCGCGATGACGGCGGAGGCGAACTCGAAGTTCGTGGAGACCAGCCAGTCGTTGACCGCCATCGGGAGGATCTTGTACGACCCGAAGTACCAGAAAAAGATCTGGACCAGGAGCGGGGTGTTGCGGAAGAACTCGAGATAGCCGTGGGCGAACCACCGGACGGGCCGAACCTTGCTCATCCGCATGACCGCGATGATCAGCCCCAGAAGGAAGGAAAGGGCGATCGACACAGCGGAGAGCTGGATCGTGACCTTGACGCCCGATACCAGCCAGTCGAAATACTTCCCCGAAAGGACGATCGCCCAGTCGAACTGGTATTTCAGCACGTGGGGCTACCCCCTTTTGCCTATTCCAGCCCCCGCTTGTCTGCAAAGATCTCGAAGTCCCGCACGAGAGGTGTGTCGGAGTCCGGCCCGAACCACTTCTCGAAGATGGCCTTTGCCTGGCCGCTCTTTTCCATCTCCAAAAGGACCTCGTTCACGAAATTGAGAAAATTCGTGTCCCCCTTGCGGATCCCGAGTCCGTACGGCTCGTCGGAGATCCGGAAGTTCGGGATCTCATATTCCCCCTTGGGGAGCTTCGCCAGCTGCCCGGCAAGGATCGACTCGTCGGTGGTCACCGCCGCGACCTTTCCCTGCTGGAGAGCCAGGACGGCCTGGGGATAGTCGTCGAACGACAGGATCTTCGATTTCGGGAGCGCCTTTTTCGCGTTCTGCTCGGACGTGGAGCCCTTGGCCGTCCCGATATTCTTCCCGTCGAGATCCTCCAGCTTCTTGGCCGTGCCCTTCTTCGTCAGGAACTTCTGTCCCGTGAAGAAGTAGGTGTAGCTGAAGTCGATCTGCTTGGCACGCTCCGGGTTTTTCGTCATCGTGGCCGCGATGATGTCGATGTTTCCCTCCATGAGCTGCGGCATGCGGCTTGCCGAGGTAACGGGTTTCATCTCCAGTTTCACGCCCAGCTTCTTGGCGATCGCCTGTAAGAAATCGATATCGTATCCGACGATCGTGCGGGTTTTTTGGTCAATGTAACCGAACGGGGGAAGGGAATCTTTCACCCCCGCCACCAGGACCCCCTTCGCCTTCACATCGGCCAGCGTATCGCCGGCTAATGATGCGCCGACGAAAAAGGTTCCTACCAGCAGAAACGACAGAAGAATGGTTACCGCTTTTTTCATTGCTTGCCTCCTCCCTCTCGATGGGGTTTAGTGCATCGGCGACAGCACCTGCTTCAGGAACTGCTTGAGCCGTTCGTGTTTCGGGTTCTTGAAGAATTCGGCGGGCTCGGCTTTTTCGAGGATGGTGCCGAAGTCGATGAAGCAGACCCGGTGCGATACCTCGCGGGCGAACCCCATCTCGTGGGTCACCACCATCATCGTCATGCCGGATTCCGCGAGGTCCGTCATGACCATGAGCACCTCGCCGATCATCTCGGGGTCGAGCGCCGAAGTCGGCTCGTCGAAGAGCATGATCTTCGGTTTCATTGCCAGCGCCCGCGCGATCGCCACCCGCTGCTGCTGGCCTCCCGAGAGCTGGGACGGGTGGGCGTCCCTCTTTTCCGCCAGGCCGACCCGCTCGAGCAGCGCGACCGCCTGCTCCTCCGCTTCTTTCCCGGGAGTCCCGCGGATCTTGATGGGAGCCAGGGTGATGTTCTTCAATGCGGTGAGATGGGGATACAGGTTGAACTGCTGGAAGACGAATCCCACCTCGGCCCGCAGTTTGTTGATATCCACCTTCGGGTCGGATAGATCCTTCCCGTCGACGATGAGCTTTCCCTTGTCGATCGGCTCGAGCTGGTTGATCGTGCGGATGAGGGTGGACTTCCCGGAGCCGGACGGGCCGCAGACGACCACGACTTCTCCCTTTTTCACGTGCAGATTGACGTCGTTCAGCACATGGAGTTGCCCGAACCACTTGTGGACACCCTCGAACTGGATCATTCGAATCCCCCAACGGTTGGATGGCGAAGCGGTTTATCTTGTTGTACGGGTTAGACGTAGTATATAGCAGATTTCATCAATATTAGAATGCCTTTAAGCAATTCCTCCAGTATTTTGCCGTTTTTTGGCGCATGCCGCTGAGGCCTGCCTCCCACCGTGTGGAGTGTACGGAATGAACACGATACACTGAAAAAAGACGATTCAAGGAGGATTTCCGAATGGATGCCGTTTCCGCTCGCGATCCCGTCCTGGAGAAGGGGAGGGAGATCTTCGACCGTATCAAAGGAGATCGCCCGTCACTCTTCGACAGGAAGCAATGGGAGGGCAGAGTGATGGACGCGGCCATGCGGGACCCCGATGTAAAGGTTAGGCTCTTCCGGTTCGTGGACGTCTTTCCTTCCCTTGCCACCAGCTCGCTCGTGGCGGAGCACGTCCGGGAATATTTCCTGGCAAGGGATGCAGCCCTTCCGCCCATCGTGAAACGGGTTCTTTCGGGTGCCGTTTCGCTTCCTGCCGCAGGGATGACGGCCTCCCTGCTCCGCCGGAACATTCTCCGGTTCTCCCGGCATTTCATCGCCGGCGAGAACCTGGAGGACGCGATGGCGAACCTGCGCAGGATATGGGCCGAAGGGCGGAATGTAACCGTCGACCTTCTCGGCG
>JBFKGZ010000017.1:0-27690 GCA_041633075.1 Candidatus Deferrimicrobiaceae bacterium | reverse complement strand
CCCGCCGTTTCCACCACGCGCTTTGCCTGCGATCTCACCTCGGGGGCGTACCCGGGGAAAAGGGACTCCGCCATGCATCGCCCGGTAATGGTCAACGACAGGAGGAAGAGAAACAGGAGAACGGCCGTAGGGAAGAGCACAATGCGACCCTTGTGAGGCTCAATCCTCATAAATATTGTATGGTATCATTGCTTCGAGGAAAAATCCGATATGAGCAATTTTCAGTCCCTTGTGGATATCATGGCGCGGCTGAGGGGCAAGGGCGGCTGCGAATGGGACCTGGCGCAGACGCATGCCTCTCTCCGGCAATACCTGCTCGAGGAGGCCCACGAGGTCGTGGATGCCATCACTCGAAAGGATGCCGGCCTGCTGCGCGAGGAACTGGGAGACCTCCTCCTCCAGATCCTGTTCCTCGCCCAGATCGCCAGCGACCAGGGGGATTTCGACATCGCCGACGTGATCGATTCCATCTCGGAGAAGATGGTGCGGAGGCATCCGCACGTCTTTTCCGAGGCCGTCGCCGCCACACCGGAAGCGGTTTCCCTCCAATGGGAACATATCAAGAAGACGGTGGAGAACAAGAATCATTCCTCCCTCGTGGGCGGCGTTCCCAGGAGTTTCCCCTCCCTTCTCCGGGGCGCCAAGATCACGAAAAAGGCGGCCCGTGCGGGATTCGACTGGGAGAGCACCGAGCAGGTGTTGGAGAAGGTCGGGGAGGAGATGGGGGAGCTGACAGAGGCCATTTCCGGGGGAGACCCCGAGAGGATGGAGCATGAATTGGGGGATATGCTCTTCGCCCTGGTAAACCTGGCCCGATTCCTCAACATCAACCCCGAGGTCGCCATGGCCATGGCCAACGAACGCTTTATCAGGCGATTCGAGACGATGGAAAAAATCGCAAAGGAATCAGGATGTTCCATTGAGAAAACGGACATTTCGACACTCGACCGGTTCTGGGAAAAAGCAAAAAAGATGACGAAATGATCCTCCCCCCTTTCCACACCGGATGGGGAAAGGTTGTGGATTGCCTTGTGGAAAATCATTCTCCGCTGTGACGTCTCCACGGGTTAAACACTTTGCCTGTTTCTTGGGCACCCCGTTGCGACGTCGAGGGTCTTCTCCTCAAACGAAAGAAGAATCCTTTTCGCATGGATCCCTTTTCCGAACCCTACCATCCTGCCGCCTGCCCCCACCACCCGGTGACAGGGCAGGATGACGGGCCAGGGATTCCGGGCCAATGCCGCGCCTACAGCGCGCGCCGCCCTCTCCCTGCCGACCCTCGCGGCAAGCTCGCCGTATGTGACCGTCTTCCCGTAGGGAACTTTGGCCAGCTCCCGCAACACGATGCGCTGGAATCCCCGTGCGCGGTCCCACGCCACCGGTATGACGGCTACGGCCTCCGCCGGGACCCGCCGCCCCCCGGAGTATGCCTGCAGGAGACGCCCGGCGGCGCATTCCCCGGGGTCTATCTCCGACGCTCCGGGAAATGTTTCCGCCAGGGCAACCTCGAGCCTCTTTCGGGAGCTTTCCCATTCCACCGACTGAAGAACGCCATCGCGAAGGACCGCGGATGCGAAGCCATAGGGGAGAGGGACCGCCCGCGTGCGGAGAAGCTCCCCGCCTCTTCCGGTTTGCCCGCTCGACCCGCGTGCCTCCCCGGTGGACGCATCCCCGCGCCTGTTCTTTTCCTTTGACATTTCTTCCCTCCTGGTATTTAATCTCTCTTTCGCCTTCATTAGGTAATATCTCGCAGGAGGAACCTGTTGGCCAGGATCAAGTCCGCGATAAAACGACACAAGCAGAGCCTGAAGCGAAGGGCGAGAAACCGTCACGTCCGATCCTCCGTGAAATCCGCCATCAAGGACCTCCGTTCCGCTTTGGAGAAAACGGGCGCCGACGAGGCGGGGAAGGTTCTCTCCCGGGCCGTATCCGTTATCTCGCGGGCCGGATCAAAGGGCGTGCTTCACAAGAAGAACGTGGCACGAAAGGTCGCCAGGCTCTCCCGGGCTGTCCACAAGGCAACCGCAAGCAGCGCGTAAGGACCCCTCGCTAGGCAAGAAGCCTCAGCAGCTGGATCTCGAACACCTGCTCGGGAGTGAGGCCGCTTCCTCCTTTGAGGTCCCGGTCGATCCGGGACAACGCCGTAAGGATCTCCGCCCCCCTTGCGACCGAAAACGAACTCCCCGCGCCTCCGGACCGCTTTGCGATTCCCGTTCCGCGCCTCCCCGTGTCTGCCAGTCTCCTCCGTACCGACCAGGCGATCGCCCCGACCAGGGAGTGGTAGTCCCCGCTTTCGGCGCCGGCGGCAAACCGCCTGAGCTTCTCGATGCACCCTTTCCGGTTCCGGTAAATCAGGTCGTCCGCCAGGCGGAACGGGTCCACCGCTCCCCCGGCAACGCACACTTCCCGAATCTCCTCTTCCCCGATCTCCCCGCGTGGGGCCCCGAAGGAGAGCAGTTTGCCCATTTCCGCCCGGAACCGGGGAAAATCCGCTCCCACCCACCTTGCCAGAAAAACGGCAGCGTCCCCGGACATGGCCTTCCCTTCCTCGGCCGCGAGGGAGACCGCAAAGTCAGCCATTGCGTCGACGACATCCTCCTCCCCGGGGGAGGCCGATCGAATCCCACGGACGGAAGTGAACAGCTTCCGGGCTTTGCGGTCGGAACAGGGAATTACGAGCAGGACGAACGGATCGGGGGACTCGAGATAGGCAAGAATCTCCTTGCGTTGCACCTGTTTCCACTCCCCCGCCTCGGGGAGGAGAAACACCCGCCACCGGAAGAAGAACGAGGGGGACCGCCATGCGGCGGCGGGAGACTCCCGTTCCAGGTCCGCGACGCTCCAATGGACCAGTTCCGCCGTTTCCCCTTCCTTCCGGAACCGGGACACCAGCTCCTCCGCAACCATTTCCGAGAGCCTGGCTCCCTCTCCCCCCAGGACGTATGCGGGCGCCGGCTCTTGCCGTATCCACGAACGAAAAACGGAACGAACGGGAGCTTTCCTCACAGGATCTCCTTCAGGGTCTCGGCGATCCTGCGGGCAAGGCGCCGGCAAACCTCCTCGAACGCCATGCGGCGGTTGGACTCCGTGTACTGGAAATCGGGGCCGGCGAAATAGGAAGCGGCATCGGTGAGCCCGTCCTCTTTCCAGAGAAGCCGACCCTGCGTGACCTCGACGACCCGTATATCCACGAAGATCGTCATGCGGTGCTCGAGGGCGAACTTGTCCTCCCCGAGGGAGAACACCTCCTCGCGGATTTCCCGCACCGTCCCCTCGACAATGTAATCGGCCTGGCTTCGATCGAATCGTCCCCGGAATCCTTTTCCGCGCATCTGGTCCCGCAGACGGGCCGTGAGGTACGCCCCCCCGTCCGGGACGAGGGATTCGTTCGCAATGGGGCGCAGGTCCACCCGGATCGCCGGATCGCCGAACCGGGAACCCGGGCTTCCCTGGAGGGTGTAGCCGCACGCAGGGAGAAAAACGGCGAAGAGAATGAGGAGGCCGCGGAAAGTGACGCACCGTTTCAGCGCCGGGATAGCCCGGGACAGGCGGCCATTCCGCGCACAGGGCGATGCGGGGGGTTCCTCGACGCGGCCTGTGGAGCGAGGAAGCGGGGACACTCCTGGGTTTCTCGACGACAAGATCAGGAGTGTCCCCGGTGAGCGGAACCGGCAGCGGGCGGGCGCAAAGTCGCGAGCGTAGCGGAGAGGAAGCCTCCCGCGAGCCCGTGCGAAGAACTTGTTTATCAATGTGTTTACAAGACGCAACATCAGACGACGATGCTCACGAGCTTTTTGGGGACGTACACCATTTTCCGTATCTTCTTCCCTTCCGTGTATTCGAGTACGCGGGGGTCGGCCATGACCATCGAACGGATCTCCTCCTCTGTCGCACCGGCGTCCACGGTGATCCGCGACCGCAGCTTCCCGTTGATCTGCACGACCACGAGGATCTCCTCCGCCCGTGCCACCTCCGGGTCGAATCCCGGCCATGACCGGGACGACACCAGTCCTTCCCCTCCGATCATCTCCCAGAGCTCCTCGCTGATATGGGGCCCGAAGGGGGAGAGCATGTGGAGCAGTATTTCGACCGCTTCCCGGAGCGCCGGGGACGTTCCCGGGGAATCCCAGGCAGCGTCCTCGACCAGGTAGAGGAAGTTGACCATCTCCATGATCGCGGAAAGAGCCGTGTTGAAATGGAACCGGTCTTCCACATCCACGGTCACTTTCCGGAGGGTCTGGTGGGTCATCCGGCGAATCCGCCGGGTCTCCGCCGAATCGTCCCAGCTCTCTCCCGCCCGGGAGACCGCCTCCCTGCGCTGGACAAGCAGCCGGAACACCCGGCCGAGGAACCGGAACGCCCCCTCGACCCCCTGCTCGCTCCAGTCGAGATCCTTTTCGGGAGGAGACGCGAAGAGGGAGAACAGCCGCGCCGTGTCCGCGCCGTACCGTTCGATGATCACGGTGGGTTCCACGACGTTGCGTTTCGACTTGGACATCTTCATCGACCGCCCGACATCCACCGTTTCCCCGCACTGTCTGCACTTCCCCTCGTCGTCGACCTCCTCCGGGTATCGCCATCCGTGCTTCGGACATTCCATCGTCTGCATGCACACCATCCCCTGGGACAGGAGCCGGCGGAACGGTTCGTTCCCGTGGGCGACCCCGCGGTCCCGGAGATACTTATGGAAGAACCGGGCATAGATGAGGTGCATGCAGGCGTGCTCGACCCCGCCGATGTACTGGTCCACGGGCATCCAGTTGCGCATCTTTTCCGGGTCGAGCGGCGCCTTGTCGTTCTTCGGATCGATGTACCGGAGGAAATACCAGCTCGACTCGAAGAAGGTGTCGAAGGTGTCCGTCTCCCGTCGGGCCGGACCACCGCAGGCCGGGCAGGGGACCCGGATCCAGTCCTCGGCGCCGGCCAGGGGGTTTCCCTTCTCGCGGGTGTAGGGGAGGTCTTCGGGCAGGACCACCGGGAGGTCTTGTACCGGGACGGGTACGACGCCGCAATCCGGGCAGTGGATGACCGGAATAGGGCAACCCCAGTAACGCTGCCGGCTCACCCCCCAGTCGCGCAGGCGGTACTGGACCTTCCTTTTTCCGATCCCCTTCTCTTCGAAGTACGCCGTGATTTTTCTCTTCCCCTCCTCGCTGGACAGGCCGGTGAACGGCCCGGAGTCGACCATTCGCCCCGGTCCCTCCCAGGCGCACGTCATCGTCCCGGAGGACAGCTCCTCCCCGTCGGGCCGGATGACGACCGCGACGGGAAGTCCGTACGTCCGCGCGAACTCGAAATCCCGCTGATCGTGCGCCGGCACCGCCATCACGGCCCCGGTTCCGTATTCGTACAGGACGAAATTGGCTGCGTATATCGGAATCATCTTCCCGGTCATCGGGTTTTGGCAGAGTCCTCCCGTGAAGATCCCCTCCTTTTCCGCCTCCTCGCCCGACCGGGCGATCCTGTCCTGCTGCGCGACCTTCAGTACGAATTCCCGCACCTCTTCCTCCCGCCCCGCCTTCCGGGCGAACGCGAGGACGAGCGGGTGTTCGGGCGCCATGCTCATGAAGGTGGCCCCATACACCGTGTCGGGACGTGTCGTGAACACGGTGATCTTTCCCCCCCCGTCCTCGAGAGGAAAGTCGATTTCCGCGCCCTCGCTTCGCCCGATCCAGTTGCGCTGCATCTCGAGTATGTTGTCGGGCCAGCCTCCCGCGAGTTCCTCGTGACCGGAGAGAAGCTCCTCCGCGTACTTCGTGGTGCCGACGAACCACTGGTCGAGCTCCCGTTGGGTGACGCGCTCCTGATCGTGAATGAAGCATGTCCCGTCCCGGTTCACCTGTTCGTTCGCGAGGACGGTCTGGCACTCCTCGCACCAGTTGAGCAGCGCCCGCTTCCGATACGCGATTCCGTCCTCCAGCATCCAGAGGAAGAACAACTGCTCCCACCGGTAATACTCGGGAGAACAGGTGGAGAACTCGCGCTCCCAGTCGTACGAGATCCCCAGCTCCCGTAGCTGCTCTTTCATAAAGCCGATGTTCTCCCACGTCCACTTGGCGGGGTGGGTCCCGTGCCGGTGCGCGGCGTTTTCCGCGGGCAGCCCGAACGCATCCCATCCGATGGGATGCAGGACCTGGAATCCCCGCATCCGCTTGAAGCGTGCAATGAGGTCCCCGATCGTATACACGCGGACGTGGCCCATGTGGATTCGACCGGACGGATACGGAAACATCTCGAGGCAGTAGAATTTCGGAGCGGTGACCGCGTCAGGGCACCGGAAAATCCCCTCCTTCTCCCATCGCTTCTGCCATTTTTCCTCGATGGCCTTCGGCTGATATCTCACGGCGTCACCTTTTTCTTCGTGATTTCCGAGATCCGGTCCAGGACTCCGTTGATGAACGCCCCGGACTCCTCCGATCCGAACCGCTTGCCGAGGTCGACCGCCTCGTTGATCGCCACAACGAACGGGATGTCGCGGGTTCGGCCGATTTCGTACGCCCCCAGGCGAAGGATGTTCCTGTCGACCAGCGTCATCCTCTCCAGCCGCCAGTTCTCCGTCGCCTGGCGGATCAGGTCGTCGATCGCCGTCCGGTGTTCCCAGACTCCCCTAACCGTTCCCTCGTAATATTCCGCATCCGGGGGAGGAACGGACACCAATGCAAAAAGGGGGATGGCCTCGTCCGGGCCAACCCCCAGGAAATCCATCATGAACAGCGTTTGAAAGACCTTTTCCCGAGATTCCCGGCGCAATTCCTCCTGACCCCTTACGCGGTCGTCCGCTCCATCTGGCGCAGGAGCTTCGCCATCTCGATCGCGGACAGGGCCGCCTCGAATCCCTTGTTCCCCGCCTTGGTCCCCGCCCTCTCGATCGCCTGCTCGACGGTGTCGGTCGTGAGCACGCCGAAGGAGACCGGAACACCCGAGTCGAGCATCACCTGCGCGATCCCCTTCGTTACCTCGGCGCTCAGATAGTCGAAGTGCGGGGTCCCGCCGCGGATGAGCGCCCCGAGTGCGATCACCGCGTCGACCTTCCCAGAGGACGCGCGGCGCACTCCCAGAGGCAGCTCAAAGGAGCCGGGGACTTTCACCAGGGTGATGTCCTTTTCCTGGACTCCGTGCCGCCGGAGTGCGTCCAGTGCTCCCTCCATCAGGCGGTCCGTGATGAAACTGTTGTACCGCGAGACCACGATCGCCACTTTCAGGCCCTGCCCCTGGAGGTCGCCCTCGACTGTCCGCACCATCTCCCCTCCCCTAATCCACGCTCAGGATGTGCCCCATTTTCTTCTTCTTGGTCTTCAGGTAATCGACGTTCTCGTCGTTGGGGGAAATTTCGACGGGGACCCGCTCGACCACCCGCAACCCGTACCCCTCGAGCCCGATGATCTTTTTCGGGTTGTTCGTGAGCAACCGGATATCCCGCACGCCGAGATCGACGAGAATCTGGGCCCCTACCCCATAGTCGCGCAGGTCCGGCTTGAAGCCGAGCCGCTGGTTCGCCTGGACCGTGTCGAATCCCTTGTCCTGAAGCTGGTAGGCGCGGATCTTGTTCTCCAGCCCGATCCCCCGCCCTTCCTGCCTCATGTAGAGAAGGATCCCCGCGCCCTCGTCCTCGATTTTACGCATTGCACTGCGGAGCTGTTCTCCGCAGTCACACCGGATCGATCCGAACACGTCCCCCGTCAGGCACTCGGAATGCACGCGGACGAGCACCGGGGCGTCGGGACGAACCTCCCCCTTGACCATGGCGATGTGGGTGTCGCCGTTCATCGTGTTCCGGTAGGCGATCGCGTTGAATTCCCCGCCGGCCTGAATGGGCATGTGGGTTTCGCCCACCCGCTTGACCAGCCGCTCCCGATGCATGCGGAACTCGACGAGGTCGCGGATGGAGGCAATTTTCAGCCCGTGCTCATCCGCGAACTTCCGCAGATCGGGCACGCGGGCCATCGTCCCGTCCTCGTTCATGACCTCGCAGATGACGCCCGCAGGGGAGCACCCGGCGAGGCGGGCAAGATCCACGGACCCCTCGGTCTGCCCCGTCCGCACGAGGACGCCGCCCTTTCTCGCCACGACGGGAAACACGTGGCCGGGACGCACGAGATCCTCGGGCCGGGCGTTCGGCGCGATCGCCACCCGGATGGTGGTCGCCCGGTCGTGCGCCGATATCCCCGTCGTGACGCCCTTGCGCGCCTCGATGGAAACCGTGAAGGCGGTCCCGAACGGGGAGGAGTTGTCCTGCACCATGGGCGGAAGATGGAGCTGTCTCGCCCGCTCCTCCGTGATGCTGAGACAGATCAGCCCCCGGCCATGCCGGGCCATGAAGTTGATCGCCTCGGGCGTTACGTGGTCGGCCGCGATCGTGAGGTCTCCCTCGTTCTCCCGGTCCTCGTCGTCGACGAGAACGATCATCTTTCCCTCTCGAATGTCTTCGAGGGCTTCCTCGATTGTCGAAAGAATCATCCTGCCGGCAGCCTTTCTACGCATAACCTTGTTTTTTCAGGAAATCCATGGAGATGCCGCTTCCCCGGCCTTCAAGGTACTTGAGGACGTATTTCCCGATAATGTCCGTTTCCACGTTGACCGCTTCTCCCGTACGAAGCCGATCGAACGTCGTCTGCGCCAGCGTCAGGGGAATCAGGGTGACTTCGAACCCTGCCGGATGTACGGAACTGACCGTAAGGCTCACCCCGTCCACGGCCACGGCGCCCGTGAAAACAATGCATTTCATTATAGAAGGATCGGTCCGGATATGGAATACCCGGCTCCGGCCCGCGTGCCGGACCTCGCGGACCGTCCCGGTCCCGTCGATGTGCCCGTACACCAGGTGACCGTCGAGACGCCCGGAAAGGGTGAGGGAGCGTTCCAGGTTCACCCGCGATCCCGCAGCGAGCGTCCTAAACGTCGTCCGGGAAATCGTTTCCTCGGAAGCCTCCGCGAAAAACGTCCCCTTCTTCTTTTCGGTAATTGAAAGGCACACCCCGGACACCGAGAGGGAATCCCCGACGCGGACCTCGTCAAGGGGGATTCCGGTGGATACCCCCAGGAGGATGCCCGTTCCCCGGGAAACCGCCGAAACGACGGTTCCCACATCTTCGACGATACCGGAAAACATATCTCCTCAACCGTCGGGGACGGGCTCCGCGACGACCATGACGTCGCCTCCCGCCCGCACGACCTTCGTGATGACCAGTCGTCTCCCCTCGTTCACACGGCGTGCCGCAAACCCGGCGACCGACCGGATTCCTTCGCCGAGAAGGAGCGGAGCAATGAACACCACGTACCGGTCCACCGCGCCCGCATCCACGAGCCAACCCGCCGTTTCGCCTCCCCCCTCCGCGAGGAGGGAGGTGATCCCCTCCTTTCCCAGGGCGTCGAGGAACGCGCCCGCCTCGATCCGTCCCTTCCGCGCCGGCAGGAGGAGGACCTGGATTCCGAGCGATCGGAGCCGGTTTGTTTTCTTCCGGGAGACGCTCCGGGGAGCCGCGACGATGACCTTGCCCCCTGTTTCCAGGAACCGTTCGCTCCGGACCATCCCGGCAGCCTTCGAGGTAACGATCACCCGTTTCGGGTTTCTCCCCCCGCGGATCCTCGAAGTGAGCCGCGGGGCGTCCCGCCGGAACGTTTTTCCCCCGACCAGAACAGCATCCGCTTCCGAACGCATCCTGTGGACTATCTTACGCGCCGGCTCGCCGCTTATCCACCGGGATTCCCCCGAGGCGGCGGCGATCTGCCCGTCGAGGGAGACGGCAAGCTTCAAGGTGACGAACGGCCGGCCGGATGCCACCCAGCGGCAGTAGCCCCGGTTGAGGGAACGCGCCTCCTCCTCCATCACTCCGCGGACGACCGGGATGCCGGCCGTTCGCAGGGCCCGGATCCCCTTCCCGGCGACGAGCGGATTCGGATCCTGCATTCCTGCCGCGACCCGTTTCACGCCGGCCTCGATGATGGCATTCGTGCATGGACCGGTGCGGCCCGTGTGGGCGCACGGCTCCAGGGTCACGTACAGGTCCGCCCCCCGAGCGGCCGCCCCCGCCGCGCGGAGGGCCTCCACTTCCGCATGCGGCATTCCCGGGGCACGGTGATACCCCTTGCCCACCACCTTGCCCCGTTTCACCAGAACCGCCCCGACGGCCGGGTTCGGCGACGTCCTGCCCGCCCCCCTGCGGGCGAGGCGGAGGGCCAACCGCATGAACTCGGGGTGGGGAAAACGCATCCGTTGTGCCTTTGCTACGGTTTCGGCGGTCGTTCGGGGGGATCCGAGATCAGCGATTTGATTTCCTCCACGAACTGGCTGATGTCCTTGAACTGGCGGTAGACGGAGGCGAATCGTACGTAGGCGACATCGTCCATCTTGAGAAGCTCCGCCATCACGCGCTCCCCGATCTGCACCGAGGACACCTCCTTCTCGCCGGATGACTGGAACCTCGCCTCCAGCGAGTCGACCACCTCCTCGATGACGGCGTAACTCACCGGACGCTTTTCGCAGGCCTTCAGGACGCCCGTGAGGATCTTCTGCCGGTCGAACGGCTCGCGTCGCCCGTCCCTCTTCACCACGAGGGGAAGCTCGTCCTCGACCCGCTCATAGGTGGTGAAACGGCGCCGGCAGGAGAGGCATTCCCGCCGCCTCCGGATCACGTCCCCGTCTCTGCCGGCCCGGGAATCGACGACCCGGTTGTCCCCGTGGCCGCATCGCGGGCATTTCAAGGGAGGTTGTCCTTCATCCGCACCAGCTCCACCCCCACTTCGGAAAGCATTTCTTCGGTGAGGGGATCGCAGTACCCGTCGAGATAGACCACGCGCCGGACTCCCGAGTTGATCAGCATCTTCGCGCAGATGATGCAGGGAAGATTCGTGCAGTAGAGAATCGCGTCGCGTGTGGATACGCCGTGCAGGGCCGCCTGGATGATCGCGTTCTGTTCGGCGTGCAGGCCCCGGCAGAGCTCGTGCCTCTCCCCGGAAGGGACATTGCGCTGCTCCCGCAGGCAGCCGGTGACCTCGCAATGGGTGACACCGGAGGGAACACCGTTGTAGCCGGTGGCCAGCAGGCGCCGGTCCTTCACCAGTACCGCGCCGACGGCCCGTCGCAGGCAGGAGGAACGCCTTGCGGCAAGCTTCGCCATGTCCATGAAGTAGGAGTCCCAGTCCGGACGGACACGCGAAGCGGTCTTCATCGCGCTACCTCCCGGCGTAGTCGGCGATCCTCTCCGGGTACAGGGGAAACGCATCGCACAGTGCACGCACCTCCCGGGATACGCGTTTTTCCACCGTCGGGTCCCCCGGGGCGCTGAGGACGTCCGCGATGATGTTCCCGATTCGTTCCATTTCCTTCTCTCCCATCCCCCTCGTCGTGACCCCCGGGGTCCCGAAGCGGATGCCGCTGGTGATGAAGGGGCTGCGCGTTTCAAAGGGGATGGTGTTCTTGTTTACGGTGATCATGACCCGGTCGAGGGCCTCCTGGGCATCCTTCCCCGTCAGAGGGGTCTCCCTGAGGTTCACGAGCATCAGGTGGTTGTCCGTCCCCCCGGAGACCAGCCGGAACCCCCGATGCATGATCGCGGCCGCCAGGGCCTTCGCGTTCCGGATGATCCGGGCCTGATACTCCTTCCACTCGGGGGACATGGCCTCCTGGAACGCGACAGCCTTTGCGGCGATCACATGCATGAGCGGGCCGCCCTGCGTTCCCGGAAAGATCGAGGAGTTGAGCTTCTTCGCCATCTCCTCCCGGCACAGGATCAATCCCGCCCGGGGGCCCCGGAGGGTCTTGTGGGTGGTCGTGGTCACGAATTCGCAGTACGGAACGGGATTGGGATGCAGCCCCGCCGCGACGAGGCCGGCCACGTGGGCGATGTCCGCCACCACCATGCACCCTGCCTCATCCGCGATTTCGCGGAACGGGGCGAATTCGATGATCCGCGGATAGGCGGACGCCCCCACGATGATCATCTTCGGCCTGTGCGCGAGCGCCAGATCGCGGACCTGGTCGAAATCGATCGTCTCCGTGTCGGGACGGACGCCGTACGAGACCACCTGGAACAGCTTACCCGAGAAGTTCACCGGACTGCCGTGCGTCAGGTGACCGCCGTGGGAGAGGTTCATCCCAAGGATCGTGTCCCCCGGCTTCATTACGGAGAGGTAGACGGCCATGTTTGCCTGCGACCCCGAATGGGGCTGGACGTTCGCATGCTCGGCCCCGAATAGCTTCTTCGCCCGCTCGATCGCCAGTTCCTCCGCCTGGTCCACGAACTCGCAGCCCCCGTAATACCGCTTCCCGGGATACCCTTCCGCGTATTTGTTCGTCAGCACCGAGCCGGTCGCCTCGAGAACCGCTTCGCTCACGAAGTTCTCCGAGGGTATCAGTTCGAGACCGAACGCCTGGCGTTCGGTCTCCCTGCGGATCACTTCGTAGATTTCCGGGTCGACGGTTCTCAGGAAGGACATACGATCTCTCCTTTTCTCGGACTGGCGGCTCGGACGATTTTCGATCCGGCGGTTTTTCTCACGCCGGGCAACGCGGCGGTCTCCCTCTTTCCGTTCGCGGGGAGGGCCCTCACCCGGAGAACTTGCCGAAGAGCAGGCACGAGTTCGTCCCCCCGAAACCGAACGAATTGGAGAGGGCGTACCGGACCTCCTCACGGCGTGCCGTATTGGGCACATAGTCCAGGTCGCATTCGGGGTCGGCCGTCTTGTAGTTGATCGTCGGGGGAATGGTCCCCTCGTGGATGGCCAGGACGGAAAAGATTCCCTCCACGGCGCCGGCGGCGCCCAGAAGGTGGCCCGTCATCGATTTTGTGGAGCTCACCATCAGGTTCCGTGCGTGGTCCCCGAACACCGTCTTGATCGCCATCGTTTCGAACACGTCGTTGTAGGGCGTCGAGGTCCCGTGGGCGTTGATATACCCGACCTTTTCGGGACGTACCCGGGCGTCCGCCATGGCTTCCCGCATGCACCGCACGGCACCCTCCCCGCCGGGCGCGGGCGCCGTGATATGATGCGCGTCGCCCGACGCACCGTAGCCGCACAGCTCCGCATAGATCTTCGCACCCCGCTTTTTGGCGAACTCGAGCTCCTCGAGAATGAGCACGGCGGCGCCCTCTCCCATGACGAACCCGTCCCGGTCCTTGTCGAACGGCCGCGAGGCGCCGGTGGGGTCGCCGTTGCGCGTGGAGAGGGCCTTCATCGCGCAGAATCCCCCCAACGCCATGGGAGTGATGGTTGCCTCGGTTCCCCCTGCGATGACCGCGTCACAGACGCCCCGGCGGACCGCCAGCAACGCTTCCCCGATCGCGTGACTGGACGCGGCGCACGCGGTGGTCGTCGTGATGTTGGGGCCCTTCGCCCCGTACCGGATCGCAATGTGCCCCGGCGCGAGGTTGGAGATGAGCATCGGGATGAAAAACGGGCTGATCTTCCGCACCCCGTCCTCTAGGTAGGCCTGGTGGTAGCGCTCCAGCGTCGTGAGGCCGCCCAGCCCGCTGCCCATGTACACACCGACGCGCGGCGCAAGCTCTTCGTCGATCGTCAGGCCGGAGTCGGTCATCGCGGCATGGGTGGACGCCATGGCCAGGTGGATGAACGGGTCCATCCGCTTGACCTCTTTCCTGTCGACATGGTCCTCGGGGACAAACCCCTTCACTTCTGCGGCGATCGTGGTCGGAAATTCCGACGGGTCGAACTTCGTGATCCGACCCACCCCCGACCGGCCGGCGAGGAGCGCCTCCCACGTAGGTCCCAACGTTACGCCCAGCGGCGTGACTGCTCCCAGTCCCGTGACTACCACCCTCCGCATCCTGACCTCCCGGCACCCGGTTCTCGCATCCGGCGGCAACACCACCCGCCGGAACCCCGAACGCCCCGCTGGTTACTTCGCGTTCGCCTTGATGTATTCGATGACGTCCTTGACGGTCTTGATCTTCTCCGCCTCCTCGTCGGGAATCTCGATCCCGAACTCGTCCTCCATCGCCATCACCAGTTCGACGATGTCCAAGGAATCCGCTCCCAAGTCGTCGATGAAAGACGCCTCGTTGGTCACTTCCTTCGCATCCTTTCCCAACTGCTCGGCCACGATCTCCTTCACTTTTTTTTCCACCGACATCTCACGCCCTCCCTCCAGATAGTATACCCTTCACATGTATAACCCGCCGTTAATCCCGATCACCTGCCCGGTGACGTACGAGGCGCCATCGGAGGCAAGGTAGACTGTGAGTTCTGCCACGTCTTCCGGGGTGCCGAATCTTCCCATCGGGATCTGATCGAGAAACCCTTTCTGGACGTTCTCCGGCAACGCCGCCGTCATGGGCGTCATGATGAACCCTGGCGCGATCGCGTTGACGGTCACGCTGCGCGAGGCCAGTTCGCGCGCCATCGATTTCGTGAACCCGATGATGCCGGCCTTCGCCGCGGAATAATTCGACTGCCCGGCGTTGCCCATCTGCCCCACGACGGAACTCAGGTTGACGATCCTGCCGCTGCGCTGCTTCATCATGTGCCTTGAAACGGCCTTCGTGAGAAGAAACGTCCCCTTGAGATTCGTCCGCAGGACGGCGTCGAAATCCTCCTCCGACAGACGCATCAGCAGGTTGTCCCGGGTGATCCCGGCGTTGTTCACGAGGATGTCGATGCGCCCCTGCTCCGCGAGAATGCGCTGGACAGCCGCGTCGACCTGGGCTGCGTCCCCCACGTCGAACATCTCCAGCATGCCCTTTCCCCCCGCGCCCACGATGGCGGCAAGCGTCTCCGCCGCTGCCGCCTCGTTGGTGACATCGCTTAGCACCACGACCGCGCCCTCCGCGGCGAATCGTTCCACGATGATCTTCCCGATGCCCCGCGCAGAGCCCGTGACCAGTGCCACCTTGCCGGAAAGCCGCATCGTACCCCCTCCCTCCCCGAAGTTCATACCCACAAATTCGGCGACCGTACAAGGAAAAACTTCACCCGGCAAGGCCGCGGACGGCCGGCAGGTCCGCAGGCGAGCAGAAGGCCGCCGCCGGCACATTCCTCTCGATCCTGCGCAGCAGTCCGGCGAGAATCTTCCCGGGCCCCACTTCCAGAAACGATGTCGCCCCCATGGCCCGCATCCGCCGGACGCATTCCTCCCACCGCACGGGGGAAACGATCTGCCGGATGAGGATCTCCGCCACCCCTTCCCCGTGCGGATACGCTTCCGCCGTAACGTTGGCCACCACCGGGAAGGAGAATTTCCCGGGAGTCGTCGCCCTCAGGGCCGGGGCGAGCCGTTCGGCGGCCGGTTCCATGAGGGAGCAGTGGAACGGAGCGCTCACCGGAAGCGGCATCACCTGCTTCGCGCCTGCCGATTTCGCCGCCTCGCACGCGGCCGCCACCGCCCGGGCGCTCCCGGAGATCACGATCTGGCCCCCTCCGTTGAAGTTCGCCGGCTGGACCACCCCTTCCCGTCCGGCATCGCGGCAAATGGTTTCCACGGCTTCCGGCGGAAGGCCGATCACGGCGGCCATCGCCCCCTCTCCCGGCGGAACCGCATCCTGCATGAACCTTCCCCGCGACCTAAGCAGCCGGACCGCATCGGACAGGGGCAGGGCGCCGGAGGCCGCAAGGGCCGAATACTCGCCGAGCGAGTGTCCCGCGGCGCACACGGGACGGATTCCCGTCTCTTCCGCAAGAACCCGGTAGGCGGCGACGCTCACGGCGAAGATGGAGGGCTGGGTATTCTCGGTCATCCGGAGGTCCTCCGCCGAACCGCGGAAGCAGAGGTCGGCCAGGGAGAACCCGAGCGCGTCGGAAGCCTCATCAAAGACCTCCCGTGCGACCGGGTAGGCTTCGTGGAGTTCCTTCCCCATACCCGGAAACTGGGACGCCTGTCCGGGAAACAGCAGTCCGATCCCCATCTCTCCCCCCTACATTCGCATCAGGGCGGCCCCCCAGGTCAGCCCCGCTCCGAAGGACGTAAGGAGCACAAGGTCCCCCTTCGCGAGCCGCCCCTGTTCCCGGGCTTCCGTGAGGGCGATCGGGACGGAGGCGGCGGAGGTGTTCCCGTATCGCTCGAGGTTTACGAATACTTTTTCCTCGGCGACTCCGAGCCGCTTCCCGACCGCACTGAGGATTCGCATGTTGGCCTGGTGGGGCACGAAAAGGTCGACGTCCGAAATGTCCACGTTGTTCTGCGCAAGGGCCTCCTGGGCAACCTCGACCATTCTCGTGACCGCCTGCTTGAACACCTCGTTTCCCGCCAGGCGGATCGCGTGCATCCGTTTCTCCACGATCTCCGGTCCGCACGGGTGGATCGTCCCGCACCCCGGAGTGTAAATCAGCTCCCACAGGCTCCCGTCGGAGTGGAGATGGCAGCTCAACACTCCCTCCCCGTCCGGGCACTCGGCGATTACCGCTGCTCCCGCCCCGTCACCGAAGAGGATGCACGTGTTCCGGTCCGCGTAGTCGGTGGCGGTCGACAGGAGGTCCGCTCCCACGACAAGCGCCTTCTTTCCGCGGCCGGCGCGGATCATCGCGTCCGCCGTGGTAAGGGAATACAGGAAGCCCGAGCATGCCGCGTTCACGTCCAGCGCGAAGGCGCGCCCCGCGCCGATCTTCATCTGCAGAAAACATGCGGTGGAAGGAAGCGGCATGTCGGGAGTGCAGGTCCCGACGACGATGATGTCAATCTCGGAGGGGCTTACGCCCGCTTGTGCCAGCGCATGACGCGATGCCTCCAGGCAGAGATCGGATGTTGCCGTGTTCGGTTCCGCGATTCGCCGAACCTTGATTCCCGTCCGCTCCATGATCCAGGAGTCGGACGTTTCGACCATCTTTTCCAGTTCGGCATTGGTCAGCTCTTTCGGCGGAACGCACATTCCCAGCCCGACGATTTTCGATCCCATGATCGTTGCCCCCTTTCTTCCCGACCCCCCGGTCCTTCCGTCCCGGGGACCTTGCTCCTTCCGGCATCCCCGCCGCCTTTCGACTTGCGTCTTCAGGCAATCACCCGGGCGATCTCCTCTTCCACCCCGTCCCGGTGGAGCGAGCCCGCGGAACGGATCGCGTTTTTCATCGCTCGCGCGTCTGACGAGCCGTGGCAGATCACGACCCCTCCCTTCACCCCGAGCAGCGGTGCGCCACCGTATTCGGCGTAGTCCAGCCTCGTCTTGACCCGCCGGATCGCCCCCCCGGCAAGGAGGGCTCCCACCTTTGCCATCTGCGATTTGAGAATCTCCTCCCGCAGGAAATCCACCAGGGCCGTCGCCATCCCTTCCATCGTCTTGAGGACGACGTTCCCCACGAACCCGTCGCAGACGAACACGTCGGCCTTTCGGATGAAGAAATCCCTCCCCTCGAGGTTCCCCACGAAGGACAGGCCGGTCTTGCGAAACAGGGCACCCGTCTCCCGGGTGAGGTCCGTCCCTTTCGAGTCCTCCGCGCCGATGCTCACCACGCCCACTCGAGGGCGCGGAATCCCGAGGATTTTTCTCGCGTACGCGTCACCCATCCACCCGAACTGCACCAGGTGGTCCGGCCTGCAATCCACGTTCGCCCCGGCGTCGATGAGAACGATGGGCCCCGTCGGAGTCGGAATCGTCGCGGGGATCGCCGGCCGGTCGACCCCCCGGATCTTCCGCAGCACCATAAGCGCCCCGGCCATCACCGCCCCGGAATTGCCCGCGCTCACGAAGGAGGAGGCTTTCCCTTCCGCCACAAGGTTGAGACCGACGCGCAGGGAAGAATCCTTCTTCTTCCGGAAGGCCACGCCCGGGGCGTCGTACATCTCGACTACCTCGGACGCGTGCTGTACCTCCAGCTCTTCCGCTTTGGCCCGGCGCAACTCCTCACGAATCGCATCCTCCCTCCCGACGAGAACGATGGGGAAGCCGAACTCCCGGAAGGCATGCACCGCTCCCCGGATCACTTCTTTCGGGGCGTGATCCCCTCCCATCGCGTCAACCGCAATTTTCATCGAGGGCAGGAAAAAATGGGCGTCAGGCCTTGGCAATAACTTCCCGGCCGTTGTACGTTCCGCAATTCGGACAGACAGCGTGGGGCCGCTTCACCTGCTTGCACTGCTGGCAAGTGCTGCGCGCGGGCTCCGACAGTTTCTTGTGGGTCCTCCGCTTGTCCCGGCGGCACTTGGAGCCGCGTCGTTTCGGATTCGGCATCGCTTACTCCTTTTCTTTCCTCAATGTCTTCAAGACGTCGAACGGTCCCTCCCTTGCCTCCCCGGGACAATGGCACTTCGACCGGTTCCAGTCCTCTCCGCAATGGGCGCATACGCCCCGGCAATCCTCCCGGCAGAGCACCTTGGCGGGAAGGGCAAGGGCCACCTGCTCCCAGAAGATGTCCGTCACTTCAATCCCCGCACCGTCGTAGAAGGCGATATCCAGGTCGTCGACCCGGAGCTCGAGGTCTCCGGACTCGGTCGGGCCACGGTCCACCGGGACGAAAACCGTCCGGAAGTCCCGATCCAGACGCAGGGTGACGGGCTCCGCACAACGGTCGCACACGGTCTCCCCTTCGGCGACGAAGGTCCCGCTGGCCTCCAGATCCCTGCCCTCCAGAGTAAGGAAAAGAGTGACCTCCCGCATCCGGCAAGCCCGGAGAGGGTGCGCATTCATCCCCTCCAGCAGCCGGGGAACCCACGCGTTCCCGCGATTGGCGACAACATCCAGCCCATCGCGGGGAATATCGGACGTTCGTATGTACAAACGACGCACTTCCCCGAAAAGTAAATAAAATACTATAGGAAACCCCATACCGCGTGTCAATCGGGAATGTGCCCGTCGGGGGGGCTCCTGTGGTATAAAATACCGTATGAACAGGAGCCGGAATCCTGCTGTCGCGGGGCAATTCTACCCGGGGACGGCGCGGGAACTGGACCGTGTGGTCCGACTCTACACCCGGGACACCGCGGAAAAGCTCCGGGCCAGGGGGATCGTCGTGCCCCACGCGGGCTACGTCTACTCGGCCGGCGTGGCGGGGGAAGTCTTCTCCTCGGTGGATATTCCCGAGCGGAATATCATCTTCTGCCCCAACCACACGGGAGTGGGCGGCACCGCGGCCGTCATGTCGCGGGGGACCTGGCGAATGCCCTGGGGAGAGGTTCCGATCGACGAGGAGCTGGCCGGACGGCTTCTTGCGGAGTCCCCTCTTTTTTCGGAAGACGCATCCGCGCACCGCGGGGAGCATTCCCTGGAGGTGCAGCTTCCGTTCCTTCGGCGGTTCCGGGAGGCGTTTCGTTTCGTCCCTGTCGCCCTTGGGCATCTCTCCCTTCCGGATTGCCGGATGCTGGGAGAGGCCGTGGCCCGTGTGGCGGCAAAGGAGCCCCAACCGCCTCTGCTGATCGCGAGCTCCGACATGTCCCACTACGAACCCGACGCCCTTGCGCGCAAGAAAGACGGCGCGGCGATCGACCGCATGCTCGCGCTCGACCCGGAAGGTCTCCACCGGGTCGTCCGCTCGGAGCGGATTTCGATGTGCGGCGTAAATCCCGCGACCGTCGTGCTGTTCGCGTCCCTGGCCCTTGGCGCCACCTCCGCCCTCCTGATAAAGTATTCCACTTCCGGCGACGTGAGCGGCGACCGGGAACAGGTGGTCGGGTACGCGGGCATGGCGTTCCTGTAAGCCCCCGCCGCCCGGGCGCCCGCACCAACCCACGGGAAGAAAGGCACCGCATGTCCGACGTCGTCACGCGTTTTGCCCCCAGCCCGACGGGGTACCTCCATATCGGGGGCGCCCATACCGCCCTTTTCAACTGGCTCTTCGCCCGGCGCAACGGGGGTACGTTCCTCTTGCGCATCGAGGATACGGACCGGGAACGGTCGACCCCGGAGGCGGTGAAGGAGATCCTCGAGGGGCTTGCGTGGCTGGGGATCACCTGGGACGAGGACCCCTTCTTCCAGACGGAGCGGATGGAACGGTACCGGGCGGAGGCAGGGAGGCTGCTTGCGGAAGGAAAAGCGTACCGGTGCGTCTGCACGCCGGCGGAGCTCGACGCCCGCCGGGAGGCCGCACGGGCCAGGGGGGAGACCCCGCGCTACGACCAGAAGTGCCGGGAGCTTCGCCCTTCCCAGACGGAAGGAAAGGCGTTCGTGATCCGCTTCCGTGCTCCTCTCTCGGGCACGACGATCGTACGCGACCTTCTCCGCGGAGACGTCGCCTTTGATGTCGGAGAACTGGACGATCTCATCCTCCTGCGGTCGGACGGCTCGCCTACGTACAATTTCGTCGTGGTCGTGGACGACGCATCGATGGGCATTACCCATGTCCTCCGCGGCGACGACCACCTCAACAACACCCCCAGGCAGATCCTCCTGTACGAGGCACTCGGTTACCCCCTTCCGAGGTTCGGTCACTTTCCCCTCATCCACGGGATAGGGGGGGGGAAGCTCTCTAAGCGGCAGGACGATGTCTCCGTGACCTCCTACCGGGACCGGGGATATCTCCCGGAGGCGATGATCAACTACCTCGTCCGGCTGGGCTGGAGCCACGGTGACCAGGAGATCTTCTCCCTGGAAGAGCTTACGGGAATCTTCTCCCTGGAAAACGTGGGGAAGTCGCCCTCCCGCTTCGATCCGGAGAGGCTCCTCCGCTTGAACGCCCACTACATCAAGACGGGGTCCCCGGAGCGGCTGGCGCGCCTTCTCGTTCCGTTTCTCAAAAAAAGGGGAATCGAAGCGGAACCCTCTCCTTGGCTGGCGAAGGCGGTGCGTACGTTCCAGGAGCGGTCGAGGACGCTTTCGGAGATGGCGGATTCGTCTGTGTACTATTTCCGTCCCAAGGATCCGGACCCGAAGGCGGCGGCGAAGTTCCTCACCCCGGAGATGGCTCCCCTCTTCGAGGAGATCGCCCGGGAGTTCGCTGCCCTATCCGAATTTACGCCCGCCACGATCGAAGCGGTCCTCCACCGTGCGGCGGAGAACATGGGGGCAAAGCTGGGGAAAGTGGCGCAGCCGATCCGGGTCGCCCTCACGGGGGGAACGGTGTCTCCGGGGATATTCGAGGTGATGGAGGTGCTCGGCAGGGAAGAGGTGATCCGACGCCTTACACATTCCTCCGCAACGATTCGGAAGAATTAATAAAAAATTCCTTATCCCCGCATTCGCAACCCATCCGGATCCGCGTCGTCCGGTATCGGGGAAACCTTCCGGAACCGATTCCGGAAGGCCTCCCCCTGACGGTGCGGGAGGGTGGATTGTTCCCTACTTCTTCGGCGTGAAATAGGGGCGATCCTTGAGCCTGCTCCCGGTTCCGTGCCGCCTTGCCTTGACCCGCCAGCCAAGATCCCCGATGAGGGCACACAGCCAGGGGGATACCACCGGGGCAGCCATCAGGGATACGGCCTCCCCGGGAACCGGCCGACCAAGCGCCAGCGCTTCGGCGGCCATGTCGAGGGCCTTCCTCGCATTCCTCGCGACTCCGCCGGCTTCGGAGAGCGATTTTCCTCCGATCGCCTCCCCTCCGCCAAGCGAAAGCCCTCCCGCCCATTCCATCCCGGCCTTTCTTCCCGCCGCCGTTGAGGACCAGGATCTTCACGGGACTTGGAAACCTATGCCGGTTTTCGGGGGAGCAGGTCCCGGACCGTCTGCCGGTACCGGTCCCGCAGCGCGACGATGCGGTTGAACACGGGGGCGCCCGGCCGCGAATCGGCCTCGTCCGCGATGAAAAAGCCGTGGCGCACGAACTGGAACCGCTCCCCGGGCCGGGCCTTCCCAAGCCCCGGCTCGAGAAGGCAGCCGCCCAGGACTTCCGCCGAATCCGGGTTCAGGCATTCCCGGAACGTCTTCCCCTCCTCCACCCCCTCAGGATCGGCAACCGTGAACAGCCGGTCGAAGAGCCGTACCTCGGCCACGATTGCGTGCGCATTCGATACCCACTGGATCGCCGTGGTTTTTTTGCGCGCCCCCTTCGCGGGCTTACCGAGGGATTCCGGGTCGTAGCGGCAACGCAGCCCGACCACCTCCCCGGAGGCCGGGTCCTTCTCGACTTCCTCGCACCGGATGAAGTATCCGCTTCGCAGGCGCACCTCCCCGCCGGGGCGCAGCCGGATCCAGTCGGGGGGGGGATTCTCCAGGAAATCCGTCCGTTCGATGGAGATTTCCCGGGAGAGCGGAACCTTGCGCGATCCTTCCCGGTCGATGTCGCGCGGCCAGTACGGGGCATCCAGCCATTCGACCTCGTCTTCCGGGTAATTCAAGAGCGTCACCTTCAGGGGGCGCAGTACCGCCATCACCCGGGGGGCGCAAGCGTTCAGGTCGTCGCGTATCGCATCCTCGAGCAGCTCCATGCTGACCCGGCTGTTGGACTTGTCGACGCCGATGCGGGACGCGAACAGACGGATTCCCTCGGGCCGGTAGCCCCGCCGGCGCATTCCGGCGATCGTCGGCATGCGGGGGTCGTCCCATCCGGAGACAAGCCCGTCCTCCACGAGCGAAAGAAGTTTCCGCTTGCTCATGACCGTGAAATCGAGATTGAGACGCGCGAACTCGTACTGGTGCGGCCGCGGCTGCGGGAAGAGGCTGTCGAGCAGCCAGTCGTAGACCGCCCGGTTGTTCTCGAACTCCAGCGTGCAGATCGAGTGCGTGATGTTCTCGACGGCGTCCGACAACGGGTGGGCGAAGTCGTACATGGGATAGATGCACCATTCGTCGCCCCTTCGGTAGTGCGTCGCATGGCGGATGCGGTAGAGAAGCGGGTCGCGCATCTTCATGTTGCTGGCCGACATGTCGATTTTTGCCCGCAGGACGTGTGCACCATCGGGGAACTCGCCCGCCCGCATCCGCGCGAAAAGGTCGAGGTTCTCCGCGACGGATCGGTCCCGGTAGGGACTTTCGACGCCCGGTTCCGTGACGGTGCCGCGGTACTTGCGGATCTCCTCCTCGTTCAGGCTGTCCACGTAGGCCTTTCCGTCCCGGATCAGCCGGACCGCGAACTCGTAGAGCCGCTCGAAATAATCCGAAGCGAAGAAGAGCTTGTCCTGCCAGTCGTACCCGAGCCACCGCACGTCGCCCATGATCGAATCGACGTAGGCCATCTCCTCGGTTTCCGGGTTCGTGTCGTCAAAGCGCAGATGGCAGTCCCCGCCGAAATCCTTTGCGATGCCGAAGTTCAGGCAGATCGACTTGGCGTGGCCGATGTGCAGATAGCCGTTCGGTTCCGGAGGAAATCGCGTCACCACCCGGCCGGCGTACCGGCCGGAGAGCGTGTCGCGACGGACGATCTCGCGGAGGAAATCGAGGGGTTCGCCGCCTGCAAGCTCCCGCATGAATACACCAATAGCATGCCGCCGGGACCGAGTCAAAAAGCGGCGCGAATGCCTCTCCGGCCCCCCGGAAAAACGCGCACGACTCATATCGGAAGCGCCAAACGGAATCGCGCTTGACGGAGGAAGAACGGTTCGGGTAACCTGTTTTTTCCGTTGAGGAGTAGTGAAACGGCATCACGCCTGGCTCTGGACCAGGTTTTCCAGGTTCAAATCCTGGCTCCTCAGCCACTGTGGTCCCATCGTCTAGTGGACTAGGACACCGCCCTCTCACGGCGAAAACGCGGGTTCGAACCCCGCTGGGACTACCAAGGAAAACGAGGGGTTACGGGGAAACCCGTAACCCTTTTCCTGTTCGAGTCCTTCGCTCATGCTGCTGCGCATACTCTCGGTGCCCGAAGGCCGGATCACCCTGGCGCCCGGCTATCTCGCCTCTTCCATCGATTGCCACTCCCTTGCCAACCGTTGCGCCTCGGCGATCTGCTCCGGGGTCATCTCGGAAGCGACTCTGTCTCTGTTTCTGACGGCACGTTCCCGTCGCTTCTCCTCCGTAGCGGGAAACCATGACGCCGCAAGGTGGAACGACATGTGCGCCAGAATGTGGTCCTGCGGGACACCTTGGCCGTGAAAGTACAGGAAGCCGAGGTTGAACTGGGCATCGGCGTCTCCCTGTGCGGCCGCCCTTCGATACCACCTCACCGCCTCGGCATAGTCCTGCGGGACTCCATGGCCGATATGGTACATGGTGCCGAGGTTGTGCTGGGCCATGGCAAATCCCTGCTCGGCGGCCTTCCGGTACCATTTCACCGCCTCGGCATAGTCCTGCGGGACGCCTTGACCGTTATCGTAACTGACGGCGAGGTAGAACTGGGCATTGGCGTATCCCTGCTCGGCCGCCTTTCGGTACCATTTCACCGCCTCGGCATAATCACGCGGAACGCCGACGCCTTCTGCGTAAATGACGCCGAGGTTGTACTGGGCATCGGCGTGCCCCTGCCCGGCCGCCTTTCGGTACCACGTGACCGCCTCGGCATAGTCCTGCGGGACGCCCTGGCCTACGTTGTACATGTACCCGAGGTTGGACTGGGCCGCCGCCTTTCCCTGCTCTGCCGCCCTCCGGTACCACTTCACCGCCTCGGCGTAATCCTGCGGGACGCCTTGGCCGTGAACGTACAGGAAGCCGAGGTTGAACTGGGCATCGGCGTCTCCCTGCTCGGCCAATGTCTTGAAAATTCGGGATGCTTCCCCCCAATCCCCTCGCAAATAGGCGTCGAGAGCATCCCCGAATTGTTCTGCATGCGCCGTAACAACCACGGATAGAGACAGCAGGAGGGTGAGCAGGCTGAACGCCAGACAGCGAACCATCCCTTTGCCCTCCCGCACCCCGGCGCCCATCTATCTTCCCTCTTTCTTCGGTTTCCACTCCCGTGCCAACCGCTGCGCCTCGGCGACCTGGGCCGGGGTCATCTTGGCGTCGACGATATCCCGATAATGGACAACGTCGTTCACCCTCTTTTTTACCGATGCAGGGTAGTGCGAAGCCGCGATGTTGAGCCACATATGCGCCAGAATGTAGTCCTGCGGGACGCCCTGGCCGTTGTAATACATGATTCCGAGGTTTACCTGGGACTCGGGGAGTCCCTGGTCGGCCGCCCTCCGGTACCACTTCGCCGCCTCGGTGTAGTTCTGCGGGACGCCTTGGCCTTTCTCACACATGAGGCCGAGGTTGTGCTGGGCATCGGGGAGACCCTGATCGGCCGCCTTTCGGTACCACTTCCATGCCTCGGTGTTGTCCTGCGGGGCGCCCCGGCCGTAATCGTACATGACGCCGAGATTGTGCTGGGACCGGGCGTCTCCTTTTTCCGCCAATGGCTTCATCAATCGGAATGCTGTCGCATAGTCGCCTCGTTCATACGCGTCGACAGCATCCCCGAATTGTCCCCCGAGCGCGGAAACAGCCATCGACAGCGGGAACAAGAGGGTGAGCAAACCGAACGTCAGAAAGCGCACCATCCCTTTGCCGTTTCGGTCTTTGACGCCCATCTAACGCACCGCCCCCTCTGGACAGGATGGGGATTCCGTCCAAGTGTATAACGTGGGGAAGGACGGTTTCAATCAAGACCGGCAGGCCTGCGAACGGAGGCTTTTCCCCCGGACACGAAGGAGGGGCGAAGAGTTACCCGGAAGGGGATGGCGCGGGCGGGGGAGGGGAAGAAGCGGCGGATCCCGACCCGGCCGCAAGCGGCACACGGGCGTTTCTCACGGTTTCTTCGTCGAACTTGAACTTCAATTCGAGGAAGGGTCCGTGGGACTGGTAGTTCGACCCGGAGAGATCTTTGTCGTCCATCCGGGAGAGGTCGTACCCCACCCCCGCGTACAGGTTCCGGTAGACCCGGTAGCCCGTTTTCACCACGGCGCCAATCGAATGCATGCCGGTGTCGTACTGGTTCATCAGCTTCCCCACGACTCCGATATCCCAGCGGTCGGTCAGATCGAACGTGGCACCCGCGAGGAGAAGATCGGTGTAGGACGTGAAGTCACTGCCTTCCAGCGATTCCCAGGCGTACTTCCCGGCGTATTTGCCGAGCAGCGTCCACTTCGGGGAGACCCGGTAGGAAGCTTCCGTCGAGGAGATCAGGTTATTCCTTTCTGTATCCGTCCCGGCGCTGGTCACCCGCTCGAGCTTCCACCGCAGGGAGTGGAGCAGGTAGATCGACGGTTCACCCTTCGGACGGTAGGCGATCCCCACCAGTCCGTCGTAGAGGGAACTGGTGCCCTGGTCCCTGTCGCTGTGCCACAGGCTCACCTTGGGAAGGAGGGAGAGCCCATCGGCCACCTTGATCGCCGCCCCGAGATCGAAAAGATTCGTGGTCTCCCTACCCCCGAGCCGCAGTTCGTAGCGGCCCGTGGCCCGCACGTTCTCATTCCGCAGGTATTCTCCGGCAAAGGCCAGCGCTGTCCCGCCGGAGCCGTCGTCGTTCCCGTCGAGGAGCTGGATCCGCTCGGCCCTCGTGTTCAGGGTCAGACCTTTCTTGGGCTCCCACTTGTTGTTGAGCCCGATGACACCCTGCGCCCTCTCGCCGGAGATCGTGTCTTCGATCTGGTAGCGCGACGACAGGGTCGTACTCTCCGTGACCCGGCTTTCCAGACCGAGGACCGTCGCGTTCCTCCTGCTCTCCCCCTCCTGGATTTCCTGGGCAAAGCGCGCAGTGAGCGTGTCCGAGATCTTGTAGTTCAGCTCCGCCGTGGTCTTCGACGGGTAGTCCGTCACCTCGTCGGAGGTGAGGACCTGCTCCCGTTTCAGCCCGCCGCCGAGTTTTTCCGTGATGTTTCCGCTCACCCCGGCATAGGCGATCTGGGAGGACCGGTCCTCCTGCCCGGGGGCGGACCGGTCTTCGGTGAGGTACCGGTACCCCGTCTCCACCGTGGCCCGGGAAAAGGCCTGCCTCACCCCGAGGGAGTTGACGAACCGTTTTGAACCGATGAATCGATCGTCCTCAACGAAGCTCTCCGCCGTGATGTCCGTCCTCTCCCGGGGCCGGTAGGTCGCGGACGCGCCGTATTTCGTGGTGCCCGTCTCGCTGCCCGTCATCGAGAGGTTCAGGAAGGTATCCTCGACATCCCGGTAATAGGCTTCGATTTTCAGCTTCCTGCTCACGTCCGACGCAAGTTCCACCTTCCAGGCGCTCCCCGTCCCTTTTTCCAGGGTGTCGCTTGCGGCAATTTCTCCTTTGAGCCGGAACCGTTCGGACAGCGCAAGCGAAGCGTCCGCTCCGAACAGGGTATCGTCCTGGATCCCGTTATCCTCGACGACGGCGGTCGCGCCGACCTCCAGTTTTTCCCCGAGCCGAAGACCCGCCCTGCCTCCGTAGGTGTACCGGTCCTGGCCCGTCCCGTCGGCTTCGTAGAGGACGACGATGCGCACAGGGTTGAACCCGCCGTCCAGGGAGGGAACCGGCTCCTTGAACAGGAGGGTCCCCCCGGTGTAATCGATGTCGTAATCGGTAAAGGGGGCCTTCTCTACGGAGGAGAGGATCCGCTCGGGGTGGAACCGGTCCCGGACTTCGATGCGGACCGTTTCGCTGTTTTCCAGAATGGGAGTCCTGCTCAAGAAGTAGTACCCCGAGGTGCCGTTCCCCGGGATCTCGTCCTTGACCTGCACCTGGTCCGTCTCGGCCGCGAAGCCCCGAAACGTCAGCGACCCGGCCTCGATGTCGGCCTTGAGCCCGTTGAAGGTCCTGTCGTACCGGGCGAACTCGTTTTTGGACAGGCCGGTGTGGTAGTCGCCGAACATGACGGAGCTGCGGTCCCGTTCGACCTTAAGGTACAGCTTCTGTCGCGATTCGGCGTCGTAGCCGATCGTGCTGGCGTCACCGTATATGGGGTAGAACCGCTCGGGAGCGGACCTCTGGAACAAACCCTCCTCTTCCGGCTTGCCGGTGTCGTACGCCCCCGTGAGCAGGTACTTGTCGAGGACT
>JBFKGZ010000016.1:0-29068 GCA_041633075.1 Candidatus Deferrimicrobiaceae bacterium | reverse complement strand
GGCCAGTCGGGAGCGGTCGGGCACATCGAGATTTGCGACGATGTCAACTACGGAAAGGTCCTCCTCGGGGCCTCCAGCTTCATCGGGAGCAACACCCCGGGCCGCATCAAGTGGATCGGCCGCACGATCGGCCAGGACAACGAGGACGTGTACCGCCGCCTCGCCGGCCTGGATCGCGAGAAATTGGCAGCTCTTCGGAAGGGAGGGGTGATCTAATGACTGCAGCGGTCAGCAAGAACCTGAAGGATATGACGTTCGAGGATTTCTGTCGGACTGTTTTCGATACGACGAAGCGGTTCGAGAAGCCCGAGACGTTGAAAGGTGTTCGGGCGATTTCTACAACCCAGTACATCCTCGGCCCCTCCTGCGCGAGCTACCTCGCCGAGCTGGGAGCCGAGACGATCAAGATCGAGCTGCCCAAGCGGGGCGAGCCGATGCGGCACACCACGCCGTTCAACGAGCCGTTCCTCTATCCCCTCTCCCGGTGGATGCCGGACAAGGGGACGGGGCTGGGCTTTTTCGGCGCGAATCCGAACGAGTATTTCATGTCGCTCGACTTCCACAAGCCGGAAGCGATCCAGATCATGAAGCGTCTGGCGGCCAAGTCCGACGTCTTCTGCGAGAACTACCGGGCGGGCACCTTCGACCGGTGGGGGATCGGCGTTCGGCAGCATATGCAGATAAACCCCCGCACCATCTATCAGTGGATGGGGGGTTTCGGCGGCTGGGGCCCGGGGCGCAACCGTGCCTCCTACGACATCCTCGGCCAGGCCCAGGGGGGATGCTTCTCGATCACCGGGTGGCACAAGGAATACGGCGGGATGCCCTCCAAGCAGACCATCTGGATCATGGACTACTGGGGCGGCGCCATCTCGGCGTTCAACATCATCGCCTGCCTCTACTGGCGGGACAACGTTTCGGGCAGGGGGAACTTCCTGGAGTACTCCCAGGTGCACGGCGCCCAGCGGCACCTGACCGATCTGATCGCCCTCTACGGGCGGACCGGAATCGTCGCCCAGCGGTTCGGAAACTGGGAACCGCTTCTCTGCGTACACGGGATCTTAAAGTGCGGGAAGTCCTCCTACCCGAACTCGAAGAACCCGCAGGAGCAGGAGGTCGGCTACTGCTTCGTGTCGGCCTACAAGGATCCGGACTTTGCGACGCTGTGCAAGGTCATCGGGAAGCCGGACCTTGCGAAGAAGTACCCGACCCACGCGGACCGGGTGGGAGCGGACGCGCAGAGCGCCATCTACCCCGAGCTGGACAAGTGGGCGGCCGACAAGACCAAAGAGCAGGTATGGGAGGAGTTCAAAAAGGCCGGGCTCGTCTCCCAGCCGGTGTGGAATTCCAAGGAGGTCTCGAACCAGGAGCACTTCCATCTCCGCGGGTCGCTGGCCTGGATCGACGACCCGACCTTCGGCGACGTGCAGACGCAGGTGCTTCCCTGCCTGATGTCCGAGACGCCGCCCCGCGTCCGGTGGGCCTTCAAGCCGGTCGGCGCGGACAACGAGTACATCCTGGCCAAGCTTTGCGGGTTCAGCGGCTCCAAGATCAAGGAACTGGAAGAGAAAGAGATCACCTAACGATTCCATAAGGGGGAAAAGCGATGCCATTTAAGGAAGCGTCACTCATACTCCAATGCCCCAAGTGCGAGACGATCAATTATCTCGACCCGTTCACCTTCTGGAACTTCTCGGGGAAGGTAAAATGCGCCGGGTGCGACGCGATCTGGGAGTATTCGCTGGTGAACGGCCACCGGCAGGGGCCTCCTAAGGAAGGGAAGGCGCCCCACGACAAGCTGCCCGGATTCGCGCAGAGCAAGGACTGGAAGCCGATCACCACAAAGGGGAAGGTGGCCGATGCGCCGCAGGCCCGGGAAGACTTCCAGGGGAAACCGATTCCGATCAAGAAGAGCGTCCGCGGGAAGGCCGTTTCCGGGGCACCGCTTACGGCCGAAGATCTGATCGGTAGCATCCCGAAGATGTTCTACACGGGCATCTGATCGCTTGACCATTTTTTTCAGATAGGAGGGATAACCGTGGCAAAAATTGTTCCCGATTGCCAGAACTGCAAGAATTTCAGCAAAGCCCTCGACCCCGAGATCAGCAAGGTCTACATCGGGGCGTGCCTGAAGCTCGAGTGGCCATACGCCATAAACATCCCGAAGCAGGACGGGATCGAAGGGGAGTGCGGCTTTTTCGAGAAGAAGTAAAAAAGTTCTCTTGAACCGACCGTCGCCGGTCTGATAGATTAGCGACGCGGCAAATCCACGGCCGCCTTTGAGGGAAATCAGGTGTGGCCGTGGATTTTGCCTTTTATGAGGGGATTTCTTCCGTCCATCATTTCTCCAAAGGAGGGTCTACGATCATGAAAGTGGAATTCTATTACGACAGCACGGTTCCTCCCGGCGCCACGTTTACCACCGACAACGCGAAGGCGGTCGAGCTCGTAAACCAGTTGGCGGCCAAAGGGGTTAACGCCAAGGCCATCGACCTCAAGGGCGAGCAGGTTGCCTTCATGACGTACAACTCGGCGCTGACGGGTCCCAAGGCGCAGGTGCGGGCGGTGTTCGGCGCGAAGGGAGCGCTCCAGGAAGACTTCGGGAAGACCGTGCCGGCCCTCCTGGTGTTCGAGAAGGACGCGGACCGCTACCCGACAGAGGCCTTCCCCCGGTCCGACAAGGAGCTGCAGCGCACCCTGGGCTGCGAGGAAGCGCTGAAGAACCTTCTGGAAAAGGCCTAAACCCCGAACGGCGCGTGCCGGGCCGCGGGGGGTTGCGGCCCGCACCGCCTTATCAAAGGAGGGACGGACGGATGGGGAAGATACCCGAAAGCTACCTGCCGCCGCTGGAGTTGCGGCCGAAGCGTATCTACGCGCTCGACGAGTTCAAGAACATCCCGCAGAAGTTCAATTCCACGGAAGTCCTGCTCGACCAGACCGCCGCGAAGTACGGCGACAAGGTTGCCGTCTACTTCGACGACCAGCGGATCACCTACAAGCAGCTCCAGGCAAGCGTCAACCGGGTCGCCAACGGGCTGAAGAAGCTCGGCGTCGAGGAAGGCGACCGGGTGTTCCTCCGGATGCCCAACATTCCGCCGGCGATCGTCTGCAATTTCGCCATCATCAAGATCGGCGGCGTTTCTCTTCCCACCTCCGTCCTGTTTGCGCGCACCGAGATCGCCCACGTGGCGAACCTCTCCGAGGCGAAGGTCATGATCGTCGCTGCGGCGATGCTCCCCGAAGTCGAGTCGGCGAAGGCCGACCTCAAGACGGTCAAGACGATCGTCGTTGTCGGCGGCGACGAGAACGAGGTCCGGGCGAAAGGGTACACGCCGTACGCGGATCTCATGAAGAACCCGGACCAGTGCGAGGCGGTAAAGCGCGACCGGATGGACGTCTCCGTGCTCCTGTTCACCTCGGGGACTACGGGTCTGCCCAAGGGGACGGCCCACTTCATGGAAGAGTCGCTCATCGTCGCGGACGGGTTCGGGAAGTATTGCTGGGAGGTCTCCGACAAGGACGTGATCGGGGGCCCGGCGCCGATCGCCATGGCGGCCGGCTACTCCACCGTCGCGGTCATCCCGTTCCGGTACGGCGCGGCCGTGTCGCTGATTCCCCGGTTCGATCCGGTGGGGATGGCCAAGAACATACAGAACCACAAGATCACGATCATGTCGGCGCTTCCCACCGCGTACCGGAAGATGCTCGTCGACATCGACCCGAAGGATTACGACTTCTCCTCCCTGCGGTTCTGCACCGGCGGCGGCGAGGCGCTGACCGCCAAGACGTACCTCGACTGGAAGGAGAAGTTCGGGCTCGAGACCTACGAGGGGCTCGGGACCACGGAGATGATGTTCGTCTTCATCTCTGCGGCGGTGACCAAGGAGGTCAAGCCGGGGTGGATCGGCTCCGCGTGTCCGGGGTATGTCGTGAAGGTGGTCAACGAGGATTTCCAGGAGGTCAAGCCCGGCGAGGTCGGCAAGATGATCGTCCAGGGCCCGACGGGAACGATCTACTGGCGGGACAACGACAAGCAGAAGTCGGCGGTCAAAAACGGGTGGTGCCTCGCGGGCGACGTCGTGACGATGGATGAACTGGGCAACGTCCAGTTCCTCTCCCGCGAGGACGACCTCATCAAGTCGTCCGGCTACCGCATCGGACCGGAGGAGATCGAGGAGGCGCTGGTCACCCACCCGGCTGTGGCCGACGCGGGCGTCGTCGGCGTCCCCGATCCGGTCATGGGGCAGAAGACGAAGGCGTTCGTGGTGCTAAAAAGCGGCACCTCCCCTTCGGATGACTTGAAGAAGCAGCTGATCGAGCATTGCAAGGGGAAGATCGCCGTCTACAAGCTCCCGCGGGATATCGAGTTCATCGATGCGATGCCCCGCACTGCGGTGGGAAAACTGCTGCGCCGGATGCTGCGCACACGGGAGAGCTGAAAACGCGAAGGACGGGAAGAAGCCCGGGGAGAGCGGAGAATCTTTTTGACAGCAATCGGGAAGGCCCGGCGGCCGGGAAAGCCGCCGGGCCTTTTGCCTTCTACTCCCCGAGCCACTGCCCGAGGTGCTTCGTGGACGGAATGTTCTCGAGGACGCATTTCGTGACGGCGACGATCGGAATCCCCAGGATGAGCCCCATCCCCCCCCACATCCAGCCGAAGAACATGATCGCCACCGTCGCGGCGACCGCGTTCAGACGGACCCCCTTTCCGACGAGTTTCGGGATCAGCAGATTGGAGGCCACGACGTGGAGCAGGGAGACGATGATGACGATGACGATGAGGGGAACCCCGCTGTCGAAGCTTACCAGCCCCACGATCAGGGCGGGCAGGAGAGCCAGGGGAAGACCCAGGTAGGGGATCGTCGAGAGCGTCCCGCTTAAGATTCCGAGCACGATCCAGTAGGGGAGCCGCACGGACAGAAAGACGAAGGAGGTGACCACGCTCAAGATCCCCGCCACGATGGCGTTGCCGAGGAGGAACCGCTGCATCATCCGTTCGATGTCATAGATGATCGCCCCCGCGATTTCCTGCTGTTCCCCCGGGAAAAGATCGCGGGTTTTCCGGGAGAGCATCTCCTTTTCCGCGAGAATGAAGTAGACGAGGAAGGGGATGAAGGAAAGGGAGAATACGATCGTGGTGACCGACCCGAGGCCGTGGAAGAGGGCGTCGGTCCAGGAATTGCCTCCCCGGACGACGACCTCCGTCCCTTTCTCGATGACGTCCCCGGACTGTGGGGCCATGCTCCTCCCCGCTTCGCTCAAGATTTCCGTAACCTGGTAGATCCGGTCGATGATGCCTTGCACCAGCGGGGCGTTCCGGATCTGCTCGATCAGGAGGGGCAGGTCGGAGAAAAGCTGCTGGGCGCTCCGGTAGACCAGGTACAGGAGGCCGTAGAGGAAGACGATCGCGAAGAATTCGACGACCAGGCTGGAGACTTTCCGGCCGACCTTCGCCTTTCGGGAGACGAAGTGGACGAACGGCTCCAGCGCAAGAGCGATCAGGGCCGAGGAAAGGATGGTGATGACCACCGACGAGGCGAAGTAGAGGAGGGCGATCACGCCAAGGGTGGCAAGAATCACGAGGCTCGCGCCGGTCGTCTTGTCTATGGATAGGCGCCGCATCCGAATACTCTACCCTTTTCCTTCTCCGCGGCGCACCCATTTTATGGTATGAATTCCCGATACGGTGCGATTCCCGAAAGATGCCGGGAGAACCGATGGCCACTGCTTCCCACACCATCGAAATCCGCGTCCGGTTCGGCGAAACCGACCCGTACGGCGTGGCGTATTTTGCGGCCATTCTCGACTACTTCAAGCGGGGGATGGACGAGTTTTTTCGGTCACGGGGACAGCCACCCGACGGCGTCTATCGGAACGTCGCGCGCAGCACCGGGTTCCCCGTGATCGCCACCCAGTGCCGGTACCGGTCGCCGGTCCGGTTCGACGATCTGCTCATCCTGCGGACCCGGCTCGTCCGGGTCGAGGAGAAGGGGGCGACCTTCGGGTTCTCCCTCTTCCGGACCGTGGCGGGGAAGGACGTGCTCGCCGCGGAGGGAAAGATCTCCTGTCGTTCCATCGACGCCTCCTGGAAGCCGATCCCCATCCCCAAGGACCTCAGGAAAGCGCTGACTGGCTGAGCACCGTTCGGGAACACCATCCGTTCTTTCCACTGCTCCGCCTTCCCCCGGGGACCCTGGCTCGCGGGGGGCTTCCACTCCGCTACGCTCGCGACCTTGCGCCCGCTCGCTGCCGGTTCCGCTCGTTGGATCGGACCCCGCTCGGCGGGGAGACTCCACTATCGCTCCACAGGCCGCTTCGTGGAACCCCCCGCATCGCCTAAGGGTCCCCCCCGAACAGGGCGCAGCAGCCGAGGAAGGGGGTTCCGAGCGGAGCTTATCGGGGAGGAACGGCGAGCGCAGACTTGCGGGTGCATCGCAAGTCGAGCGACGAAGCGAGGGGCCCCCTCCGAGGATGCGGACAAATGGTTCAGACGTACCAAGGGACATTCCTGGCTGTTATCTTTTCCCGACTCAGGAGTGTCCCCCCCCAGCCGCGACAGCCGCGTCCAGCTTTTGACGGACCCGGGCGACCAGGTCGGAGAGCTTTTGGGTCGGCATCTCCCTCCCCTGCACCTTGAAGGCGTCCACTCCGCCGGCAATCCACGCGGGGAGCTCGCCCTCGATGGTGTGGGGCTCCCGGGAAAGGGGGATCGCCCGGCAGACGAGATGGCATCTGCCGGTGCGTTTCGCGGATGCGGGCGCCCCTGATCCCGCCAGGTACGGACGCCCGGGAGATCCCTCTCCTTCCCGGACGTAGCCGGGCAGTGCGCACTTCCCCTGGATAAGGATTTCCGGCCGGCAGTGCACGAATACCTCCACCCGGAGGCCGCTTTTCGTCTTGATCGCGGGGACTTCTTCCGGGGTCAGGGCGGTCGGCAGAACGATAGCGTTCGCCCCGACGTCCCGGTAGAACCGCGCCTCGGGGGGGTTGAGCGTGGAGACCCCGACGGAAGCCGTGATCTGCATGCCGGGCAGTGCCCGGCGCACATGGGCGATCACCCCGGGGTCGGACAGGATCACGGCGGATACGCCGTGTTCCGCAAGACGCGTGACCGTGGCCAGAAAAGAGGGGATCTCCGCGGCGCCCGGTATGGTGTTGAGGGCCGCGTGCAGGGGCGCCCCGTTCTTCCGGCACAGCGAGGCGGCTTCCCGCACTTCCTCGGGGCAAAGTGCCATAGCCTCCCCGTCGCGGCTCCATCCCCGGCAGCCGACGTACACGGCGTCGGCCCCGGCGGACAGGACTGCCTCCACCGCCGCGAGACTGCCCGCAGGGGCAAGAAGTTCGGGGGTTCGGTTCCCGGGTCCCATTCCTGTTATTATACTCATTGTGGGGAATCGATCGGCCTGTTGCCCCCCATTCGACAACCGGCCCCGGGGAGGGTATTTTTTCGGTTGACTTGACCGGTCGGACGAGTAATGTAAGGTGTCGATTGTATACATAAGGCATTCCCGAAAAGAGGCGATCTTCTCGCCCCTCTATCGCAGGTAGAGGGGTTCTGCTTTGACTAGAACATGTAGGCGGTGTTCTTCGGATGCTCGCTGATTTCGCAACAGTTCTTGTGTTTATGGTTCTCGGTGCGGTGACCGTGGCGCTCATGCTGGGGATCTCCCGGCTGCTGCATCCGCGCAACCCCACTGCGGCCAAGCTTTCCACCTACGAGTGCGGCGAGGTCCCGTTCGGCTCCTCCTGGGTGCAGTTCAACATCCGCTTCTACGTGGTGGCCCTGATCTTCCTCATCTTCGACGTGGAGGTGGCGCTCCTCTACCCGTGGGCCGTCGTCTTCCGGCGCCTGGGCCTCCTGGCGTTCGTGGAAGCGTTCATCTTCATCGTCATCCTTCTCGCGGGCCTGGCCTACCTGTGGAAGGAGGGAGACCTCGACTGGGTGCGCACCGTCCAGGATTCCCCGTCTCCGAAGGAAGGGAAATGAGCCACGATTCCAAACAGAACGGTCCGGCCCCCGTTTTGGCCCCGGGGTCCCTCGGCCCCGAAGCGCATGTCATGGTGGGCAATGCCGACAAGTTCATCAACTGGTGCCGGAGGTCCTCGCTCTGGTACCTTCTGTTCGCGACGGCCTGCTGTGGCATCGAGCTGATGCAGGCCGGCGCTTCGCGGTACGACCTCGACCGGTTCGGCGCCATCTTCCGGGCGACCCCCCGGCAGTCGGACCTGATGATCGTCGCGGGGACCATCACGCACAAGATGGCGGAGCGGCTGGTCCGCCTGTACGAACAGATGCCCGAGCCCAAGTACGTGATTTCCATGGGATCCTGCGCCAACACTGGTGGTCCCTTCTACAAGGATTCGTACTGCGTGGTCAAGGGCGTGGATTTGCTCATCCCGGTGGACGTCTACGTACCCGGATGCCCCCCCCGCCCCGAGGCGCTGATCGACGGCATCATCAAGCTGCAGAAGATCATCGACCAGAAGAGAAATTTCGCGGCGAAGGCGTAAAGGAAACCGTTGGAACCGAAAGAGATCTTCGAGAAGATTCAGGCAAGGTTCGGAGAGGCGGCGGTAGAACTCCAGGAAGAGGGATTTCGCCCCGCGTTCCTCGTCGTGTCCCCGGAGAAGGTAAGGGAAATCGGACGGTTCCTGCGCGACGACCCCGCGATGAAGTTCGACTCGCTGATGTGCCTGTCCGGCGTCGACTACCCGGACCGGTTTGCCGTCGCCTACCACCTCCACTCCCTTGCGATCGGTCACCAGATCGGAGTCAAGGCATACCTCCCCAAGGAATCTCCGTCGCTGCCGAGCGTCGACGACGTGTGGCCCGCGGCGAACTTCCAGGAGAGGGAAGCGTTCGACCTGTTCGGAATCGTCTTCGAGGGGTCGTGGGACCTGCGCCGCATCCTTCTCCCGGAGGACTGGGAGGGACACCCGCTGCGAAAGGATTACAAATACCCCGAGTCCTACCACGGGATCAAAATATGAAGTCCCACGCGGAAGCGCTCCCCACGCAGGAGATGCTCATCAACATGGGTCCGCAGCACCCGAGCACCCACGGGGTGCTCCGGGTGATCCTGCGCACGGACGGCGAGGTCGTGGTCAACGCCAAGCCGGACGTGGGGTACCTGCACCGGGCGCTGGAGAAGATCGGCGAACGGGTCACGTACGCGCAGTACATGCCCTTCACCGACCGGCTCGACTACCTCGCCTCGATGAACTGCAACGCGGCGTGGGCCTGGACCGTGGAGAAACTGGCCGGCATCGAGGTCCCCGAGCGGGCGGAATACATCCGCGTGATCGTGTGCGAGCTGAACCGGATCTCCTCGCACCTGATCGCCTTCGGGTCGTTCACCGCCGACATGGGGGCCTTCACGCCGTTCCTCTATGCCATTCGCGAGCGGGAGCGGATCAACGACCTGTTCGAGGACATCTGCGGCAACCGGCTGACGTACAATTACGTCCGCATCGGCGGCGTTTCGGCCGACCTGCCGGACCGGTTCCTCGAGAAGACGAAAGAGTTCCTCGACTACTTCGAGCCGAAGGTCCCCGAGTACAACAAGCTGATCTCCTACAACAAGATCTTCGTCCACCGCCTGGCCAACGTTGCGGTGGCGACGCCGGAGGATGCCGTCGGCTACGGACTCACGGGGCCGAACCTGAGAGGCTCCGGGGTTCCGTTCGACCTCCGGAAGAACGAGCCGTACTCGGTCTACCCGAAGTTCGACTTCGACGTCTGCGTCGGGACGGGGGAGCGGGGAACGCTGGGGGACTGTTTCGACCGGTACATGGTGCGGATCAACGAGATGAAGGAAAGCGTGAAGATCCTGCGCCAGGCGATCGCCCAGATTCCCGAGGGGCCCGTGATGGCCAAGGTCCCCCGGATGTTCAAGCCTCCTGTCGGGGAGGTGTACTTCCGCGCGGAGAACCCCCGCGGGGAGACCGGGATCTACCTCATCAGCGACGGGACCGTGAATCCCTACCGGCTGAAGATCCGCGCCCCCTCTTTCGTGACGATGAACATCTTCGAAAAGATCACGAAAGGGCTGATGATCGCCGACGTCGTGGCGGTCATCGGCAGCTTCGATATCATCCTCCCGGAGATCGACCGGTAGTCATGCTGGAATCCCTCGCGATATCCATTGTCAACGCCGTGCCGGTGCTCTCGGGCGTCCCGCTGTGGACGATCACCCTCCTCATCATGGTGGTGGTCGCCGCAATCGTCCTCACCTTCGCCATGGTGTACTCGGGGCTGGCGACCTACGTGGAACGGAAGGTGGCGGGCGACATCCAGGCGCGCGTCGGCCCGAACCGGGTGGGCCCCGTGGGACTGCTCCAGTTCCTGGCCGACGGGATCAAGCTCCTCCTCAAAGAGGACATCATCCCGGCCAAGGCGGACCGCTTTCTCTTCGTCCTTGCGCCGTACCTCGTGTTCGTCGGTTCCTTCGCCGCCTTCGTGGTCGTCCCCTTCGGGGTGGGGCTGATCGCCTCCGACCTGAACATCGGCATCTACTACGTGATGGCCATCACCTCCCTCGTGGTGGTGGGCGTGATGCTCGCGGGGTGGTCCTCCAACAACAAGTGGGCTCTCCTGGGGGGAATGCGCGCGGCGGCGCAGATCGTCTCGTACGAGATCCCGGTGGGAATGGCGCTCCTTCCCGCGGTCCTCATCGCCGGCTCCCTCTCCCTGCAGGACATCGTGCGGTCCCAGGGAGGGCTGTTCGGGATTTTCGGGTGGAACCTTTTTCACAACCCGTTCACGTTTTTTTCCTTCTTCCTGTATTACGTTGCCGCGCTCGCCGAGACCAACCGGACCCCCTTCGACATCCCGGAGGCCGAGTCGGAGCTCGTTTCCGGCTACCATGTGGAGTACTCCGGAATCCGGTTCGCCTTCTTTTTTCTGGCCGAGTACGGGGACATGTTCATCGTGTCCGCGCTGGCGGCCGCCTGCTTCCTGGGGGGATGGCACGTGCCGTTCCTCGACGCGGAGGCGCTTCCCGCCGCCTGGGGCAACCTGTTTTCGCTGGGCGTGTTTCTCACCAAGACGCTGGGACTTGTCCTGGTCATGATGTGGATCCGGTGGACACTGCCCCGGCTGCGCGTGGACCAGCTGATGCGCATGGCGTGGAAGTACCTGGTTCCGCTTACGTTTTTTAACCTCCTGGGCGTTTCCCTCTGGCTTTTGCTGTTCCACGGGAAGGGGATCCCCCAGATGATGGCATCGTTCATCGGATAACGGGATGGGATTGAAGGCATATTTATACGACATCTGGGAAGCCGTGGCGACCACCGCGAAGGGAATGCGGATCACCGCGCGCTACGGGATGGACCCGAGGGAGACGATCACCCTCGAGTACCCCGAGGAGCGCTGGGAGCCCTCGGAGCGGTTCCGCGGATTCCTGTACAACGACATCAAGAAGTGCACCAGCTGCACGTTGTGCGTGCGGGTCTGCCCGGTCGACTGCATCTCCCTCGAGGCCGTCCGGGGGGCCGACAAGAAGATGGTGCTGGCCTCCTACGATATCGACATCGGGCGTTGCATGTACTGCGGGCTCTGCGTCGAGGTGTGCCCCCCGAAGTCGCTCAAGCATACCAGCGGCTACGAGAAGGCCTCCGTGGACCGCGGGGGGCTGATCCTCCACTTCGTCCACGAGGATGCAGGCGAGATCAAAGCCCGCGTGGCGAAGCAGGTGGCGGAGGCCGCGGCGAAAGCGGAAGCCGAGAAGGCCGCAAAGGCCGCAGAGGAGCCCTCGGCCTCCGGAGCAACTCCCGATGACGGAAGCAACGAGGCACCGGCGGGCCAGCCCGCATCGCCGCCGGCCGCCGCGGTGAACCCTGCAAGGGGAGGCGCAGCGGAGAAAACACCCGCGGAAGGAGCAAAGGAAGAGGGCGGGAAGCCGGAGGAGCCCCCGAAAAAGGGCGGGGTGGAGACACCATGAAGGGTCCGGCGGATCTGATCTTCTACGTGCTGGCTGCTCTTACGGTCGGGTCCGCGATCCTCGTGGCGACCCTCCCGAACATCATCTACGCCGCGGTGGCGCTGCTGTTCACCTTCGGCGGCGTGGCGGGGCTGTATGTCCTCCTCTCCGCGGACTTCCTGGCGGCCACGCAGGTGCTGGTGTACGTCGGGGGGATTCTCGTGCTGATCATGTTCGCGGTGTTCCTGTCGAACCGGATCTCCTCCGTCAAGCTGTCCAACCCGGTCCATTTCCAACTCCCCGCAGCGGCGATCTGCCTTTCCCTGTTCGGCGTGCTGGCGTACACGGCGGTTTCTCCGGCCTTCGTACTGAAGGAGCGGATCACGTACCAGCCGACCACGGCCGAGATCGGCGAGCTTCTGATGACCCGGTACCTGCTTCCGTTCGAGGTCGCTTCCGTGCTGCTTCTCGCCGCCCTCATCGGCGCGGCGCTGCTTTCGCGGCCCGACCGGCCCGATATCCCGAGACCCGACATGGAGGAGCCGAAGTAGATGGCCCTGGACAAACTGCTGGTCATCGGCGCGGCGCTGTTCTGCTGCGGCCTGTACACGATCCTGACACGGCGCAACGCGGTGGCCGTCCTGATGGGGGTGGAGCTGGTCCTGAACGCCGCCAACATCAATTTCGTGGCGTTTTCCCACTACGTGTCCCGGCTGATCGGGGGACAGATCTTCGCCGTATTCGTCATCGTGCTCGCGGCCGCCGAGGCGGCCGTCGCGCTGGCCATCTTCCTGCGGCTGTTCGCCATCACGGGCACCGTGGAAGTGGACTCGGCCGACCACCTCCGTGGTTGAGACCGCATGCGAAATGAAAGGGTGAACCGTTGATCCGATACGCCTACATCATCCCGTTCCTGCCGCTGCTCTCCTTCTTCATCAACATCGCGGTCGGAAAGCGGCTCCCCCGCAAGGGGGACTGGCTCTCCCTCGCCACGATCGGCACAGGGCTCGTGATGTCGCTCGTGATCTTCTTCGAGGTCTTCCGGATCTACGATCCGAACTTCAAGTATCACGTCGTGGTCCCGTGGCTTTCCCTGGGAGACCGGTTCGTCATCAACGCGGGAATCCTCGTCGACAACCTGACGGCCGTGATGCTCGTCGTCGTGACCCTCGTCTCGTTCCTCGTCCATCTGTTCTCAGTGGGCTACATGCACGGCGACCCGAAGTACAGCCGGTTCTTCGCCTACCTCTCGGTCTTCTCGTTTTCCATGCTCGGGCTCGTCCTGGCCGAGAGCTTCTTCTTCATCTACATCTTCTGGGAGCTGGTCGGGTTTTCCTCCTACGCGCTCATCGGGTTCTGGTTCGAGAAGAAGTCGGCCGCCGACGCCGGGAAAAAGGCGTTCATCGTGAACCGGGTCGGCGATTTCGGGTTCCTGCTCGGGTTCCTGCTCCTGTTCGCCACGACAGGGATGCTGGGGTACGACGAGGTGTTCCAGGCGATCGGCGAGGGGAAGATCTCGGGAACGCTTCTGACGGTGGCGGGGATCGGGATCTTCTGCGGTGCCATCGGCAAATCGGCGCAATTTCCGCTCCACGTCTGGCTCCCGGACGCGATGGAGGGCCCCACGCCGGTCTCTGCATTGATCCATGCGGCGACGATGGTGGCCGCGGGCGTTTACCTCGTCGGGCGCGTCTACCCGATCTTCACGCCGGATGCTTTTCTCGTCATCGCCTATATCGGGCTCCTCACCCTGTTCATCGCGGGCACGATCGCGATCACGGCCACCGACATCAAGAAGGTCCTGGCCTACTCCACGTGCTCCCAATTGGGGTACATGATCCTGGGCTTGGGGGTGGGCGGCTTCACCGCGGGCCTGGCGCACCTGACCACCCACGCTGCCTTCAAGGCGTGCCTGTTCCTCGGCTCCGGGTCGGTGATCCACGCGGTGCACAGCCAGGAGATCACCGAGATGGGGGCGCTGCGAAAGAAGATGCCGATCACCTTCATCACCTTCCTCATCGCCACGCTCGCGATATCGGGGGTCCCGCTCTTTTCCGGCTTCTACAGCAAGGACATGATCCTGGCCGCCGCTCTCGCGTTCGGGATGAAGAATTCGCAGCACATGATCCTGTTCGCCGGAGCGCTCCTGACCGCGGGGATGACGGCCTTCTACATGTTCCGCCTCGTGATCCTCACGTTCCTCGGAAAGCCGAAGGACAAACACAAGTTCGATCATGCCCACGAGTCGCCTCCCAACATGTGGGTTCCCCTCGTGATCCTGGCGGGGCTGTCGTTCTCCTTCTGGTACAGCGGGTGGTTCGGCGACCTGATCAAAAAGCCGGCTCCCGTGATACCGGTCGTCGCCGCGGTTTCCGCGCCTTCCTCGCAGGGGCACAGGGGGGAGGCGGCCTCGACGTTGCACGCCGTGGCCCAGGAGTCGCCCCACCCGCAGGCCTCCTCCGCCCGTGCCGCGGAACCGGGCACGCTCCCGGATGCGGCGCACGCCGCGAAGGAGGGCCACGTTCCCTCGGCGACCCACGCGGCTGCGGCGGCGACGGGAGAGCACGAGGCTTCCGGGGGGCACGCCGCGCAGGAGGCGCACGGGGGCGGGCACGACGAGCACCTGGCGCACGTGGCCCACACCTGGGCGATGCGGCTTTCGATCCTCTTCGGGACCCTGGGGATCGGCCTGGCGTTCGTCGTCTTCCGGTTCGGCTGGATCAATCCCGAGAAGGTGGCGTCCACGTTCCGGCCCGTCCACACCTTTTTGGTGAACAAGTGGTACTTCGACGAGCTGTACGAGGCGACGGCCGTCAATGGGACGAAGGCCTTCTCCCGTGCGCTGGGGTGGTTCGACCTGCACGTCGTGGACGGACTCGTCAACCTCTGCGCACAGTTGGGCGTCTGGATCTCGTACCTCACGGGGAAGTTCGACAACGGCGTGGTCGACGGCGCGGTGAACGGCGTGGCCGACGTCACAATCGGCAGCGGATCCATATTCCGCCGCCTCCAGACCGGGAAGCTCTACCACTATGTGTTTGTGCTGGCGGGCGGAGCGCTGATCATTTTCCTGATAAACGCTTTCTGACCGGAGGAGGTCTTCCTTGGACTTTATCAGCAACCACATCCTGACCCTGATGACGTTTCTTCCCCTGGCCGGCGCGGCGGTGATCCTCCTGATGCCCAGGGGCAGGGACGAATCCGTAAAGAGGATCGCCGCCGTGGCCTCGTTTCTCCCGGTCCCTCTCGCGGTCCAGCTCTGGTTCACCTACGACCGCACGGTGGCCGGCGTGAACGTGGCGAGCCAGTTCCAGTTCGTCGAGCATTATTCCTGGATTCCTTCGATCAACGTCGAGTACTTCCTGGGGGCCGACGGGATCTCGATGCCGATGATCATCCTCACGGCGATCATCTCCTTTCTGGCGGTGATCGGCTCCTGGAACATCGAGAAGCAGATCAAGGGGTACATGGCCCTCCTCCTCCTCCTCGAGACCGGCATGATGGGCGTCTTCTGCGCCCTGGATTTCTTCCTGTTCTACGTCTTCTGGGAAGTGATGCTTCTGCCGATGTACTTCCTCATCGGCATCTGGGGAGGGCCGCGCAGGGAGTACGCGGCGATCAAGTTCTTTCTCTATACGCTCCTGGGATCGATCCTGATGCTCATTGTGATGCTGGCGCTCTACTTCAACACGGTCAACCCGGAGACGGGCGGGCATACCTTCAACATGCTCCACTACATGCAGCAGTCGACCCACAACGGGTGGCTCCAGGGATTCGACATCCGGGTCCTCCTGTTCCTCGGCCTCTTCATCGGTTTCGCGATCAAGGTCCCCCTCTTCCCGTTCCACACGTGGCTCCCCGACGCGCACGTCGAGGCGCCGACCGCCATCTCGGTCATCCTGGCGGGGATCCTCCTGAAGATGGGGACGTACGGGCTGATGCGGATCTCCTTCCCGATGTTCCCCGACGTGACGAAGTGGTTTGTCATCCCCATGGCCGTCCTGGGGGCGATCAACATCGTCTACGGCGCGCTGTGCGCCATGGCCCAATCCGACCTGAAAAAACTGGTCGCCTACTCCTCGGTCAGCCACATGGGATTCTGCCTCCTGGGGATGGCGGCGCTCACCCCTGCCGGGATGGTCGGGGCGGCCTTCCAGATGTTTTCCCACGGCATGATCACCTCCATGTTGTTCTTCCTGGTCGGCGTCGTCTACGACCGGGCGCACCACCGCGACATCGACGGGTTCGGGGGGCTGGGCGCCGTCGTCCCGGTCTATACCTTCTTCATTACCGTGGCCTTCTTCGCGTCCCTTGGTCTGCCGGGGTTCTCCGGGTTCATCGCCGAGGCGATGGTTTTCATCGGATCGTTCGGCGTGTTCCGGACGATCGTGATCATCGCCGCCTCGGGGATCATCATTGTTGCCGCGTTCCACCTGTGGGCGCTCCAACGGGTCTTCCTGGGACCGCTCAACCCCAAGTACGCCCAGCTCGAGGAGATCAACCCCCGCGAGATCTTCTGCCTTTCCCCGCTGGCGCTGATGACGCTTATCCTCGGCGTCTACCCGATGCCGGTGCTCAACCTGATGAGCTCGTCCCTGAATCATCTCGTCGACGTCGTGAAGATGGTGGTCTAGATGTCCCTGGGAAACTTCGACAGCCTTCGCTACTTCCTGCCGGAGCTCACGATCACCGCGACGATCCTGCTGCTGGTCATGGTCCACGTCGCCGGGAAGAACCGCCGCTCGCCCGCGGCGGCCCTCCTTTCGCTCGTCGGAACGGGCACGGCGATCTTCTTCGCGTTGCTGACCCCCGCGGGAGGGGGGATGGGACTCTTCGAGGGAATGGTCGTCCTGGACGGCTTCGCGGCCTTCTTCAAGGTGCTGACCGCCCTGGCGACGGCCATCGTGATCTTCATGTCGATCGACTGCGTGGAGCTCTCGGACAAGACCCAGGCCGAGTACTACGTCTTTCTCCTCTGCGTGCTGCTCGGGATGTTCCTCCTTTCCTCGGCCACCGACATCGTGATGGTCTACCTCGCGCTCGAGCTGGTCTCGATCCCCTCGTACCTGCTGGCCGGCTACCTGAAAGGGAAGGTGTCCTCCACCGAGGCGTCGATGAAGTACGTCGTCTACGGGGCGACCGCCTCGGGCGTGATGATCTACGGGTTCTCGCTCCTGTACGGCATGACGGGGTCCACGCAGATTTCCGCAATCGGGAACGCGCTCACCATGGGGACGTTGCCCCTGCCCGCGATGCTGGCGGCGGTGATGGTGACCGTGGGGTTCGGGTACAAGATCGCCGCGGTTCCGTTCCACATGTGGAGCCCCGACGTGTACGAGGGGGCGCCCACTCCCGTGACGGCCTTTCTTTCCGTGGGCCCCAAGGCCGCGGGCTTCGCGGTCCTGGTGCGCTTCTTCTATACCGTCTTTGCTTCTCCCGACGCCACAGGGGGAATGTGGAAACTGACCTCCTCCGTGGACTGGACGTTCCTGTTCGCGGTCCTGTCCGCGGTGACGATGACGGTGGGGAATCTGGTCGCCATCAAGCAGAGGAACGTGAAGCGACTGCTCGCCTACTCCTCGATCGCCCATGCCGGGTACATGCTGATGGGGTTTGTCCTGCTCTCCGCGGCGGGGCTGAAGGCGATCCTGTTCTACCTCGTCGTGTATCTCTTCATGAACCTGGGGGCGTTTTACGTGGTCGTGCTGGTCGCCAACGGCAGCCGGGACGAGGACATCTCCCATTTTTCCGGGCTGGGCACCCGGGCGCCCCTGGCCGCGGTATCCCTGGCCATCTTCCTGTTCGCGCTTACGGGGATTCCGCCGTTTTCGGGGTTCATCGGCAAGGTCTACCTGTTCGCCGAGGTGATTCACCGGGAGGTCTACTGGCTGGTCCTCGTGGCGGGAATCAACAGCGTGATATCATTGTACTACTACGCCCGGATCCTGAAGGTGATGTTCCTGGAGGACCCGGTGCATACGGGAGAGCTCTCGGTCGCCTTCGTGCCGAGGGTCATGCTGACCATCCTGGTTGTTCCCACGCTTTTGCTGGGGGTATACTGGGAGCCGGTGATCCGCATCGCCGAATCATCCGTGCGCATTCTGATCCATTGAGAGGAAGGGGCTGGTGGCAAACCTTTTTTCCTCCATCCACTATGCCGACCCGTACTTCTCCGTACTCCTTCTCCTGATCATCGCCGTCGGGATGGCGGTGGGGTTCGTCTTCCTTTCGCAGGCCCTGGGGCCCAAGAAGTACGAGCCGGTCAAGTACAGCGTCTACGAATGCGGCGTGGACCCGTTCACATCCGCCACCATTCGCATATCGGTCAAATTCTACCTGGTCGCCCTGCTCTTCATCCTCTTCGACCTGGAGGCGGCGTTCCTCTACCCGTGGGCGGTCCTGTTCCGGGACCTGGGGTTGTTCGGCTTCGTCGAGATGGCCATCTTCGTGGGGATCCTCCTCGTGGGGCTGATCTACGCCTGGAAAAAGGGAGCGCTCGATTGGCAGTGAACCACGCGAAGGACGGCGCGCCGGGATTCCTGACGACCCGGTTCGAGGCGGTGCTCGCCTGGGGGCGGAGGTACTCGATCTGGCCGTTCACGTTCGCCACCGCGTGCTGCGGGATCGAGGTGATGGGGGCGTTCGGGACCCATTACGACATCGCCCGGTTCGGGGCCGAGGTCATCCGGTTCTCCCCCCGGCAGGCGGACATGCTGCTCGTGGCGGGGACCGTCAACTACAAGATGGCGCCGGTCCTGGTGCGCATCTACGAGCAGATGCTCGAGCCGAAGTGGGTGGTGGCGATGGGGGCGTGCGCCTCCTCGGGGGGCTTCTACAACAACTACAGCGTCGCCCAGGGGATCGACAAGTTCATGCCCGTGGACATCTACATCCCGGGGTGCCCGCCGATCCCGGAACAGATCATCGACTCCATCGTGCTGATCCAGAAGATGATCGATAGCGGGGGCTCCCGGGCCCGGGACCGCTGGCCCATCAAGATCTGAGGCGGACGAAAACATGGCCGACGAACACAAACGCATCGTGCTACAGAAGCTGACCGGGCGGTTCGGCCACGACATCGTGGCGACCCACTCCGATTTCGGGGACGACACGGCGCTGGTCCGGCCGGAGAGGATCGTCGAGATCTGCACCTTTCTGCGGGACGACCCGGATCTCCTGTTCGACTTCGCGATGGATCTGACCGTAGTGGACTATCTGGGGGAGGAGCCCCGCTTCGAGGTGGTCTACCATCTCTATTCGCTTGCGAAAAAGCACCGGGTGCGCATCAAGGCCCGCATTCCGGAGGAGGACCCGGTGATCGACTCGGTCATCCCGGTCTGGGTCGGGATGGACTGGTTCGAACGGGAAGCGTACGACATGTACGGCATCCTCTTCCGTGGTCACCCGAACCTCAAGAGGATACTCATGTACGAGGCATTCGAGGGACATCCGCTGCGGAAGGACTACCCGAAGGAGAGGCGCCAGCCGACCGTAGGAGTGGAGGAGTAGGGGGAGCATGGCGGAGATCGAGGCATACCGGAGGGAAGCCGGGAAGCTCGACATGCAGGCCGAGCCGATGATCCTCAACATCGGCCCGTCGCACCCGGCCACGCACGCCACCCTCCGGTTCATCGCAGAGCTGGACGGGGAGACGATCCTCAAGCTCACCCCCGAGTTCGGGTACCTGCACCGGTGCTTCGAGAAGGAGTCCGAGAACGCCACCTGGACCCAGGTGATCCCCTACACGGACCGGCTGAACTACGTCTCCTCCCTGATGAACAACGTCGGGTACGCGATGGCGGTCGAAAAGCTATGCGAAGTCGAGGTCACCGAGCGGTGCCAGTACATCCGCGTCCTTATCTGCGAGCTCTCCCGGATCATCGATCACATGGTCTGCATCGGGACGAACATGGTCGACATCGGGGCGCTGACCAACTTCTGGTACTTCTGGAAGCCCCGCGAAGAGGTGTACATGCATCTCATCGAGCCGTTGACGGGGATCCGGCTGACGACGGCGTACACGCGGATCGGCGGCCTCATGTGGGACCTCCCCGACGGGTGGGTCGAGAAGTGCCGCGACATCTGCCGGAACGTGATCGTGCCCGCGATCGCGGACGTGAACGCCCTCCTGACGAAGAACCGTATCTTCATCGAGCGAACCATGGGAGTGGGGCCCATCACCCCGAAGGAGGCGATCGCCCGGGGATTCACCGGCCCGTGCCTGCGCGCCGCGGGGGTCCCTTTAGACCTCCGGAAGGACGAGACGTACCTCGTGTACGACCGGTTCGACTTCGATGTGCCGATCGGGGAGAAAGGGGACACCTGCGACCGGTACATGGTCCGGATGGAGGAGATGCGCCAGTCCCTCCGCATCATCGACCAGGCACTCGACCAGCTTCCGGAAGGGCCCGTGAACCTGGATGACCCGCGGTACATCCTGCCGGCGAAGAAGGATGTCTACGAAAACATCGAGGCCCTCATGAACCATTTCAAGCACATCATGGACGGCGTCCAGGTCCCCGCCGGCGAGGTCTACTCGGCCACCGAGGCCGCGAACGGGGAGCTCGGGTACTACATCGTCAGCAAGGGGGGCGGAGGGCCCTACAAGATCAAGGTACGGCCGCCGTGCTTCCCCCTGTTCCAGGGGATGCCGCACCTGTGCGAGGGGGGAATGATCGCGGACCTGATCGCGGTGCTGGGCAGCGTCAACATCATCGCGGGGGAGCTGGACCGGTGAGCCTCGCCTTTTCCGAGGAGGCCCGGGCGAGGTTCGAGAAAACGCTCGCCCGCTACCCGAACCGGGAGGCGGCCATCCTGCCCACCCTTCATCTCGCCCAGCGCGAATTCGGGTACCTCTCCGACGAAGCGATCCAGTACGTGGCTGACCTGCTCGGGTTCACGCCGGCATACATCGAGGGGGTAGCGACGTTCTACACCATGTACAACCGGAAACCGGTGGGGAAGTATCACCTGCAGATCTGCCGGAACCTTTCCTGCTCCCTGATGGGGGCGGAGCACCTGATCGAGCACGTGGCGAAGAGGCTCGGCGTGAAGCCGGGGGAGACGACCGCCGACGGACGGTTCACCCTGTCGACGGTCGAGTGCCTGGGAAGCTGCGGGACCGCCCCGGTGATGCAGGTGAACGACGACTATTACGAGAGCCTGAGCGAGGAGTCGATCGAAGGGCTCCTCGACAGGCTCCTGTGACGGAAGCCCCCCGCGAGCACTTGGCGCCGGTGGAGCAATAAGCGGGAGACGATGGAACTCGTCCTGACGACCCATTTCGGGAACGATCGATACCGTCATGTGGACACGTACGTCCGGCTTGGCGGGTACGCCGCCCTGCGAAAGGCGATCTCGATGCCGAAAGAGGAGATCGTCGAGGAGGTGAAGAAGGCGAACCTGCGCGGGCGCGGGGGCGCGGGATTCCCGGCAGGCGTCAAGTGGGGGTTTCTCCCCAAGGATCTTTCCCGGCCGCGGATCCTGGTGATCAACGCCGACGAGGGGGAGCCGGGGACGTTCAAGGACCGCCTCATCATGTCCCGGGGCCCCCATCTCATGATCGAGGGGATTGTCATCACCTGCTACGCCCTGACGACCCACACCTGCTACATCTACATCCGCGGGGAATTCGTCCGGGAGGCGGACATCGTGCAGGAGGCGATCGACGAGGCATATGCGGAGGGGTACCTCGGCAGGAACATCCTCGGCTCCGGGTTCGACCTCGACGTGACCATTCACCTCGGCGCCGGCGCCTACATCTGCGGGGAGGAAACCTCCCTGATCAATTCTCTCGAAGGCAAGCGCGGGTGGCCCCGCGTGAAGCCCCCCTTTCCTGCCTCGGTGGGGGTCTTCGGACAGCCCACGATCGTGAACAACGTGGAAACGATCGCCGACATCCCCTGGATCGTCACTCACGGCGGAGAGAAGTTCGCCTCCCTCGGGGTGGAAAAAGACGGCGGGACCCGCCTGATCTGCGTCAGCGGACCGGTGAAGAAGCCGGGCGTGTACGAACTTCCCGTGGGAACGTCGCTTCACTCGATCATCTACGAGCATGCGGGAGGACTTCGCGACGGGAAAACGCTCAAGGCCGTGATCCCCGGCGGTTCCTCCACCCCGGTGCTTCGGGCCAACGAGATCGACGTGCCGTTCGACTTCGAATCGCTGCAGAAGATCGGCACGATGGCGGGATCGGGGGGCGTCATCGTCATCCCCGAGGGGACGTGCATGGTGCGCTCCCTCTCCGTGCTCATGAACTTCTACGCCCACGAGTCGTGCGGCCAGTGCACTCCCTGCCGGGAGGGATGCGGCTGGCTGGCCAGAATCCTGCGCCGCATCGAGGACGGCGAAGGAAGGGAAGAAGACGTCGAGCTCATCCTCGGCGTCTGCGACAACATGCTGGGCAGGACGATCTGCCCGCTGGCCGACGCCGCGGTGATGCCCGCCCAGTCGTTCATCTGGAAATTCCGCGAGGAGTTCGACCAGCACATCCAGGAAGCCAAATGCCCTTACGGGAACAGGTTTTAGGAGAACAATGCCGAACTTTACCATCAACGGAGTTGCCGTAACCGTCCCTCAGGGAACGACGATCCTCGAGGCCGCGAAGACGGTGGGGATCGAGATCCCCCACTACTGCTACCACCCGAAGCTCTCGATCGCGGGAAACTGCCGCATGTGCCTGGTGGAAGTGGAGAAGTTCCCCAAGCTGCAGATCGCGTGCAACACCGTCGTGACGGAAGGGATGGTGGTCAAGAGCAATACCGAGAAGGTAAGGCAGGCCGTCACGGGCGTCCTGGAGTTCCTGCTAATCCATCACCCGATCGACTGCCCGATCTGCGACCAGGCCGGCGAGTGCGGGCTGCAGGTCTACTACATGAAGTACGGTCTCCACAAGAGCCGGCACGCCCTCGAAGACAAGGTGCACAAGAAGAAGGTGCAGGACATCGGCGGCCAGATCATCCTGGACGCCGAGCGGTGCATTCTCTGCTCCCGGTGCATACGCTTTCTCCAGGAGGTCACACACACCTCCGAGCTCGAATTCTTCCAGCGGGCGGACCATTCGGAGATCTCGATCTTCCCCGGGAAACCGCTGAACAACAACTACACCGGGAACCTGGCGGACATATGCCCCGTGGGGGCGCTGACCAGCAAGGATTTCCGGTTCCGGTGCCGGGTCTGGCTCCTGCGGGGCGCAAAATCGATCTGCCCCGGCTGCGCCAACGGCTGCAACGTCGAGGCGCACTTCAAGGGGGACATCCTCTACCGCTTCCAGCCCAGGCAGAACGACGAGGTCAACCAGACGTGGATGTGCGATCCGGGCCGGCTCGAGTACAAGAAGGCGAACGAGGCGCGGCTCCTCACCCCCGTAGTCCGGGAGGGCGGAAGCCCCCAGGCGACCTCGTGGGAGGCGGTTCTTTCCGCCGTCGCATTCCGGCTCTGGGAGACGGTGGAAAAAAACGGTCCCGAATCGGTTGCCGTCATCGCGTCGCCGCAGTTCTCCAACGAGGAACTGTACCTCACCCGGAAGCTGGCGGACGAGGTCCTGCGCACGCCGAACCTGGGCTTCTCCCCCCGGACCCTGGGCAACGAGGTATCGGACGACTTCCTGATCAAGCCCGACAAGAATCCCAACACCCGCGGGGCGCGGCTCCTGGGAATTTCCGAGGAGAAGTTCGAAGACATCGTGGGGAAGATCGCGGGCGGCAAGGTGAAGGCCCTGCTCGTGTTCGGCAACAGCATCGCCGACTTCTTCGAAGGGGAGACGGAGCTGCTTCTGGCCAACGTCCCGTTCGTCGTGCAGGTCGGGACGAACGAGGGGGCCGTCTCCCGCGCGGCGCACGCCGTCCTGCCGTCCGCGTCGTTTGTCGAGCAGGGGGGGACGTTCACCAACCACGCGGGCCGTGTCCAGCGGTTCTGGATGGGGTTCCCGCCGAGGGGAAAGGCCAGGAACGGCATCGAGATCATCTCGGGGCTTGCGAACCGTCTCGGCGCGGGGTGGAAATTCGCCGGGGAGTCGTCGGTGTTCCGGGCGATCGCGCAGTCGGAGGGACCGTTTGCCGGGATGAGCTACGAATCCCTTGGCGAGTCGGGGCAGGTCGCAGGGGGGACGGAATGACCGGGCTGTTCGACCTCGTGGTGTCCGTGGCCCGGGTGGCGGTGATGCTCGCCTTCACCCTTTCCCTCGTCCCGATCCTCGTGTGGGCGGAGCGCAAGGGGGCGGCCTACATCCAGGACCGCCGCGGGCCCAACCGGGCGAGGATCCTGGGGCTGACCCTCGGAGGGCTGTTCCACCCGCTCGCCGATGCGCTCAAGCTCCTGTTCAAGGAGGACTTCATCCCGGATCACGCCCACCGGCTCTTCTACCAGATGGCGCCGATGTTCGCCCTGGCCCCGGCGCTGATGACCTTCGCGGTCATCCCCTTCGGGCCGCCGGTCGTGATCGCTGGACGCCCGGTCGCATTGCAGGTGGCGGACCTGAACGTGGGCATTCTCTACATCTTCGCCATATCCGGGATGTCGGTCTACGGCGTGATCCTCGCGGGATGGGCCTCCAACAGCAAGTATCCGCTCCTGGGGGGCTTGCGCTCCTCGGCGCAGATGATCTCGTACGAGGTCTCCCTGGGGCTTTCCCTCATCGGCCTGGTGATGGTCTTCCGGTCGGTCCGGCTCTCGGATATGGTGGCCTCTCAGGGGGAACTCCTGTGGGGGATCGTGCCGAAGTGGGGCGTGTTCCTGCAGCCGCTCGGCTTCCTCCTCTTCCTCGTGGCGGTCTACGCGGAGGCGAGCCGGACCCCCTTCGATCTGCCGGAGGGAGAATCGGAGATCGTCGCGGGGTTTCACACGGAATACGGTTCCTTCAAGTTCTCGATCTTCTTCATGGCCGAGTACATCCACTTGGTGGTCGGCTCGGCCCTGATCGCGACGCTGTTTTTCGGCGGCTGGCAGTTCCCCTACCTGGCGGACTCCGGCTTCCTGCTTCCCGGGGGGATTTCCTTTACGATCCCCGGCGCGCTGGTGTTCCTCCTGCGGATCGGGGCGTTCGTGGGGAAAATGCTCTTCTTCGCCTGGCTTTTCATCTGGGTCCGGTGGACGATCCCCCGGTTCCGGTACGACCAGGTGATGCGGCTGGGCTGGAAGGTATTGCTCCCCCTGTCGCTGGCGAACATCTTCGTGACAGGGCTTGTCCTGCTCCTGATCGGCGGAAGCGGGTGAAACGACGATGACGATCGGAGTGAAACGGGTCGCCCGTCCCCGGAAAATGTCCGGGAGGGAGAGTCTCTACCTCCTGGAGATCGTGAAGGGGCTCGGGGTGACGATCGGGCATCTCCTGCGCAACATACGGCACCAGGAGAACATCCCCACGATGGAGTACCCCGAGGTGCGGCGGGTGATGCCCCCCAGGTTCCGCGGTCTGCACCGGCTGATGAAGCGCCCCGACGGGACCCCCCGGTGCGTGGCGTGCTTCTGCTGCTCCACGGCGTGCCCCGCAGTGTGCATCACGATCGTGGCGGGGGAATCCCCCGACCCGAAGGTCGAGAAGTACCCGGTGCGGTTCGACATCGACATGCTCCGGTGCGTCTTCTGCGGGCATTGCGTCGAGGCGTGCCCCTGCGACGCGATCCGGATGGACACGGGCTGGTACACGCCACCGGATTTGACGAGGGAAAAACTCATCTTCACGATCGACATGCTGCTCGAAAAGTAGGGGAGAGATGGAACCGGTCCTGTTCGTCATATTCGGCGCGATCTCGGTGGGCGGAGCGATCATGGTGGTCACGCGGCGGCACCCGTTGGCCTCTGCGCTCTACCTGATCCTAACGCTTTTTTCCGTCGCGGCCCTCTTCGCCCTCCGTCAGGCACACTTCCTCGCGGCGATCCAGGTCATCGTCTACGCGGGCGCGGTGGTCGTTTTGTTCATCTTCGTGATCATGCTGATCAACGTCCCGGAGAACAGGCTGCCCATGGAGCGGCTGACGGGACTGCGCTTCCTCGGGGTCACCGTCGCGGGGCTGCTCATCCTCGAGTCGGCGCTGGTGGCCCGACGCTTCGTCATGCCGGGAACCCCCGACGCGGACTCCGGCTCCGTGGAGGCCGTGGGGCGCGCGCTGTTCACCGATTACCTCCTCGCGTTCGAGCTCACCTCGGTCCTGCTTCTGGCCGCGGTGATCGGAGCGATCGCGCTGGCGAAGAGGAAGATCTGACGGTGCGCGGGGCACGGGCGCGCCACGAGCGGAGACCCTTGTGATGATGGAACCGTCGGCATACCTGCTCCTCTCCGGGATCCTGTTCGGCATCGGGGTGGTGGGGGTGGTGGCCCGAAAGAACGCCCTCATCGTCCTCATGAGCGTGGAGATCATGTTAAACGCCGTCAACGTGGCCTTCATCGCGGTCGGGTCCTACCTGGGCGACGTCACGGGATCTATCTTTGCCTTCATGGTCATGACCGTCGCGGCGGCCGAAGCCGCGGTGGGGCTGGCGATCCTCATCGCGATCTTCCGCCTGAAGGAAACGATCGACATCACGGAACTGAGCGTGCTCAAGTGGTAGGCGAAATCCTCGACTATCTCTGGCTCGTCCCCGCGCTGCCTCTCCTGGGCGTGATCGTGAACAGCGGGATCGCGCTCTTCGCGGAGCGGCCGCTTCTCCTGGCGGAGGACGCCCGCCGCCCGACGGATTCCCCTGGCGATGACCACGGCCATGGGCACGGGGCCTCGCATGCCGCCCCGCCGTACCGGAAGCTGGTCGCGGTTCTCGGCCCGGCGGTGGTGGGCGCCTCCTTTGTCGTGTCGCTCCTGGCCGTCCTCGCCCTGGCCGCGAGGCCCCCGCACGAACGGCTCTTCGTCCAGGTCCTCTTCCCGTGGGTACAGGCGGGGACGTTTTCCGCACCGGCGGCCTTCCAGCTCGATCCGCTCTCCTCCGTGATGATCCTGGTGGTCACCGGCGTCGGTTTCCTGATCCACGTCTACTCCGTGGGGTACATGTCCCACGAGAGGGCCTTCGCGCGGTACTTCGTCTACCTGAACCTTTTCACCTTCGCGATGCTTCTTCTCGTCCTCGGCAGCAACTTCCTCCTGATGTTCGTGGGATGGGAGGGGGTGGGGCTGTGCTCCTATCTGCTGATCGGGTACTGGTACGAGAAGAAGAGCGCCGCCGACGCCGGGAAGAAGGCGTTCGTCGTGAACCGGGTGGGCGATTTCGGGTTCCTTGTTGCCATGTTCCTCATCTTCTGGACCTTCGGATCCGTCGAGTACACCGAGGTCTTTGCCCGGATCCCGGGCCTTGCGGCAAGCGGCGTCCTGACGACGGGAATCGCCACCGCGATCACCCTGCTCCTGTTCGTCGGGGCGGTGGGAAAGTCGGCGCAGATTCCGCTCTACGTCTGGCTCCCGGACGCGATGGAGGGCCCCACCCCCGTTTCCGCCCTGATCCACGCCGCCACGATGGTCACCGCCGGGGTGTACATGGTCGCCCGGACAAACGCGCTGTACCTGCTGGCACCGACTTCCATGATGGTGGTGGCCGTGGTCGGCGCGGCGACCGCGATCTTCTCCGCCACCATCGGGATCACGCAGAACGACATAAAGCGCGTGCTGGCCTATTCCACCGTCTCCCAGCTGGGGTACATGTTTCTCGCCTGCGGGGTCGGCGCGTTCACCGCCGGGATCTTTCATCTCATGACCCATGCCTTCTTCAAGGCCCTCCTGTTCCTGGGCTCCGGGTCGGTGATCCACGCGCTTGCCGGGGAGCAGGACATGCGGAAGATGGGCTCCCTGAAAAACCACCTGCCCGTGACCTTCGTCACGATGTTCATCGCAACGCTTGCGATCTCGGGGATCCCCGGGCTGTCCGGCTTCTTCTCCAAGGACGAGATCCTCTGGAAGTCCTTCTCCTCCGGGCACGGCCACGCAGGGCTGTGGCTGGTCGGGACGGCCGCGGCGGGGATCACGGCCTTCTACATGTTCCGCCTGGTCTTCCTGACCTTCTTCGGGAATTCGCGGATGGACCCGGAGGTGGAGAAGCACGTCCACGAGTCCCCGTACTCGATGACCGTCCCCCTGATGATCCTGGCCGTCCTCGCGGTGGCGGGCGGCTGGGTCGGCATCCCCCACGTCCTGGGCGGCCACAACTACTTCGAGGAGTGGCTTGCCCCCGTCTTCGCGCACGGGGCGGCAGGGGCTGCGCACGGGGAGGCGCACGCAAGCGCGGCCCTCGAGTACCTGCTCATGGCCACCTCCGTGGGTGTGGCGCTGTGCGGGATCGGACTGGCCTGGTACCTGTACCGGGTTCGCCCTTCGAAGCCGAAGGAGATCGCCGACCGGGTGCCGGGGCTCTACGGCGTGGTGCTCAACAAGTATTACGTGGACGAGATCTACGATGTTGCCATCGTGCGAAAGATCGTGAACGGCTCGATCTGGCTGTGGGAAGCGTTCGACGCGACGTTCATCGACGGGATCGTGAACGGCGTCGCGGCCCTCGTGCAGAAGGCGGGCGACAGGGCAAGACGCGTGCAGACCGGCGTGGTGGGCAACTATGCCCTTTCCCTGCTCCTGGGCGCGGTGATCCTCGTCGGATTCCTGATCTGGCCATGAGAGCGGCGGGCAGGAATTCCCGGAGCGTGTGCCGATGACATCCATACCGCAGGCGTTGGTGGCGAACCTGCTCAGCGTGCTGATCTTCTTCCCGCTTGCCGGGGTCCTGGCGCTCGTTTTCCTGCCGAGGGAGAACGGAAGGCTTCTCAAGAACCTGACCTTCGGCGTCACGCTCGCGGAGTTTATCCTGTCCCTGCCCGTCGCGCTCCTGTTCGACGGGTCGACCGCCGCGATGCAGTTCGTCCATAAGATCCCCTGGATTCCGCAGTACGGGATCAGCTACCACGTGGGGGTGGACGGCATCTCCCTGTGGCTCCTGATGCTGACCACGCTCCTGATGCCCGTCACCATCCTGTCCACCTACACGTCCGTCGAGAAGCACGTGAAGGAGTTCATGATCTTCATGCTCCTCCTCGAGGTAGGGATGGTGGGGGTCTTCCTCGCGGTGGACCTCTTCCTGTTCTACATCTTCTGGGAAATCGTCCTCATCCCGATGTACTTCCTGATCGGCGTGTGGGGGAGCGACCGGCGCATCTACTCGGCGATCAAGTTCTTCCT
>JBFKGZ010000015.1:0-29367 GCA_041633075.1 Candidatus Deferrimicrobiaceae bacterium | reverse complement strand
GCCCCGGCCTTCAAGGAAGGGAACCTCGGGGAGGAACTGCGGCCGGTCGTGGAGACCTTCCGGACGGCGCACCCCGCGATCACCTGGGTGTTCGAGGAAGGGGAGGTACCACCGGTCTGGTTCGACCCGTTCCAGATCCGGCGCGCAATGACCAATCTCCTGGAGAACGCCGCAGCGGCGCTGGGGGAGCAGGGACGCTGCGTGGTGCGGGTGGGTCACGAGCCGGCGCTGGGAAGTGTGCGGGTGTCCGTGCACGACGACGGTCCGGGGGTTCCTCCGGGGGACCGGGACCGACTGTTCGAGCCGTATTTTTCCCGCAAGGAGGGGGGGATGGGCCTGGGTCTGGCCATCGTCAGCGCGATTGCGAGCGACCATCAGGGGACGGTGAAGGTACGCGACAACGTTCCGAAAGGGACGGTGTTCGAGATCGAATTCCCCGTCCGACCGAAGAGAGAAGGGTAGATACGCCATGGGATACGCGGTTCTGGTCATCGACGACGAGACGAACATCCGGAAGACGCTCGAAGGGGTCCTGTCCGACGACGGCTACCATGTGATCCAGGCCGGGGACGGCACCCAGGGGCTCGAGGTTCTTTCCCGGTCGTTCGTGGACGCCGTGCTGCTCGACGTGTGGATGCCCGGCATGGACGGGATCGAGACGCTGAAAAAGATCCGGGAGGCGTACCCGATCGTACCGGTCATCATGATCTCCGGGCACGGGACGATCGATACGGCGGTGAAAGCAGTCAAGATGGGCGCGTTCGACTTCATCGAGAAACCGATCTCCCTCACCAAGCTGCTCATCACCCTCTCCCGCGCCATCGAGCAGGGGCAGCTCCGCTGGGAAAACGTGGAGCTGAAGGAGCGGGTCGAGAAGAAGTACCGCCTGGTGGGGGACTCGGAAGCCATGGGGCGGGTCCGGGCCGAGATCGCCGCCGCCGGCCCCACCAACGCCTCGGTTCTCGTTGCCGGGGAAAACGGCTCCGGGAAGGAGATCGTCGCCCGCGAGATCCACCGCCACAGCAAACGAGCGGCCCGACCCTTCATCGCGGTGAACTGCGCCGCCATTCCCGACGAACTGATCGAGTCGGAACTGTTCGGGCACGAAAAGGGCGCGTTCACCGGGGCAGCCGTGCGCAGGAGGGGGCGCTTCGAACTGGGAGACGGGGGCACCCTGTTCCTCGATGAGGTCGGGGACATGAGCCCACGGACACAGGCGAAGATCCTCAGGGTCCTCGAGGAAAAACAGTTCGAAAGGATCGGGGGAGGGGAGAAGATCCACGCGGATGTGAGGATCATCGCCGCGACGAACCGCAACCTGCCGAAGGAGGTCGAGGCCGGCCGTTTCCGCGACGACCTCTACTTCCGCCTGAACGTCTTTCCGATTGTCGTTCCGGCCCTGCGCGAGCGGAAGGAGGACATTCCCTCGATCACGGAGCATTTCGTCGGGGAAATCTGCACCGAGCACGGAAAGGAAAGAAAGAAGGTCCCCCGAGCGGCGATGGAACGGTTGATGGCCCACACCTGGCCGGGAAACGTCCGGGAACTGCGCAACGTGGTGGAGCGGCTCGTGATTCTTTCGACGGGCCCTGCGATCGCAGAGGACACCGTTCAGCGCGTCCTCGCCGCCGAGTCGGTCCGGGCGGAGACGCCGCACGCGGCCGTGTTCGACCAGGAGGATTTCCGGGAGGCGGTCCTCGCCTTCGAGAAGGAGTTCCTCACACAGAAGCTGAGGCAGAACGAATTCAACGTGAGCCGCACGGCCGAGAAACTGGGGCTGGATCGCACCAGCATCCACCGGAAGATGAAGCAGCTGGGAATCACCGCCGAAGGGGGAAGGAGGTAGCCGGTTGGTCCCGGGCCTTCCCGACAGGTATGCGATCGTCCGGAAAATCGCCTCGGGGGGAATGTCCGAGGTGTATCTTTGCCGGCTGCAGCGGGAGGAGGGGTTCGAAAAGAACGTGGCCGTGAAGGTGATTCACCCCCGCCTCACGGAGATCGCGCGCTTTCGTGAAATGTTTGTCCGGGAAGCGCGGATCGCAGCATCTCTCTCCCATCAGAATCTCGTTCCGGTCTTCGACTTCGGAAAGCGGGGAAACTCCTACTACCTCGTCATGGAGTTCGTCGACGGCTGGAACATGGCGCAGGCGGCGGCGCAGATGCGCCTCCGGTCGATTCCCATTCCCCTCCCCGTCTGGAGGTGCTGGGTGGAGGGAATGCTGGACGGAATCGGGTACCTGCATTCCCGGAAAATCATCCACCGGGACGTAAGTCCCGGCAATGTCCTGTTGTCGCGGGGAGGGGCAGTGAAGCTCACCGATTTCGGCATCGCGCGGGGATGGCACGCCGCAGAGGGACGATTGGAAGGTTGGGAGGGGAAATTTTCCTATATGTCTCCGGAGCAGGCCAGAGGGGAGGAGGCGGACATCTCCTCGGATCTTTTCTCCGCCGGAGTGATCGCCGCGGAGTTCTTCCTCCCCGGGAGGCTCTTCGACGGCGAGGGGCGAGACGAGATTCTTGCCCGGTTGAGGGAGCACGACGCGGAACGACTTCCCGAAGACCGGTTCCCCCCGGCGATTGCGGGAATTCTGCGGAAAAGCATGTCGCAGGGGAAGGGAGGCAGGTATCCGGACGCAGGGGCCTTCGCGAAGGCGATCGCCGGGGCAATCCCCGAAACGGTTTCCCGAACCGACCTTTTCGCTTTCTGGGATCTCCTTTTTCCCGGGGCGGGGGAGAAAGAGGAGGACACGGTCCTTCCTTGGGCAGGCGACGCGGGCCTGATCCGGGAGAAGAGGGCAACGTACGGAATGATGGGAAGACGCGGGGTCAAAATCGGCGTGACGTCGGCGCTCGTGGCGGCATCCGTGGGAGGGGTGATGTGGTGGAAGGGATCCGGCCCGGCGGAGAAGGAAACATTCCCCGTGGTGACTGCCTCCCCTGCCGGCGGGTCCGGACCTTCCAAGGCGGCAGGACAGGCGGATGTCGGAACGCAATCACCGGTGTCTCCTCCCGTTTCCCCGCCGTCCCGGTCCAGACCCCGGTCCGGGGACGTTGGTCAGAACCGTCTATTGCCCGGAAAGCGCAGCCCGGTGTGGATCGAGACAGACCCGGCAGGCGTTTCGGTAGGGGTAGAAAACGGGCCGTCTCTCGGCTTGACGCCATTTCGCCTGGATACCGCTCCGCTGGCGGGTAAGACGGTGTTTTTCCGTAAAGCGGGATACGTCACAAGCCGTGTTTCGGCCGACGCGCTGGGGCAGCTTCCCCGTTTCCGGATCGCGCTCACGCGGCAGACGGGGACGCTTACCGTGGTCCAGGCCGTTCCCTGGGCGAAAGTCTACGAGGGGGAACGGTATCTCGGCGTGACGCCGATTTCCTCCCTGGAACTTCCGGTGGGGGACCACCGGCTCCGTTTTGTGAACGAACCCCTCGGCGTGGACCGGGTGGAAACCGTTACCATTGTTCCGGGGGCGAACCCGAAACTCATCGTTCCGCTGATCGGGAACCGCTAGCAACCGACTCCCGCGAGTCGTCCGCTGGAGGAGGGAGGGGCGAAGGATGGAATACGTGAATCTGGGCCCGACCGGCGTGAAGGTGTCCCGCATCTGTCTGGGCTGCATGACTTACGGCGCGAAGAGCTGGCGGGAGTGGGTGCTCGAGGAGGAAGAGGGGCGTCCCTTCATCCGCCGGGCCCTCGAGCTCGGGATCAATTTCTTCGACACCGCCGATGTCTACTCCCGGGGGCGGAGCGAGGAGATCCTCGGGAAGGCCCTGAAGGATTTCGGGCCGGGCCGGGACAAGGTAGTCATCGCCACCAAGGTATTTGGCGAGATGGGGGACGATCCCAACCAGAAAGGTCTCTCCCGCAAGCACATCCGGCACTCGATCGACGACAGCCTCAGGCGTCTCGGGACGGATTACGTCGACCTCTACCAGATCCACCGGTTCGACCCCTCCACGCCGATCGAGGAAACCCTGGATGCACTCGACGGCATCGTGCGCTCCGGGAAGGCGCTCTATATCGGGGCATCCTCGATGTATGCCTGGCAGCTCGCCCGGATGCTGGGCGCTGCGGACCAACGCGGCACCTGCCGGTTCGTCACGATGCAGAATCATTACAATCTGGTCTACCGGGAGGAGGAGAGGGAAATGATCCCCCTTTGCCGGAAGGAGGGGATCGGCATCCTTCCCTGGAGTCCGCTGGCGCGGGGGCTCCTCGCGAGATCGCCATCCGCCGGGGAAGACGGCGGCACCGTCCGCGCCCGCACGGACACATACAAGAAGGAGATGTACGTCCGCCCGGGCGATCAGGCGGTTGTCAAAGGCGTCGCGGATCTCGCCGGAAAACGCGGGGCCTCCATGGCCCGGATCGCTCTCGCCTGGCTCCTGCATCAACCGGGCGTGACGGCCCCGATCGTCGGCGCGAGCCGGATGGAACATCTCGAGGAGGCGGTCAAGGCCCTCGAGATAGAACTCACCGCGGAGGAACAGAAGGTCCTCGGAGATCCCTACGAGCCGCACCCCGTCCTGGGCCACGAGTAGTTGCCCGCGGTTCGACGGGAAACTTCTTCGGGATATGGCATCTAATAGCGGGATACGGGGGAAGGCCTTTGCGGGAGGAGGACGTTTCCGGAGGCTGGCGACACGAAACTTCGTTTCCCGGAGGGAGAGGTGACATGCGCAGAATGCCGATTTACCTGCTGTTGTTCGCCCTGTTTGCGGTCCCGGCGGCATCCGCGGGAGAAGGTCTGGTTACCGTGAAGAGTTCCTTCGCAGCGAAGGAAACCGCGGATCGGGTCGATCGCCTGGCGAAGGAAAGGGGAATGAAGCTGTTCAACCGCATCGATCATGCCGAAGGGGCGAGGACGGTCGGCATGCCGCTGCGCCCGACCGAGGTGCTGATCTTCGGGAATCCCAAAGGGGGTACTCCCCTGATGATGTGCGAGCAGAGCGTCGGAATCGATCTTCCCCTGAAGATGCTGGTGTGGGAGGACGAAAACGGTGCGGTATGGGTCGGGTACAGCGATCCGGAAGTCCTGAAGGACCGCCACGGCGTCACGGGATGTGACGAGGTCCTCGGGAAGATGAAAGGATTCCTGGGGAAGCTGGCCGCGGACGCCGCCCACCGGGATTCGTAGGACGCGGATAACCCGATGGACCCCGAAGATCTCGCCGACAAGTACGTAAGGGATGCCGACGTTCTCGCGACCGCGAAACGGTATGCTGAGGCGATCGTGGTCTACGACCTGGCCATCGGCGTGCATCCGGATTGCACCGAGGCATGGACGAGCAAGGCCAGCGTCCTGAGGCTGCAAGGCAAGCGCAGAGAGGCGCTGGAATGCGCGGAAAGAGCCCTGGAGACAGGGCCGTACCCGATCGCCGAGACGCTGCGGGATATTCTGATCGAAGAGCTCAAACGGTAAGGTTGGTTGCGGCGTGGGAAGGCGGGGCGGGGAACAAATGGCGGATGGAGTTGGCGTAGTATCGCAGGAGGGCGACCTGATCCGGGTTGACGCGATAGAGCCCTTCCGTTTCCTCCACCAAATGACGAAGGGTAAGCATCCGTAACCCGACGTCGACGGCGTAATCGTGGTCCTTGCGGGGGATGTAGATGTGGGCGCCCCCCGCCGCAAGCGCGGCGAGCAGCCGGTGGGCCTCGGTTTTCAGATCGAGCTCGCTCCAGCGGGCCTCTCCCAGATTCAGGCACGCGGTCGCCACGAGGGAGACCGGCAGCACCGGCATCACCTTCCCGACGTTTTTCATGAGTTCTCCGCCCAGCCTCTCCACCTCCCGGAACCTCTCTTCTTTCTCCAACGAACGAAAGTCGACGCTACGCCTTCGGCAGTACTCCGCAAGGGAGACGGGCGAGCCGAAGTTGACGCAGGCGTAGCCGAACCGGTACCACCGGCCGCGGATCACGAGAAGAAGGTTGTGGAGGAGGAATCGCAGCGAGGTGAGGATCACGAACGGCAAGCGTTTTCTCGGGGCCTCCCTGTCCTGGGAGACCAGCATGCTGCGGTCCTCGAAGGTGCGGTCGTAGTTGATTCCCACCGGGATGAAGACGATGTCCCTGTCCCCTCCGGGGGAGAAGGAGCGCGTCATGTAGTCGAGAAGGCCGAGTTTCGGGCGGCGCAGCGACCCGTCCGGGGTAAGACCGCCTTCCGGGAATATCGCCTGCACGACGCCTCCCTCGGTAGCCATGGCAACGTAGCGTTCCAGCACGAGGCGGTAGAGGGGGTTCCCGGAGTTCCTTCGTATGAAATAGGCGCCGAGCGACCGTATGAGCGTCTGCAACGGCCAGATTCTCGCCCATTCCCCGACGGCGTAACTCAGGGCGGTACGGGTCGCCGCGAGATAGGCCACGAGGACGTAGTCCATGTTGCTGCGATGGTTCATGACGAAGACAACGGAGGAATGCGGGTCGACGGCGGAGAGCCCCGCTTCGTCCGTGAAGCCCACCCGCACCCGGTAGAGAATCCCGGCCGTCTTTTTCGCGACCCAGTAGCCGACCCGGAAATAGGCATACGCGTTGAAAGAGGGGACGATCTCCCTTGCATACCGCTCGGCCTCCGCCATCACGACGGCTCGCGGCATGTTGTTCGTCTTTGCGTGGGCTGCCGCCGCCTCCAGGATTTTCGGGTCGTACATCAATCGGTCGATCAGCACCTGCCGCTTGGTCAGGGAGAACGGGCGGATTTCCAGGTGGAGGCGCTTCCCGATCTCCTCGATCACCAGGTTGACGCGCCGGCGAAGGAACCAGCGGACGCTCGGAATCAGCAGGCGGTACACCGCCGCCCACGCGGCGAAAAGGAAGAGGAGCGCGGCAAGCCAGAAGGGGAGGGTGACGTTTCCGCTCATGATCGTGTTCTTCCGAGTGTATCATTTTCCTCCGGCTGACTGCACTACGGCGGCGATGGTTGGTATATCCTTTGCCGAGAACAGTGGTCTCCCAGTCGGGGATTCGAAGGAAGGATGAGGGATGCGAGAATTCCGGGGCGAGCGTCCGGCGGCAGCGAAAGGGATTTTCTCCCTGTTGATCGCGGCGATCGTGGGGTTTACGCTCCTTGCGGCATCGGCGGAACCGCGGGGAGACGATGCGGGCGGGCAAGGAGAAACGAGGTCCCCGTCCATCGACCGGCGGGGGCTTCTTTCCATCAACCTCGACTACTACCGGTTGTCCTCTTCGACCGGTGGAGACTTTTATTTCTGGGCCCCCGGGGAGTTCCGCACGTCTGGCGTCATGATTCCCTTCGAGCGGGAAGCGATCTTTCTTTCCTACGGGGTTCTCGAGGAGAGGGACGTTGCATTTGCCTTTCCCGTGGAGGGAGGGTCACGCCGGCTCTCGGTCTTTGCGGGGGCGCAGCGCAAGGATTTCGTAGACGTGATCCGCCCGGACGGGAGGACGCTGACGGGGAAGGAAGCGAACGTGCAGTTCCAGGAATACCGGTACATGGTACTTGTCACCGTCGACCGGCCGGAGCCCGGCCTCTGGACGCTTCGTGTCAAGGGGGAGGGGCATTACGCCTTCACCGTGCGGCAGGGGGCGGCTCCCGGCACCCGCCCGGCCAAGATTATTTCTCTGATCGATTTTCGCTTCGTAACGTTGTCCGGGCGCCCCGGGCACGAGAGATACGTTTCCGACAAGGGTCCGATCCGGGCCGGAGCGGAACGGACGTGCCGGATTGTGATGGCCGGACCGTACCGGACCGCGGAGTTCGCATTCATCTCCTCCGAGGGGAGCCGGATTGCCGCCCTCTCCCTGTCTCCGGAGGACCCGTACGCCGCGGAAGGGGAATACGTCGGAACATGCCGGATTCCGTCCCGGCCGTTCCGGCTGCTCGTTCGGGGAGTCGACTGGCAGGGGAATCCGTACCAGAGGGTAGGCGCACCCCTTCTTGTTCCGGAGGCCGGGCGGTAGAGCGGGATTCCGGCATACGGGTTTCCCACCCGGCTCCCGGCCCCTCCCCGTCACCAGGAATAGTGGACCGTATAGGTGATGACGGCCTCGCCGTTGGCGGGAACCTTCGGGCGGAATTCGATCGTTCGCGCGTCGGTTTTTTCGAAGGGCATCGACTTCGACTTCATCTCCCACTGGATCCAGCGATACATGTGTTCGACAACCCGGACTTCGACCTTTTCCTTCTTGTGGTTGCGCACCTTGATCTCGAACGTTTCCTCCGCCCAATGCTTGTTTGTATCCAGTCGAAAATCCGTCTGGCGCCGTTCCCCGACAAGATCGAAGGCGTTGCCCGTGTATAGCCGCACGGTTTCGTTTTTCGGTGTATGGTCGATCCTGTCCTCGCCGATGAATTCGTTCCGGCCGTCCAGGTCGCGCCGGTAGATCTTCACCTTGCCCTTCGGCAGTGGCATGCCGAGGTGCGATTTCTCCGAATTCCGGAACTCGAGCATGACCCAGACCTTCGGGCTTGACTGCGTGCCGTATTCGGGCCGTGTCCGGATGCTGTGGTAATCCCACCCCCGATACTTCCGGTCCAATTGGAACCCGTCGTAGACGTAGATACGGCTGGCGGGGACACTGGATGCGCGGACGAACTCCACCTGCTTGATCTCGCGGTCCAGCACCGTCGTGGGCCGTGGCAGTGTGTAGAGATGGTACTCCTCGAACGCCCGCTCCGTGACCTCCGAAGGAGCAATAGCCGACCTGCTTTCCAGCACCCCGAAGTCCCGTAGCCGCTCACCCTCCGGTTTTGCCCTCGCCACGTCGCCGGCCATGAGCTTGACGCTGGCGTTTCCGAAATCCTTGCCGCTCATGTTCTCCAGCGTGACCCAGCCGACGATGTCGAACGAGTCGCCCTTTTCCGGCGCGACGGCGTTGTAGGTGGCCTCCCATCGCATCCCTCCCGTAAGATAGGAAAACTCCACCTCGTGCCTGCCCGCCGCCCCGGTCCACAGCCGCCATAACAGGGTCGGTTTCAAGAACGCCTTTGGGTCCAGGGCGTCGAATATCGGTTTTCCCGGCAGACCGAACTGGATCTTGCCATCCACCTCCACGATCGGTTGTCCGCCTCCCTGCGGCTGACTGTATATCTGCTGCGTCATGGTATATTGCTGTCCGAACCGCTGGAACGCCGAGGTATGCGGAACATACCCGCTGCGCAGGACCTTTCCCTTGACGATTCTCGTTTCCCCCGTTTGCGGCACGGCGACTTCGAAATCGAGCACCTTGCCTTCCGACTTGCGCAGCAATAACCCCTGGCTCAAGGGATCGCTCTCGTAATTCTGCTCGAGAATCCGGATGGCGTCGGGATCCAACAAATCACGCAGTATCACCGAATCCGGCTCCAGATGCGCGGTGATGTCGGTGACGCGCACTTCGCTTTCCCCCTCCCGAAGGTCCATCGTGCGCCGCTCCTTCACGGTAGCGAAGTTCTGGTTGTAGATGGTCAGTTGGGTCTGTGCCAGGACGGGGGCAGCGGCGAGGAGAGTAGCCAGGGTCAGTATATTCTTCATAAAGGTCTCCTGAGGTACGAGGGTAAACGCTCGACACCGGTTACGCAAGAAAAGTTCCCGCGGGACGCAACTTCCTCCGGACCGTCCCGGAGCCCGAGGCGGAAAAACCAGCAGGGAAAGATGCATCTAACCACTGGGAAGAAAATTCCCGAAGCAAGGGGAGGTGCCTCATGAGGGAAACACCCTGGAATACCCTGCAACTGCTTGGAGAGGACCGCAAGCGGGAAGGGGAGGACGGTCGTTGCGCGGTGGGTGCGACGGACCAGCCGGACGTCGATCTCCTCGACGCCTACTCGAAAGCCGTGATTACCGTGGTGGATGCCGTCGGACCCGCCGTCGTCAGCATTTCCGTCGGAAGGACTGTTCCGAATACCGTCCCCGATCCGGGGGGAGCCGGATCGGGCGTGCTTGTCGCGCCGGACGGCTACATTCTGACGAACCACCACGTAGTGGAAAAGGCGGATCGTCTCAGTGTGACTCTCACGGACGGCACTGCAATGGGAGCTGTTTTCGTCGGCTCGGATCCCCCCAATGACCTGGCGGTAATTCGCGCGGAGGGAGGAGGTCTGCCGTACGCGACTCTCGGTGATTCCAACCTGTTGCGCGCCGGGCAGCTCGTCATCGCGATGGGGAACCCTTTCGGTTTCCAGTCCACGGTGTCGACCGGGGTGATCAGCGCGCTGGGAAGGGGCCTCAGGACCCGGGAGGGCAGGTTGATCGAAAACATTATCCAGCACACCGCTCCGCTCAATCCCGGAAATTCCGGTGGACCGCTGGTCGATTCGCGGGGGCGCATCGTGGGGATCAACACGGCCATCATTGCAATCGCCCAGGGGATCGGTTTTTCCATACCCGCCAACACGGCCCGGTTTGTGATCTCCCAGCTCCTGACACACGGAAGGGTTCGCCGCGGGTACCTCGGGATCTCCGCGCGGCAGCGTCCCCTGGACCGGCGACTGGTTCGATATCATGACCTCCCCCTGGACACCGCGGTGGAAGTCGTATCGCTGGATCCCGACGCTCCGGCGGCCGCAGGGGGCGTCCTTCCGGGGGATATCATCGTGATGTTGAACGGGCAGGGCGTAGGCAGCGTGGACGACATCCACAGACGTCTGGCGGAGGAAGAATTCGGGGCCGCAATGAAACTTGCCGTATTGCGGGGAAAGGACCTGCTCGAGCTGCCGGTCATACACGCCGAGGCCGCCGCCTGAGGGCGGCAGGGACAAGATTGCCCGAATGACGCCCCCCCGGGGTCAGATTCCGCATTTCGAACCAACGAGCCGACCGCCACATCCGGGAGGAGGATACATCCTCCGTCGCCGGGGATTCTTGTTCCCACCATTTTCTTCTTGACAACGGACGGAAATTACATATGCTGTTAGCATATAATGCTGTTAGCAAGAGTTTACGGCCGTAACGCCATATCCGATCGCAAGGGGTGATCGTGAGTCCCTCGGAACAGATCCTTTCCGCCCGCAGGTCGTTCACGCGACTGGCAAGGTTCACCAACCAGCTCTTGCGGGGGCAACTGACATGCGGCCCGCTCACGATCCAGCAGTTCTATACCCTGGAATCCCTGGACGCCGGGCCCAGGTCGATGAATGATCTTGCGGGGCAAGTCGGGCTGCACCAGAGCACGCTGACCCGCATCGTCGATCGGCTGGAGCGGGACGGCCTGGTCGCGCGACGGAGAGATCCGAAGGAAAAACGGCTCGTCGAAGTTACCCTGACCGGGGCGGGACGGAAACTGTACCGTACCTTGGACAGGGAGTGCACAACCGTCGCATCCGAGATGCTGAAGGTAGTGCCGGAAAACCAAAGGAAGGCGTGCGTGGAGGCATTGGACCTGTTAAGCCGATCGATCGACCCCGCCAATCAGAAGTTTCAGGCTGTTTTGCGGGAGTGTTGCGGCACCCGAAAAGGGAAGGGGTATCGTTGAGGGCGGAATCCGATGCGAAGGGTGCCCCGCCGGGATCGACCGGGTCGGGATGCTGTGGATCGTCCGGACCTGCGAAATCCGGCAAGGTGGATACGGCCGCGTTCCTTGACGGTTGGACGGATACGCCTGCAGGTCCGGTTCCCCGGGCAAAGACGAGACTCACTGCGAGGGACGTGTGGGGTCGGTGGAGAATGCGGTGGGGAATCGGAAGGCATCGCTACCGCCTCGAGCCGGGCCTGTATGCCGCGGGAACTCCCGGATCGGCCTCTCCCGTTCTGGTCACGGCAAACTACAAGATGACCTTCGATGCCCTCCGCGGGGAGCTGGGAGGTCTTGACGCCTGGATTCTGGTTCTGGAGACCGACGGCATAAACGTATGGTGCGCGGCGGGGAAAGGGACCTTCGGAACCGAAGAAGTTGTCCGCCGGGTGAAAACGACCCGGCTTGCCGCGGTCGTGAATCACGGCAGGCTGATCCTCCCCCAGCTCGGCGCGACCGGGGTGGCGGCGCATCGGGTGCGTGAGGAATGCGGATTTTCAGTGGTATACGGCCCGGTGCGCGCGCGGGATATCCGCCGCTTCCTGGATCAGGGGATGGAGGCGACCCCGGAGATGCGCCGCGTTTCGTTTCCCCTGTTCGAGCGGCTTGCCCTCACGCCGGTGGAGTTGGTGGGGTTTCTCAAGCCGTCGGCGTGGGCGTTCCTCGTGCTGTTCCTCCTCGCGGGGGTCGGTCCACAGGTTTTTTCCCCGTCGGCTGCCTGGCACCGGGGACTCTGGGCGTCGGGGGTATGGCTTGCCGGGATTCTGGGCGGCGCTGTCGTCACCCCGGTTCTCTTGCCCTGGCTTCCCGGCCGGGCGTTTTCCGGCAAGGGGGGGCTGGTGGGGGGATTCTTCGCCGCTTGCACGGTCGCGGTCTGGTGGGGGGGGCTCGGTGTGCTCCCGGGGTTGGCTCTCCTCCTGGGGCTCCCTGCGATATCCTCATTCGCCGCCATGAATTACACCGGGGCGACCCCGTTCACCTCGCCTTCCGGGGTGGAGAGCGAGATGAGACGGGCAATTCCCCTGCAGGCGGCAGCGGCGGCCCTGGCAGGGGTTCTTTGGATCGGGTCGGCTTTCACCGGCTGAAGACGATCCGGGGAGATCGGACGATATGGAAGGATTGCGGTATATCGAAGGTGTCGCCACCTTGCGACTGGACGAGGCGGCGTGCGTCGGGTGCCGGATGTGCGAAACGGTATGTCCCCACGGGGTATTCGCCGTGGAAAGGGGAAAGGCCAGGATCCTGGACAAGGAGGTGTGCATGGAGTGCGGGGCGTGCGCCAAAAACTGCCCGAGTGACGCTCTCTCCGTAAATCCTGGCGTGGGTTGCGCGTCCTATGTCATCCGGAGCTGGATCGGGGGGTCGAAATCGTTCTGCACCTGCTGAACGCGGCCAGGCCGCATCGCGAAAGCCTTCCTCCTCCTCTTCTCGCCGGCAGTCGACGTACCCGGAACCGTAAGAGGGACGAAAACTCATTGGATCCCTTTCGGGGATCACCGGGGTGTAGTATATATAAATATATATATAAGAATATGGGGGCCGGGGGGTCATCCCGTGCGCTTGCGGGATCGGGAGGACATATGAAGATCGCGATCGTGGGAAGCGGGTGCCCCAAGTGCACGCAGATGGCCGAAATCGTGCGTAAGGCCTTGGAGAAGTCCGGGATCGATGCCGCCATATCCAAGGTGGAAGACATCCGGGAGATCGTGAAATTCCAGGTGATGACCACCCCTGCGTTGGCCATCGACGATGAGGTGAAGATCTCCGGGCGGGTGCCGACAGTGGAGGAAGTGATATCGCTTCTCATATCGTAACGGGCGCGCGGGAATACAAATGGTATTTTGCCGCCGGCCTGCTGGCGCTTGCGACCTGGTGGCTCGTGTACCAGGAATTGTCCCCCTTTGCGAAGTGGGTAACCTATTCGCTTTTCCCCCTTTCCCCCGGGACGCACCTGAGCTCCGCACTGGAATTTTTCCTCTACGAGGCTCCCAAGGTTCTCATGCTGCTGATCCTGGTGGTGTTCGTCGTCGGGGTGGTCCGTTCCTTCTTCACCCCGGAGCGTGCCCGGGGATTCCTCGCCGGAAAGAAGGAATTCGCGGGGAACGGGATGGCCGCCCTGTTCGGGACCGTAACCCCCTTCTGCTCGTGCTCCGCGGTTCCCCTCTTCATCGGTTTCGTGACGGCCGGGGTCCCCCTCGGGGTGACCTTTTCCTTCCTGATCTCCGCTCCCATGGTCAATGAGGTCGCCCTGGTCCTTCTGTACGGACTCTTCGGGTGGAAAATCGCCGCGATCTACCTCGGGATGGGGCTTGCGATCGCGATGGCTTCGGGGTGGGCGATCGGCAGGATGGGCATGGAGAAATACGTGGAGGAGTGGGTGTTTGCGAACGCGGAAGCCGAGGGAGGCGCGATTCCTGAAGAGCAGGGAATGCCGTGGGAGAAGCGGTTCCGTCTTGGCCTGGATGCGGTCCGCGACATCGTGGGGAAGGTGTGGCCCTATCTTCTTGCCGGAATAGCCGCAGGCGCCGGCATCCACGGGTATGTGCCGGAGAACTTCCTGGCCTCCGTCATGGGGTCGGGCGCATGGTGGTCCGTGCCGCTGGCAGTCCTGCTGGGGATCCCCCTCTACTCCAACGCCGCCGGGATCATCCCCATCGTCCAAGCCCTGCTGGGGAAAGGGGCCGCCCTGGGAACCGCCCTCGCCTTCATGATGTCGGTCATCGGGCTGTCCTTGCCCGAAATGGTCATCCTCCGGAAAGTGCTGAAGACGCGCCTGATCGTTACCTTCGCGGGCGTCGTCGGCATGGGGATTCTGGTCGTGGGATTCCTGTTCAATCTCGTAATCTAACGGGGCGACGGCCCTCCCGGTTCACGGCACCAGCAGGATCTTCCCCGTGGTCTCGCGGCCCGCCAGCTTCCGGTGGGCTTCTCCCGCCTCCGCCAGGGGAATGGTTTCCCCGATTCGCACCTTAAGCTTTCCCTTGGCCGTCCATTCCAGAACCTCGTTTCCCCGCGAAAGGAGTTCCTCCCGGTTCCGCGTGTAGTGTGCCAGGGTGGGCCGCGTCAGGAAGAGGCTCCCCCGGGTGTTCAATATCTGCGGGTCGAAGGGCGGAACGGGACCGCTGGCCTGGCCATAGAGGACCAGGTACCCTCGGGGAGCCAGGCAGGAAAGGCTCTTCTCGAAGGTTGCCTGCCCGACGGAATCGTAGACCACCTGGATCCCGACCCCGCCCGTAAGACGCTTCAGCTCGGACTCGAAGTCCTTCTCGGTGTAGAGGATGACCTCGCCGGCGCCCGCTTCCCTTGCCAGCCGGGCCTTTTCCTTCGTTGAGACGGTTGCGATCACCCGGGCTCCGCGCCGCTTGGCCATCTGGACAAGGAGGAGGCCCACGCCGCCGGCTGCCGCGTGCACCAGGCAGGTGTCTTTCGGCTTCAGCGGATAGGTGTCGTGGGTGAGGTAATGGGCGGTCATCCCCTGAAGCATCGCGGCGGCCGCCGTTTCCGGATCGAGCCCCTGGGGGATGGCGACAAGCCGCCAGGAAGGGACCACCGCGTATTCCGCGTAGGAACCGATAGCTCCGGAGTACGTTACCGGGTCCCCCGGAGCCACCTCGGTTACCCCCGGTCCGATTTCCTCGACCGTGCCGGCCCCCTCGTTGCCGGGCGTGAACGGCAACGGGACGGGGTAGAGCCCCGTCCTCTGGTAGATGTCGATGAAGTTCACGCCGACCGCTTTCAGCCTGACGAGCGCATGTCCTTCCGGGGGCTTCGGACGGGGGATTTCCTCCAGGGCCATCGCATCGGTGCCGCCATACTTGTGTACACGGATCGCTTTCATCGCCACCTCCGCCGGGACGCTTCTATCTGAAGTAAAGGAACGCCGTCTGGTTCTTTTGCCAATTATACAGGGGAAAGGCGGGGAAAACCGAACCGGATTGCATTATACTGACCCCCGGATTCGTTCACGGAACGCCTTACGGCCTGCCGGTCGCACGTCGATGGAGGTATTGTCCATGGCAAAGGAATTGTCCTTCGAGGGGGTATACCCCATCCTCGTGACGCCGTTCGACGAGGAGGAAAAGATCGATCTCGCTTCGTTCGCCCGCGTGGTCCGATTCATGGCGGACATCGGCGTGGACGGCGTGACGATCCTTGGCGTCCTGGGGGAGTCGAACCGGCTGGTGGACCAGGAACGGGAGCAGCTCATCCGCACGGCGGTCTCCGCTTCGGAGGGACGTATCCCGGTGATCGTCGGTACGAGCCACAGGGGGACGGCCGCGACGCGCGACCTGAGCCGGATGGCCCAGTCGCTCGGAGCGGATGCGGTGATGGTGACCCCGTCGCGGGAGCCCGTGCCGGGCGAGGAGAAGATCCTGGAATTTTTCCGGCAGGTGGCCGGCGGGATCTCGCTGCCGATCGTGGTGCAGGACCACCCCGCCTCCACGGAGGTGCACATGCCGGTTCCCTTGCTGCTCCGGCTGGTGAACGAGATTCCCCAGGTGGGGTGCATCAAGGAGGAGGCTCCTCCCACTCCCCAGAAGATCTCCGCGCTTGTTCAGGCAATGAAGGGCCGGAAGGTCCCCGTCCTCACGGGACTCGGGGCCCTCTACGGGATGTTCGACCTGGAAAGGGGAAGCAGCGGCTTCATGACCGGTTTCGCCTTCCCCGAGGTTCTGGTGGCGATCGTCCGGGAAGCGCGCAGGGGACGGATGGATGCCGCCTGGGAACTCTACCGGCGCTTTCTGCCGCTGATCGTCTTCGAGCAGCAGCCGGGCCTGGGGATCCGAAAGGAAATCTACCGGATGCGCGGACTCATCGCGACCGCCCGCGTCCGACATCCCGGAGCGGCGCTGCTCCCCGCCGCCGCCGGACAGCTGCGCGCCCTTCTCGCGCGGATCCTGCCGGACACGGACATCGCCCGCCCCTGCCGGTTCGAGGCGTTTCCGGGGGAAGATCCCGGCGGGTAACGAACCGATCATCACTTAAAGTATTATCTTGCTATGAGGGATATAAAGCTTTAAATATAATAAGTATATAGGATCCCAAGTTATGACCGTGAGCCCGCTGGCGGGCAAGCCCGCCCCCAAGTCGATGCTGGTAAACGTGGCCCGCCTGGTGGCTGCCTATTATACGGAACGTCCCGATCCCGGCGTGCGGGAGCAGCAGGTTTCCTTCGGCACCTCCGGACACCGGGGGTCCTCCCTCCGGTGCGATTTCAACGAGGCCCATATCCTCGCCGCGAGCCAGGCGATCTGCCTCTACCGAAGGGAGCGGCGGATCACCGGCCCCCTGTTTCTGGGAATGGACACGCATGCGCTCTCCGAACCGGCGTTCCTCACCACGCTCGAGGTGCTGGCGGCCAACGGGATCGAGGTGATGATCGACCGGGAAGGGGGGTACACTCCGACTCCCGTGATCTCGCATGCGATCCTATCCCACAACCGGGGGAAAAAGACGGGGCAGGCCGACGGCGTCGTGATCACCCCGTCGCACAACCCGCCGGAGGACGGGGGCTTCAAATACAACCCCCCGCACGGGGGCCCCGCGGACACGGACGCAACCCGCCGGATCGAGGAGCTGGCGAACGGGCTGCTGGCAGGCCATCTGCGGGGGGTAAAAAGGATTTCCGTCGGCAAGGCCCGCTCCGCATCGACGACGCACCGGCACGACTACATCGGCTCCTATGTCGGGGACCTGGGCTCCGTCCTGGACATGGAGGCGATCCGGGGGGCCGGACTTCATCTGGGCGTCGATCCGCTGGGAGGATCGGGGGTGGCCTACTGGGGGCCGATTGCCGACCGGTACGGGCTCGACATGGAAATCGTGAACGACGAGGTCGATCCGACATTCCGGTTCATGACCCTGGACTGGGACGGGAAGATCCGGATGGATTGCTCCTCCCCGCACGCGATGGCTGCGCTTATCGCCCTCAAGGACCGGTTCGACGTGGCCTTCGCAAACGACACCGACAACGACAGGCACGGCATCGTCGTGCGCACCGCCGGTCTCATGAATCCCAACCATTACCTCGCCGCCTCCGTATCCTACCTGTTCTCGCACCGCCCGGAGTGGGCAAACCATGCGGCGGTGGGCAAGACCGTGGTGAGCAGCAGCATGATCGACCGCGTGGCCGGGGGGCTCGGCCGCCGCCTGGTCGAGGTGCCCGTGGGATTCAAATGGTTCGTGAGCGGACTCCTCGAGGGGGAGCTGGGCTTCGGCGGGGAAGAGAGCGCAGGCGCCTCCTTCCTGCGCCGGGACGGGACGGTCTGGACGACCGACAAGGACGGCATCATCATGGACCTTCTCGCGGCGGAGATTATGGCGACGACCGGGAAGGACCCGGCCGAACAGTATGCCGATCTTGCCCGGCGGTTCGGGGAGCCGGTATACGAACGGATCGACGCCGCCGCCACGACGAACCAGAAGGCGATGCTTTCCCGGCTTTCGGCAAGCAAGATAGATGCTGCCGAGCTGGCGGGGGAGAAGATACGGGAAATGATCACGAACGCCCCGGGCAACGACAGTCCCATCGGCGGCCTGAAAGTCGTGACGGAGAACGGGTGGTTTGCCGCGCGTCCTTCCGGCACGGAGGACGTTTACAAGATCTATGCCGAGAGTTTTTTGGGGATGGAGCATCTCCGCCGGATCCAGGAGGAGGCGCAGGCCATCGTGGCGAAGGTGTTCGCGGGAGGGTAGCGCCCACCGACCGCGGGCCGGTTTGCCGGGGAAGGGTTGCGGCGGGAAAAAAAGGAAAAGGGGACAAAAGCCATGAAAAAATCGTTCGGTGCGAAGACCCTCGTGTTCCCCACCCCGGTGTGGGTGGTGGGATCGTACGACAAGCAGGGAAAACCCAACGTGATGGCCGCCGCCTGGGGGGGGATCTGCTGCTCGAATCCCCCGTGCGTGGCCGTATCTCTCCGGAAGGCCACCTACACCTACGGCAATATCGTGGAGCGAAAGGCCTTCACCGTCAACGTCCCCTCCGAGGCCCACTGCCGGGAGGCCGATTACATCGGGATCGCCTCCGGAAGAAATACCGACAAGTTCGCCGCGACGGGGCTCACCCCCATCAGAAGCGACCTCGTGGACGCCCCCTACGTCGGGGAGTTCCCCCTTGTCCTGGAATGCCGTCTCCTCCGGGCAGTGGAGATCGGCCTGCACACCCAGTTCATCGGGGAAATCGTGGATGTCAAGGCGGACGAATCCGTACTCGGCGGAGAGGGACTTCCCGACATCGAAAAGGTGAAACCGATCGTGTATTCCCCGGAGGCGGGAAGGTACCACGGAATCGGCAACAGCCTCGGCAAGGCCTACTCGATCGGGAAGGCGATCGGGAAGATAGGGTAGGCGGCGCGTTCCTCCCGGAAGAAAGGGACAGGGTCTGCCGGTGGAAAAAAAACAGAGGAGAACGAGAATGGTGATCCCAACGGTCGTGATGGGGCTGCTGGCGGTCGCCCTGCTTGCACTCGGCTACTCGCGGGGAGAGGGGGAGCATCTGCAGGGATTGCGGTCCGGATCCGGGATGATACTCGAGATTGTTCCGCTTCTGCTGTTCGCGTTCATCGTGGCGGGGATGGTCCAGGTCCTTCTTCCCCGCGAACTCATCGCGAAATGGGTCGGGGCGGAGTCCGGGATCCGGGGCATCCTCATCGGAACGGTGGCCGGAGGCCTCTCTCCCGGGGGACCGTACGTCAGTCTCCCCATCGTGGCCGGACTGCTTCGTGCGGGAGCGGGGGTCGGGACGATGGTCGCCTTTCTCACCGGGTGGTCCCTCTGGGCGGTCGCCCGTCTTCCGATGGAGGTGGGAATCCTGGGCTGGAAATTCACCCTCGTCCGGCTTGCCACCACATTTTTCTTTCCCCCGGTGGCGGGATGGCTGGCCCATCTCTTCTTCGGAGGGATGGACGTCAGATAGACCGGGGGCGACGACCCGTCGACGCGGGGAGGGTTACATGCGGGACGCCAGACAGATCGCGGCTTCGCCTCCGGGGGAGATGGTCTTCCGGGCCCGCGGCCTCACGAAAATCTACGACATGGGGGAAGTCCAGGTGCACGCCCTCAGGGGGGTGGACGTGGACCTGTTCGCCGGGGAGCTGGTCGTGCTCCTGGGGCCGTCCGGGAGTGGAAAATCGACCCTCCTCAACATCCTCGGGGGGCTGGACACGTCCACCGGAGGGGAGGTGTCGTACCGCGGGCAGGACCTCACGCGGGCCACGGAGAGGGAGCTCACCGAGTATCGCCGCCATCACGTGGGATTCGTGTTCCAGTTCTACAACCTTATCCCGAGCCTGACCGCGCAGGAGAACGTGGCGGCCGTCACCGATATCGCCGAGGATCCGATGAATCCCGAGGACGCGCTTGCCATGGTGGGTCTGGGGGAACGTCTTAACCATTTCCCCGCCCAGCTCTCGGGCGGGGAGCAGCAGCGCGTGGCGATCGCCCGGGCGATCGCCAAGAACCCCGCCGTGCTCCTGTGCGACGAACCAACGGGGGCACTCGATTCCTCCACGGGGATCCTGGTGCTCGAGGCCCTGGAACGCATCAACCGGGAGCTGGGAACGACCACGGTGGTCATCACGCACAACGCGGACATCGCCCGCATGGCGGATCGGGTGATTCGCCTGAGCTCGGGCAGCGTCGCCGAAACGTACCGCAACCCCGACAAGAAACTTCCGAAGGACCTCCACTGGTGAAGCGTTGAAATCGATCGACAGAAAACTGTGGCGCGACCTGTGGGGCATGAAGAGCCAGGCCGTGGCCATCGCCCTGGTGATCGTGAGCGGTGTCGCCACGTTCCTCATGTCCGTGAGCACGCTGGACTCGCTCCGGCTCACCCAGGCGACCTATTACCGGGACTATCGATTCGCCGACGTCTTCGCCTCCCTTACGCGGGCCCCCGAAGGGCTCGCGCAGCGGGTGCGGGAGATCCCGGGCGTGGACCAGGTCGAGACCCGCGTCGTCGCTTCGGCAAACCTGGACATCCCCGGTTTCGCCGATCCCGTGAGAGGTCAGCTGACCTCGATTCCCGCCGAAGGGGGCGGCGGACTGAACCGGCTGTACCTTCGAAAGGGAAGGACGGTCGACCCCGAACGGGACGACGAGGTGATCGTAAGCGAGCCGTTCGCGGAAGCGCACGGGTTCGTTCCGGGCGACGTCTTCGGGGCGGTGATCAACGGGCGCCGGAAGGAGCTGACCATCGTCGGGGTCGCCCTTTCCCCCGAGCATATCTACCAGATCAGCCCGGGCGCCCTGTTCCCGGACTACAAGCGTTACGGCGTGTTCTGGATGGCAAAGGGGCCGCTGGCCAGCGCCTACGACATGGAAGGGGCGTTCAACGACGTCGCCCTGACCCTGGCCCCCGCCGCCTCGACGGAGGATGTCATCGTTCGCCTGGACGCCCTCCTGGGAACGTATGGGGGCTTGGGCGCGTACGGCCGGAAAGACCAGGTCTCTCACCGCTACCTCTCCGAGGAGTTCCGCCAGCTCGGGACGCTGGCGACAATGTTCCCCGTGATCTTTCTCGGAGTGGCCGCGTTTCTCCTCAATATCGTCATCGGCCGGCTCGTCGGCATCCAGCGGGAGCAGGTGGCCGTCCTCAAGGCGTTCGGGTACGGGAACACGGCCATCGGTTTCCACTACGCGAAGCTGGTGCTGCTTATCGTCGTGGCGGGGGTGTGCGGCGGGGTGGCGGCGGGGATCTGGCTCGGGAAGGGTTTGAGCGGAATCTACATGGAGTTCTACCGGTTTCCGTATCTTACGTACGTGCTGCGCCCCCCCGTCTTCCTGACGGCGGCCCTGGTGAGCGCGGCCGCCGCCTTGCTCGGCACGCTGCAATCCGTGCGAAAGGCCGCCCTGCTTCCTCCCGCCCAGGCGATGCGCCCGGAGCCGCCCGAGAAGTACCGGGAGACGGCCATCGAGCGCCTGGGACTCAAGCGCCTCCTGTCCCATCCGGCCCGCATGATCGCCCGGCACATCGGGCGAAGACCGGTCAAGTCTCTCCTCTCGGTGGTGGGGATCTCCCTGGCAATCGCGATTCTCATGGTGGGCAATTTCCAGGAGGACGCGTTAGACTTCATGGTGGACGTCCAGTTCCGCATCGCCCAGAGAGAGGACCTCGCCGTGACCTTCATCGATCCCACGTCCCGACGATCCCTGCACGAGCTGGGAAGCCTCGAGGGCGTCCAGTACGGCGAGCCCTTCCGGTCGGTCTCCGCCCGCCTGAAGTTCGAGCACCGCAGCTACCGGACATCCATCCAGGGGATCGAAGCGGGGAGCAGCCTGCATCGCGTCCTCGACACGGCGTTGCACCCCGTGGCGATCCCTCCCGAAGGCGTCGTGCTGACCGAACATCTCGGCGGCATCCTCGGCATTCGCCCCGGGGACCTCCTGACCGTCGAAGTTCTCGAAGGGAGCCGGCCGGTGAGGACGGTGCCCGTGGCCTCCCTCGCGAAACAGTACGTCGGGGTGTCCGCCTACATGGAACTTTCGGCCCTGAACCGACTTCTGCGCGAGGGAAACGCGATTTCGGGGGCGTATCTTTCCGTGGACGAACAGTCCCGGCCCGCGGTCTACGCCACGCTTAAGGGCATGCCCCGCGTCGCGGGGACGGTCATCCGGCAGGACGCCATCCGGAGTTTTTACGACACACTGGGCGAGTCCCTGCTGATTTTCACCTTCATCAACACGGTGCTTGCCGGCACGATCGCCTTCGGCGTGGTGTATAACAGCGCGCGGATCGCCCTTTCCGAGCGCAGCCGGGAACTGGCGAGTCTACGGGTGCTGGGGTACACGCGCGGGGAGATCTCCTACATCCTGCTCGGAGAGATCTTCGCCTTCACGCTGGCGGCCATCCCGATCGGATTTCTTTTCGGGCGGGTCATGTGCGGGTATATCGCCGCGAACCTCCAGTCGGATCTCTACCGGGTTCCCCTGGTCCTGGAGCCGGACACCTACGCCTTCGCGGCCGCCGTGGTCCTTTTCTCCACCTGCATCTCCGCGCTCTCGATGCGCAGAAAACTTTTCCGCCTGGACCTCGTCGCGGTCCTGAAGGCCAGGGAGTAACGACGATGCGCTGGGGCAGGTGGGTTCTCCTGTTCGCGGTCGCGGCGGCGGTCGTCCTGGCCGTCACCTACGGCTTGATCCCCCGGCCCGTTCCCGTGGACATCGCCAAGGTCACGCGCGGCCCGCTCCAGGTCACGGTCGAGGAAGAGGGGAAAACCCGGGTGAAGGACCGGTTCGTCCTCTCGGCACCCGTCACGGGGTACGTCCGCCGCATCGGTTTTCACGTGGGGGACAACGTCGTCCGCGGCCAGGTCGTGGCGCAGCTGGAGCCGGTGCGCCCGTCGGTTCTGGATACCCGGAGCCGTGCGGAAGCGAAGGCGATGGTGGAAGCCGCGAAGGCGGCGCTCGCCGCGGCGGAAGAAAACGCAAGGGTGGCGGCCGCCGGCGACGATTACGCGCAGGCGAGATTCGAGCGCACGAAAAAACTGAACGAGTCCGGCTTCGCCAGCAGGGATGAGCGGGAACGGACGGAGTCGGAGGCACGGCAGGCCCGGTCGGCGCGTCTTTCCTCCGAGTTCGCCGTTCAGGGAGCCCGGTACGACCTGGAGGCGGCACGCACCCGGCTGTTGTACTCCCGGGGAGAGGGGGGAGGACGTTTGACCCAAAGCGTCGCCGTTCGCACGCCGGTGGAGGGGAGGGTGCTGGGGATCCCCCATAAGAACGAGGGGGTAGTGGAGGCGGGCAGGCCCCTGGTCGAGATCGGAGACCCGCGCGCCCTGGAAGTCGAAGTCGACGTATTGTCCACCGATGCGGTACGCATCCGCCCGGGGACCCCCGTGCTCTTTCATCGATGGGGAGGAGACGTTCCGCTGGAAGGGGAGGTGCGGACCGTGGAACCCGCCGGCTTCACCAAAATCTCCGCGCTGGGCGTGGAGGAGCAGCGGGTGCTCGTCATCGCCGACATCACCTCGCCATCCGCCCTCTGGGAGCGGCTGGGCGATGGCTACCGCCTCGAGGCGAGTTTTCTTCTCTGGGAAGGCGACGACGTGCTCCAGGTTCCCGCCAGCGCACTCTTCCGGTACGGCGACGGGTGGGCCGTGTTCGCACCAGGAAGCGGCAAGGCGAAGCGCCGGGCCGTGGAAGTCGGGCACCGCAACGGCCTGGTCGCCCAGGTCGTCTCCGGCGTTTCCGAGGGGGAAACGGTGATCACCCACCCGAGTGACCAGATCGAGGACGGAACCCGCGTCCGGAAACGATAGCGAAAACGAGCAAAGGACGGGACGAATGATGGAGAGATCCGGCGGGAACAAGATCGAGCTCGTCGACAGCGTTCTGCGAGGCGATGAAACGGACCGACCCCCGCTTTCCCTCTGGTACCACTTCGGCGTGCAGCACGGGGAAGGGGCCCGGCTCGCCCGGCTGGCGCTCGACTATTTCCATCACTACGACTTCGATTTCCTCAAGGTGATGAACGACTACTTCTATCCGATGCCGGAGGGGATCGACGCCGTCCGTTCCGGGGCGGATCTGCGGCGCCTCACCCGTTTCGACGTGGAACGATCCCCCTGGCGGGAACAGTTCCGGGCGCTTGCGGTCATCGGATCGGAGTTGAAAGACAAGGCCTACTTTCTCGACACTGTGTTCGATCCCTGGCACACGTTGAAGCGGGCCCTGGCCGGGGAGCACATCGTCCCCCTGATGGAGGACGAGCCGGACGCCGTGCTCGACGCTTTGGACGTCATCTCGGAGAATCTGATCGCCTACAGCCTGCGGTCCCTCGACATCGGTTCGGCGGGGATCTTCCTGTCCGTTCCGGCGTCCCGGGAGTTCATGAGCCGGGAGCAATTCCTGCGCTTCGTGAAACCGTTTGCGCGCCGGGTCCTGAAAGCGGTATCGGGGCGCGGCAGGATGAACGTCGCCCACATTCACGGGGAGGACCTGTATTTCGACGACTGCCTCGATTTCCCGGTTACCGTGTTCAATTGGTGGGACCGCGGCCCCAAGGGTCCCTCCCTTGCTTCCGTGAAGGAGCGGATCACCCGGTGCGTGATGGGCGGCATCGACCACAAGATCGTCAACCGAAGGACCGGCCCGTTTCTGAAAAACCACGTGTGGGAAGGACGATTGCTCGGGGGGAAGGAAAGGTTCTTCCTGGCAAACGGCTGCTCTATCGATACTTCCGTAAACCCGCAAGCGATCCGGGCGATCGTGGAGGCGGCCCGTCATCCCGGCTGACTTCCGGTAAGGACTTGCCGTCATGGGCGCAAAGAAAAAAGAAGACTCGTTTCGGGACTTCGTGCTCGACCAGCTGCGGTCCCTGGAGGGGATAAGCTGCCGGTCGATGTTCGGCGGCCACGGCGTCTACCTGGGGGCGGACTTCTTCGGCATCGTCTACGACGGGCGCCTCTACTTCAAGACCGACGAGACGACGCGGGAGAAGTACCGAAGTCGCGGGATGGGTCCCTTCGCGCCGAGCGAGAAGCAGGTATTGAAGTCGTACTACGAGGTACCGGAGGAGATCGTCGAGGACGACGAGCGGCTGGTGTCCTGGGCGAGGGAGGCCGCCGCGCGAAAAGGGAAGAAGCGGGCGCCTCCGAAAAAAAAGAGATAAGCGCTTCCGAAATCGCCTCCTGGTGCGAGCGCGGCCCGGACCCGCTCTTCTTGATGGCAATCCGCGCAAATTTAGCGTGCAGCGGATTCAACAGGGATCTGTCGGCAGTTGGGATGATTGCCGCCGGTGCAGGACAGGCATTCCCGTTCTCGGGAAGCTCGTCACGAAGGATCTTCTCCCTCTTCAGGCCCTCCGGGATGACCGTTACGGTGGGATAGAGCGGAATGTCCCCTCCCGGGGCCCGGTTCGGCGTTCTCATCCGATGCGATGGCGTTTGTCGCGTCCCCTTTTTTTGAAAATGCGGTATATTCCCGGGGGGGATCGATTCGAGGTCTTCTACTTGCCGAAAAGGGAGAGGGAATGCCGAAGCGCGACGACATCCGGAAAGTCCTGATCATCGGCTCGGGGCCGATCGTCATCGGCCAGGCCTGCGAATTCGACTACTCGGGGACCCAGGCGTGCAAGGCCCTCCGGAAGCTCGGGTACGAAATCGTCCTCGTCAACTCCAACCCCGCGACGATCATGACCGACCCCGCCATGGCGGACGCCACCTATATCGAACCGCTCACCGTCGACTGCCTCACGGAGATCATCGAACAGGAGAGGCCCGACGCCCTCCTGCCGAACCTCGGGGGGCAGACGGGGCTCAACCTTTCCTCCACCCTGGCCCGGGAAGGGGTGCTCGAGAAATACGGCGTCAAGGTGATCGGGGTCAACGTCGACGCCATCAAGCGCGGCGAGGACCGCCAGGAGTTCAAGAACACGATGAACCGACTCGGCCTCGAGATGCCCCGGAGCGAAATCGCCCACACCCTCGCGGAGGCGAAGGAGGTCGCAAAGAGGATCGGCTTCCCCGTCGTGATCCGCCCCGCCTACACGCTCGGGGGAACCGGGGGCGGCTTCGCCTACAACCTGGAGGAGTTCGAGACGATCGTCTCCCGGGGCCTCTCCATGAGCATCGTCGGCCAGGTTCTCGTGGAGGAGTCCGTCCTCGGGTGGGAGGAACTCGAGCTCGAGGTGGTCCGGGACGCCAAAGGGCAGAAGATCACGGTCTGCTTCATCGAGAACGTGGACGCCATGGGGGTCCATACGGGCGACTCCTTCTGCACCGCGCCGATGCTCACCATCGCCCCGGAGCTCCAGGACCGGCTTCAGAAATATTCCTACGACATCGTGGACGCCATCGAGGTCATCGGGGGGACGAACATCCAGTTCGCCCACGACCCTGCCACGGGCCGCGTGGTCGTCATCGAGATCAACCCCCGCACCTCCCGCTCCTCCGCCCTGGCGTCCAAGGCCACCGGATTTCCCATCGCCTTCGTCTCCTCCCTGCTCGCCTGCGGATTGACCCTCGACGAGATCCCCTATTGGCGGGACGGCACGCTCGAGAAGTACACCCCTTCCGGGGATTACGTGGTCGTCAAGTTCGCCCGGTGGGCTTTCGAGAAGTTCCCCGGGGTGGAGGATCGGCTCGGCACCCAGATGCGCGCCGTGGGCGAGGTGATGAGCCTCGGGAAGACGTACAAGGAGGCATTCCAGAAGTCGATCCGGTCCCTCGAGATCGGCCGGTACGGCCTGGGGTTCGCGAAGGATTTTCACCGTCGTTCCCTCGAGGAGCTTCTGAATCTGCTCGTCGAACCGACGAGCGAGCGCCAATTCGTCATGTACGAGGCGCTGCGCAAGGGGGCGGAGGTCGAAGACCTCTACCGGCGCACCCACATCAAGCCGTGGTTCATCCGGCAGATGAAGGAGCTCGTGGAGCTCGAGGAACAGGTGCTGCGACACAAGGGAGGCTTCCCGCCGGACGACCTGCTCGCCCGGGCCAAGCGGGACGGGTTTGCCGACCGGTACCTCGCCGAAATCCTCAACGTGCCGGAGGCGGCGATCCGTAAGAAGCGAACCGCCCTGGGGGTGGTCGAGGCGTGGGACGCGGTCCCCGTGAGCGGGGTGGAGAACGCCGCCTACTATTACTCGACCTACAACGGCCCCGACCGGGTGCCCACCAGCGAACGGAAGAAGATCCTCGTTCTCGGGGGCGGCCCCAACCGGATCGGCCAGGGGATCGAGTTCGACTACTGCTGCGTGCACGCGGCGTTCGCCCTGCGGGAGGCGGGGTACGAGTCGATCATGATCAACTGCAACCCCGAGACCGTCTCCACCGACTACGACACCTCCGACAAGCTCTACTTCGAGCCCCTCACGGTGGAGGACGTCCTGGCCATCTACGAAAAGGAGAAGCCCGAGGGAGCCATGGTCCAGTTCGGGGGGCAGACGCCGCTCAACATCGCCTCGGAGCTGGAGATGGCGGGCGTCCGGATCCTCGGGACCCCGCCGGCGGTCATCGACCTGGCAGAGGACCGGGACCATTTCCGCATGCGGATCGAGAAGCTCGCGATCCCCCAGACGGAGTCCGGGATGGCCTCCAACCTGGACGAGGCGCTCGCGATCGCCCGGCACATCGGCTATCCGCTCATGGTTCGTCCTTCCTACGTCCTGGGGGGCAGGGCCATGGAGAAGGTGCTGGACGAGGAGGACCTGCGGACCTATCTGGCGAAGGCAGTGGAGATCTCCCCCGAGCGGCCGGTCCTGATCGACCGGTTCCTGCCGGACGCCGTCGAGGTCGAGGCGGACGCGATCTGTGACGGGACGGACGCCTTCGTCCCGGCCGTCATGGAGCACATCGAGCTGGCGGGGATCCATTCCGGCGACTCGGCCTGCGCCATCCCCCCCATCACCCTTGCCCCGAAACATGTCGCGACCATCGAGGAGTACACCCGGAGGATTGCGGTGGAGTTCGGCGTGATCGGGCTCATGAACATCCAGTACGCCATCGCCGGGGAAACGGTCTACATCCTGGAAGCCAATCCCAGGGCGAGCCGGACCGTCCCCCTCGTCTCGAAGGTGTGCAACATCCCGATGGCCCGGCTGGCGACGCGGGTGATGCTCGGGGAGAAGTTAAAGGACCTGGGCCTTGCCCACCGGCCCGTCCCCCACTTCGGGGTCAAGGAGGCGGTCTTTCCGTTCAACATGTTCCCCGAGGTCGACCCTCTCCTGGGGCCCGAGATGCGCTCCACCGGGGAGGTCCTCGGGATGGCGGAGACCTACGGCGAGGCGTTCTTCAAGTCCCAGGAGGCGGCCTACCAGGCCATTCCCCTGTCGGGGACGGTCCTCATCACCGTCGCCGGGGCGGACAAGGCGGGCGCCGTCGAAGCCGGGCGGCTGTTCACTTCGCTGGGCTTCCGGATCGTGGCGACGGAAGGAACACAGCTGTCCCTGCAGGAAGCAGACGTTCCCGCCGAACCGATCCTCAAGCTTCAGGAGGGGAGGCCCAACATCGTCGACGCCATCAAGAACGGGGAGATCCAGCTCGTGGTCAACACTCCCGCCCGGAAGGAGAGCATCTACGACGACTCGTACATCCGGAAGGCGGCGATCGCGAGCAAGGTCCCTTACATCACGACGACGGCCGCCGCCATCGCCGCGGCGAAGGGGATCGAGGCGATCCGGAAAGGGCGGGGGACGGTCCGAAGTCTCCAGGAGTACCACGCCCGCTGCGGCTGGTAAGGCCGGCGTTATGCGATCGCGTCCACGATGGCATTGAAGGTTGCGCTTGGGCGCATCGCTTTTGCCGTCTTTACCGGATCCGGATCGTAGTAGCCGCCCAGATCCTGCGGTTTCCTCTGGGCACCCATCAGCTCCTGATTGATTTTATCCTCGTTCTCTTCCAGCTGTTTCGCCACTTTGGCAAAACGTGCCTGCAGCTCCTTGTCCTTGGCCTGTCCGGCCAATGCCTGTGCCCAATACATCGCGAGGTAGAAATGGCTCCCCCGGTTGTCGATCTCGCCCACTTTCCGCGCAGGCGACTTGTTGTTGTCCAGAAACTTGGCGATCGCCTGTTCCAGCGTCTCCGCCAGCACTTTGACTTTTTCCTTTTTGGTCGTGTTCGCGATATGTTCCAGTGATGCGGAAAACGCCGAGAATTCGCCAAGGGAATCCCATCGCAGGTACCCTTCCTTCACGAACTGCTGGACATGCTTGGGCGCCGAGCCGCCGGCTCCCGTCTCGAACAGTCCGCCGCCGTTCAGAAGAGGCACGATGGAGAGCATTTTGGCGCTGGTGCCGATTTCGATGATCGGAAACAGGTCGGTCAGATAATCCCGCAACACGTTCCCGGTAACGGAAATCGTGTCTTTTCCCGCCCGGATTCTCTCCAGCGAGAATCGCATCGCGTCCGGCGGAGCCATGATGGGAAACTCCAGGCCCTTCGTGTCGTGATCCTTGAGATACGCCTTCACCTTTTCGATGATCT